>JAZQPG010000274.1:0-11109 GCA_045628365.1 Sodaliphilus sp. | reverse complement strand
CCTGGTGGTGGAGGGGTGGAAGAAAGTGTGAAAAAATGCAATTTTGTTTAAATAAAAGGTGATAAAAATGCGGGGACTATTGTCATTATCTCAAAAAAAACACTAACTTTGCACCGAATTTTGGAATTTTGACCCAATAATACCAATTTTTGGACTAAATTTAAGTATGTCAACGCTTACTATTTGTATTGTGATTGTGTTCCTTCTAGGCTATGCGTCAATAGCATTGGAGGGCGTTACTAGGGTGAACAAGGCTGCTGTGGCCCTGCTCATGTTTGTAGTGACATGGACTCTGTTCATGCTCGATCCGGGTAGTTATATCCACTGTGACCCGGCAAGTATTCACTCAACCGTTAACGAAATCATCGAGAAGCATCTGGGTAACACGGCCACCACGCTGTTTTTCCTCATGGGTGCCATGGCTATCGTTGAGGTCGTGGACCGCAATGGGGGGTTTAACTTCGTGAGTGAGTTGCTGCGCACTCGCAGCAAGCGCTCTCTCATGTGGCGCGTTGCTTTCATGACGTTCTTCCTGAGTGCTATCCTTGATAACCTCACCACCAGCATCGTGATGGTGATGCTGCTGCGCAAGCTGGTGCAGGACCGCTATGACCGGGTGCGCTTTGCGGCGCTTATTGTCGTTGCTGCCAACTCGGGCGGCGCGTTCTCGCCCATTGGCGACGTGACCACCATCATGCTGTGGAACGCAGGTATGATTACTGCGGGCGGTGTGATCAAGGAGCTCATCATCCCGTCGATCATCTCGATGCTTGTTCCCGCGCTGATGCTCATGACCCAGCTCAAGGGTGAACTTGCTGCTCCCGAGCACGTGGCCAGCGAGTCGATCGACGAGCTCAACGGTCACCAGCGTCGCACGGTGTTCTGCATGGGTGTGGGCGGTCTCATTTTTGTCCCCATTTTCCACAATCTCACCGGTCTTCCCCCGTTCATGGGCATCCTGCTTGTGTTGGGCTGCCTGTGGCTCATCACCGAGCTGTTCTACGGTACTAAGCGCTTGAAATATCGCGAGAACCTCAAGAACCGCATGAGTAAGCTGCTTAAGCGCCTCGACATGAGTACCATCCTGTTCTTCCTGGGCATCCTCATGGCTGTGGGTTGCCTTGAGGAGATAGGCGTTCTCACGGAACTGGGCGTGTGGCTCAACAATATATCGGGTGGTAACCACTACGTCGTTACCGGTCTTATCGGCGCGATGTCAAGTATCGTGGATAACGTTCCCCTGGTGGCTGGCTGCATGGGTATGTATCCCATCGCTCCCGTTGGCGACATGGCGGTTGACGGTGTGTTCTGGCAGCTGCTGGCCTACTGTGCCGGCGTGGGTGGCTCGATGCTCATCGTGGGCTCAGCCGCTGGCGTCGTAGTGATGGGCCTCGAGAAAATAAGCTTCGGCAACTACATGAAGCACATGACCATCCTCTCGCTCGTAGGCTACCTCGCAGGTATGTTCAGCTACTACCTGCTGCGCACATTCATCTTCTAAGCCACTACGGCTAAACATAACACGACACGCTGTCCTGCACCCCGCAAGGCAGCGTGTCGTGGTTTAACCCAGCATAATGCGCCCCCCCTCTGTCACAACCACCACAACACACTGGCTACCAAGGAATAAACCCTACAAAAACGAAAAGTTCACAACCTTGTGGACCACAAAGTTGTGAACTTTTATGTTTTACACCTCTGCTTGAGAGGTATTTGTCACCCCAAATAGGGTTAAATTACTTTCTTACGGGTCTCACTGAGAATCCGTATATTCGCTGTGAGTATCCAGTTCCCTTGATGACCGAGTTGAACGAGATGCTGCGTCCCGAGTCGTTGTTGTCGGTCGAGAGCGTGCCGCTCCAGTAGTTGCCCGACACGCCCTTGGCGTCGGCTTGCTCGCCAAAGCGGAAACCATTGGCAGGCAGGAAGATGCTGTTGCCATTGGGACCAGTAACACGGTAGCCGTGGGCTTCGTTTACGGTTTCCCATGTCCAGGTGCACTCGGTCATGAGCTCTTTCATCTCTTCGTCGGTGGGGAGTCGCCAGTCGCCGCCCCAGTTCTTCTTGACGATGTCAAGGTCGGTGCCTGAGACATTGTTGGGTGGCCAGCTCACGCCAGCGGGATAGTCGTTGAGCGATGTAGAGTGCTGCTTGCCGGTGGGGTCGGCCCAGCCATAGAGGGCTTTGTCGTTCTCCACGTAGGGTGCACTCTCCATGTTCTCGCCTTCGAGGTCAAGGTTGGCATATGCCCACTTGACCGAGAGTCCCAGGTCGACCACAGCGTGTCCCTCGACAGTCTCGCACACGTCCTCGGCAAAGAGGACGCTGTCTATTTTCTCGACGGGGATGATTTGCTCAACGCCGGCGGTGTCGGTAATAATCATCACCAGCTCTTTCTTTGCCGCATTGCTGGGCAGTGCGAGCAGTGCAAATGCTAAACTTAGTATTATTGCTAATCTTTTCATGATGTTGCTATATTTTTCTCTCGCAGATCACGCGGATTGCGCAGATTATTTTTCACATTCAGAAATTCAAACAATTAGAATAAAGAAATTATTTTAATTATTCTAATTTCTGAAAACAAATTCGCTATTCTTCAAAAAAGTTATTTTCTTACACCACGCATTTGGTATCCGTTGTAGCGGTAGTTGTAGTACCACTGATACTTCTGTGAGAAAGCAATCTCATACACGTAGAACGCTGACACGTTAGTGCCGCTCCAGTAGTAGCCGTGGGTGTTGACATAACCCTGGTCAATCTTCTCGCCGATGCGCCAGCCCGATGTAGGCAGGAAGATGCTGTTGCCGTTGGGGCCAGTCACGCGGTAGCCGGGCTTGCCGTTAACGGTTTCCCAGGTCCATGTGCACTCGTTGCGCAGCTCCTCGCTCTCTTCCATAGTGGGCAGGTGCCATGAGCCGCCCCAGTAGAGGTGCACAAGGTCGAGGTCGGTGCCGCTGATTGACTTCTCGCTGTCGTAGCGGGGATAGTCGTCCTCGTTCTCCGAGTGGTTGCGGCCTGTGGGATCGCCCCAGCCGTAGTATCCGCCCAGTACCTCGGGAGCTGGAGCAGCATAGTCATACTGGTCGATATCGAGGTTGACGGCAGCCCACTTGGTTCCGCTTGTCAGACCCAGGTCAACAGCCTCGTAGTAGTCCTCGTCGGTCGAGAACTCCTCGATGGTGATGCTCTCGATCTCGTCGATGCGATACACGTGCTTTTCACCGTTTTTCAGAGTGAGGATTGTGTTGTGGACATCGCGCACGGCGCGCACGCTCTGACCGATATAGCGAGCTGCGCTGAGCCACTCATAGTAGTCGGGAGTGGTCTCGAGGTAATAAGCGTAGTCCGAGTAACCGGGGTTAGGATTGAGTGTACCGCTCCAGTAGTAGCTCAGGAAGTCGCCACCGAAGTTGCTTGATGCAAATCGGAAGCCCGCTGCGGGCAGGAAGATGCTGTTGCCGTTGGGGCCGGTCACGCGATAACCGGTAACGCCGTTAAGCGTATCCTTATCCCACTTGCATTTCTCGCGCAGTTCGTCTTGCTCGGCACGTGAGGGGAGTCGCCAGTCGCCGCCCCAGTGCACGTGGGCAATGTCAAGGTCGGTGCCGCAGATGTCCTTGGGAGGATTCTCGCCGCCGTAGTATGACAGGCACTTAGCGCGGTCGGGCTCGTAGGGGGTCCATGATGCGTTGTCGGGTTGCTCCGAGTGGTTGCCTGTGGGGTCGCCCCAACCGTAGTGTCCACCCTGTCCCTCGGGGCCCTTGGCCACCTTGGTAGAACGGTGGATGTCAAGGTTGGCGGTTGCCCATTCAACGCTCAGTCCCAGGTCAACAGCCTCAAACCTTGTGTCATCGGAGGCGGGGTTGCTCTCAAGAGACTCTATATCTTCAGTATCATATTTCTCAACCGTCTTGTCGGTCTTGTTGATGTGCAGGACATATCGCTTGGTCTCGCCCATTGAGTTTAGCGAGAACACTGACATGGCAAGCACAAGGCTTAATAACTTGATTTTCATGATACTTCAATTAGTTGTTAAGAATGAGGTCAATAAGCGCATTAGCGTCGGATACATCAACCATGCCATCACCATTCACGTCGGCACGGCCGTTATACTTGCCGGCGTCGTCGTTACCCAGGATGATATCGATAAGGATGTTTACATCACTCACATCAACAGAGCCGTCACCATTAACGTCGCCTTTCTTGGTGTCAGTTGCCTTGGCAAAAACGATTTGCTGAATGTCGCCCAGAGAATACTTGACTTCGGTATCACCCGACTTGAGCACCATCTCACCGCCGTTGAATTTCACTACGGGACGAGTGGCAAGGGTGTAAAAGTTCGAGTCACCTTCTTTGGTCATAACAACCAGATTGTCCTGGCTGTAGTCAGCCCAGGCTACCTGGAACACTGAGAATGCTGCAATAAATGCAAATAATATTTTTTTCATAATATGGGATGTTGTTTCTGTAGTTGGTTTAATTGTGGGTATGGGTTATTTCGCTTTTACGGCTCTTACCGAGCAACCGTTGAAAACGGCGTTGTTAGACGTGCGGTTGAAGCCTTCGCCCAGGTTAAGTTCAACTGCCATCCAGTCAAGGACAGAGTTGAGGTCGCCACTCCAGTAGTAACCATACATGCCGGTGTGGAACACATTCTCGCTTTTGCGATATCCAGCCAAGGGGAGGAAAATCGAGTTGCCGTTCTCGGCAGTGAACTGAATGCCGGCCATGCCATTGACGGTCACTTGCTCATGCTTGAGCGTGAGCAGTTCTTCAAACTCGGCTGCGGTGGGTAATCGCCATCCGTCGCCCAGCTGCTGGGTTGCGATGTCATACTGGGTGCCGCTGATTTTCTTGGGGCGTGTCATGCCTGGGTAGTCGTTCTTGTTTTCGCTTGTCTTGAGACCTGTGGGGTCGGCCCATCCGTAGTATCCGCCACACTCCTCGGGCGATGAAGCGACCTTGCTCAGCTGGGTAACGTCAATGTTCACATTGGCCCACATGACGCTCAGCCCCAGGTCTACCTCCTCAAGGGCGCTCAGCTGGATGGAGTCAAATGTGATTTTCTCCACACCCGAGCGGGGAATGCTCAGCTTGGTACCGTCTTTCTGGGTGATCACAATCGAGCCCTTGCTGTCTTGCGCCAGTGCAACTAGCGGCATCGCGATTACCAGTAATAAAACAGAAAATAATTTTCTCATTGTTCTCTATTATTAGATAGTTTTTGTTTCGCTTGTATTGAGGATTAACACCTATCTATATTAGGTACAATTCTCTGAACCACCCGGCAGTGAAAACAGGCGACCCAGAGAATTGTTTGTGATATTCTAATTATAAATTAGTTACGATAGAACTTCTTGCCCTCGCTAGAGATTACGAGACCCTTAGCGTTCTCGTCAACCTTCTGGCCGTAGATGTTGTAGTAAGTCACGTCCTTAGCGTCCTCAACAGCTACACCGTTAATAGCAGTGGGAGTGCTAGTTGTGAACTGAACAACGGGGAAACTTCTCTCAGCCTCAGCGTTGCGGCTTCTCATGCCACTCTCGGTGAAGTCATATATTGTGCTGCAATTTTTATCGCTGCTTGCATCTGCCTTATCTTGGTCAACAAAAAAAGCAAACTCACTTTGGCACCAGTTAGAACCAGTTGCCTCGAAGCGAATGCGCAGACCACCGCCAGTGTATTCAAAGGGGGTGTCAAAAGGACAATCAAGGTAACCAGTACCACTGTAAGCCTGCAGTGTGCGCTCGTCCATGAAGTAACCCTTGCCAGCTGTGTCATAGACCTTAGTCATCTCGTCAGTGTTTCTGATAGCGCCCGAAGTTGCACCCACTACCTGAGTGTCATTGGTGTTCTCAAGCCATACGCGCAGGTGAATGTAAGTCATCTGACCGCCCGTTACTGCAAATTCGAGCTTAGAAAGACCACCTGCAGGAAGATCCTTGAGGTCATCGGCTGTGTAAACAATTTCCGAAGAGCTGCACTCATAAGATGAATACCAGGGGAACTTGGTAGTTGAAGAAGCACCTTCTAGACTACCTACTTGCACAACGTCCTGTGCGTTAACGGTTGCCGCGCCTGCGAGCAACATCAGAGCGAGTAAACTTTTCTTCATAATTCTTAAAACCGCAACTAAAGTTATTAAAATCACTTATTTATAACACCTTAACCGAAGGTATCAGCAACCATTGGTTTGTGCTTGCCCTCAGTGTTGCGAATCCTGAGATAGCCCCAAAACCTAATTGCCGATGCAAAGTTACAAAAAAATACCAAAAACACAAACAAATGGTAAATGTAATTTGAAAAATCAATCAAATATAAATAATTTCGCGAGGTGATGTAACAAATAGTAACTTGCCGCTAGCATGAGGAACAAGAGGGAGGCGAGTCGGTGATGTGAAATAAACACTTGATTTTTTTAGTTAAAAAGGAGTTCTTTATTTGGCTAAAAGTCATATTGTAGAACAATTATTCGGTTTTGTCGCTAATTTTTAGTAACTTTGTGGCTTGACTTGATGATTTTGCCGAAGTTGTCACTTGAATTATATAAATAGTAATAATATTAAACCAAATTTTCAATGAGGAAATTTTTATGTACTGTGATGGCTGTGATAGTAGCTGTTACAGCAGTGGCTGCGGGTTTGCCCCGCAACACACGCAAGGCTGTGGTTCCCTCGCCGGTGCCCCACAGTCAGGCAAAGGGAGTTCTCAAGAAATCTCAAACATTGCCCCTGCTGAGCGACATGGCGCTCAGCAAGTCGGCTGGCTCTTCAATCAAGCTTGACCAGGCTGGCACCACCCTGTGGGCAAACTTCATCATGGGTTATGAAGAGATCGCCGATCCTGGTGTTTACACCTTTGAACCGGTGGACCTCTTCACCATGGGTACCCCTGTGATTACTAACAGCACACTCGAGCAGGACTACAAGGGTCTCATGAGTGTCGCTTCTAACTCGGTAGTGGGCGACGGCAAGATCTACATGTCGAGCTGGTATGGCTATGCAGCTATCTTCGACCTGGCTACCAAGGAGTGCCTCTTCTTCAAGCAGGACGCTGAGGCTTACAAGTACATCTCTTACGGTGCATTCTTTGATGAGGAAACCGGTCTTGTTTACGGCCAGTTCATGAACGATGACGCAACTGCACTGCAGTGGTGTTCATTCGACCTCAAGACACAGACACGCACCGTGCTCGTGGCCAACATGAGCGACATCGCTATCGCCGGTTGTGACGTCGACAACAACGGCACCGTGTGGGCTGTGGACGACGGTGGTAATTTCTACCAGATGACCAAGCAGGGCGGTAACCGCAAGGCAATAGGTAACCTGGGTGTTGCTCCCGAGTGTGAGTACTCTTGGGGTGGTTTCACCATCGACCATGCCAATAACCGACTCTACTGGGCATTTGACGCCATGGAGGACGACCTGCTCTATCCTTACGTCGTAGACCTCAACCTGACCGACCTCACAGCAAGTTTGATTCCCAGCAACTACCTGTTTGCTGGTATGTATGAGCCCACCGAGCTCGTCTTTGACAAAGACCAGCCCGAGGCTCCCGCCAGCGTGACACTCGCCCGCAACGGCGACAACGCTGTCATCACATGGGATGCCGTTACCAAGAACCTGGGCGGCGAGACTATCACCGGTGTTACTTACAATGTGACCAACGTCAACACCGGCGAGACTGTGGCTAGTGGCCTCACTCGCACTTCTTACACCATCAACAACTTCGTCCCTGCCGAGATCGATATGTATGAATTTGCAGTAGTTGCAGTTCACGGCGAGAAGGAGTCGGTTGCCACTAGGAGTAACAAGGTTGCCTTCGGTGCTGCCTTCTCACTGCCTCACACCTTCCCCATCGAGGAGGGTGATGACGTGGACCTGTTCACTCTCATCGATGCTAACCGCGACGGCATCACTTGGGGTTATGAGTACCGTGGCAACTTCACCGTGTTCAGCATTGCCGACAATGCTACCCGTCCCAAGGACGACTGGGTAATCACTCCTCCCGTGCGCATGAGCGGTGACCGTGCAGTGACCGTTAAGTTCCTGGCACGTGCTTCGACCGACGATATCCACGAGAAGATCCAGGTGAAGGTTGGTAAGGGCAACACAGTTGCTGCCATGACCATCACCGCTAGCGATACCATCCTCATCAACAAGCAGGCTTACACTACCTATGAGACTACATTCTCGGTTCCCGAGGCTGGCAACTACAATGTAGGTATCCATGCAGTGAGCGATGCCGACCGCTACTGGCTGATGATTGACCGCATCGAGATCAGCGAGGGTGCTGCGGCAAGTGCCCCCAACAAGGTTTCTAACCTCGTGGCCCGTGCCGGCCTTGAGGGCGTGCACGAGTGTGACATCGAGTTCAACGCTCCCACCACCGCTGTCAACGGAACCCCCCTGGGCAACGACTTCAAGATCAACGTGCTGCGCGGCAACACCCTCGTTGAGACTATCGACGAGTGCGAGCCCGGTGACGAGATCAGCATTACCGACATTGACGTCCCCAATGGCTACAACACCTATAACGTTGTGGTTGTTGATGCCCTGGGCACCCCCAGCGACACGGCGTCGGTAAACACCTATGTGGGCTACGACGTGCCCCGCGTGACCGTGGATCCCAAGCTCCAGGTTATCGACAACAAGCTCGTGGCGTCATGGCTTCCCGCCCAGAACGTGGGTGCCAACGGCTACTACGTGGATCCCAGCCGCGTGAGCTACAACATCTACATGTTTGACACCATGAAGGAAGACTGGACAGTGTACAACACCACCGATCCTGGTGCCACATCGGCAACACTGCTCACCGACTGTGACATCTACAACCAGACCATGCAGTTTGTCAAGGTCGAGTCCTTCGACAAGGAATATGACTTCGTGAGCGCTAAGCGCGTCGAGACCAACAAGTGCCTCTACGGTGCCAACTACAAGCTCCCCTACGTGGACGAGCTCAACGGCGTATATGACTGGTTCGAGATGGAAGACGCCATCGGCACCAGCACCGAGGGCTGGCAGTATGGCACCGACAACGGTGTTAACGTGCTCTACACCAAGTGTACTCACCCCACAGGCGAGGCCTATATCAACACCGGCAAGATCGAGCTCAAGGGCGCCAAGAAACCCATGCTGGCATTCAACCGCTACCTGGGCAAGACAGTGCTTAACGACTACCTCGAGCTGCAAATCTCGGTTGACAACGTGGAACACTTCGAGACCATCACCATGTTTAACCGCGACGTGATGCCCGCTGCATTGTGGACAACCGAGCTCATCGACCTGAGCGCCTACAAGGACGCTGAGTGGATAAGCCTCCAGTTCCTGGCAACCGGTGCTCCCGCAGGTCAGGAGGCACGCGACTTCCAGATAATCTCCAACATCCGCGTCATGGACGCTGTCGACGACGACCTCTCGCTCGAGGTGCTCAGCGTCACCAACGACGGTAAGCTCAACTACAACAGCTCTAACACCATCGTGGTCAAGGTGACCAACTTGGGCGGCAAGCTCATCAACGCCGACGACTACAAGGTGCAGCTCGTCAAGGAAGACGGCACCGTGGCCTACACCGCCGAGGTGACCGAGCCCATGATCCCCCTTTCTTCTAAGGAATACAAGCTCGTTTACACATGCTCAGGCATCAACGAGGATCCCGAGGTCAACCTCACTGCAGTGGTCACCCACGCCGGCGACCCCGTCGAGGCCAACAACAGCGAGGCAGTGAAGCTTACCTATGTTAAGCCCACCCTGCCCACCGTTCAGAACCTCGCGGCAGGCGAGCAGAACGGCAACGTGCTCCTCACCTGGAACATCCCCGAGAACACCCTCGAGGAGGTTGAAGAGAACTTCGACTCTTACGACGCGTTCAGCGTGGGAGAGGAAGTGCTCGCCAAGAAAGGCTACACCGTTTACTTCAACCCGCAGAACACCGAGAAATGCGGCCCCGGCAACTATGACCACGCCGGAGAACCCATCGGATGGCTCGTCTTTGACAACGTGAAGGCAGGCTTCGGCTCGACCGGTGCTTACGGCCCCCACAGCGGCAGCCAGTGCCTCGTGGCATTTGATGGCTCAAAGAAGATGGACACATGGCTCATCACCCCCGAGCTCTCAGGCAACGAGCAGACCATCACCTTCTGGTCGGGCTGTCTCACCGGCAACTGGGGCGCCGAGGAGTTCAACGTGCTCTACTCAACCAGCGGTACCGACAAGGGCGACTTCATCCAGATCAACGACAAGACCCTCACCGAGAAAGACTCATGGAACTGGACCAAGCGCGAGTTCACCGTTCCCGCTGGAGCCAAGTACTTCGCAATCCAGGTGGTTTCTACCGACAAGATGGGCTTCAAGGTCGACGACCTCAAGTTCGAGGCCGGCAAGTCACTCGGCTTCGACGTCGAGGGCTACCAGGTTACCGTTGACGGCGTGCTCGCCAAGAGCGTGACCGAGATGCAGGCACTCATGCCCATGCCCGCCAAGGCAACCAAGTACGGCGTTGCGGTCATCACCCCCGAGGGCGTAGGCCCCGAGGTATTCGTTACCTACGTTCCCACATCTCACCTCTATGGTGACGTTAACCTTGACGGTGTTGTAGATATCGAAGACGTTAACTGCGTTATCGACGTGATACTCAACTTCGCTTCACCCGACCAGTATGAAGGCCGTGCCGACGTCAACAACGACGGTAAGGTAGACGTTGAGGACCTCAACATCATCATCCAGATCATCACCAAGGAGAACCAGTAACAACGGGCGCAGCCGCCAGGCCGCGCCGTTAACCCCGCCATAACACTGAGGAGGGAGCCCCGCCACACACGGGTCTCCCTCCTTTAAATTTAACAGATCAGCTCCCCGCCCCTCCCCAAACGCCCTAATAGGGACAGTCCTAGGCTGTCAAGTTTGTTTTTGTAAAAGATGTCCCAAAAATCACATTGCCATTGACAGTATTCTCGATCTGGTCTTTGCGGGGTTGGGGAGTAGGTTTTCCTTTCTCCACGTGGCTATGTCGGCAAGCTTTGTCCGGCGCATCGCATCATGTAGGTCCAGGTCATGGCACGATTTGATGTCGGCCACCCTGAGGTGCGCCGGTATTAGCAGCACGAGCGGC
>JAZQPG010000273.1:0-24196 GCA_045628365.1 Sodaliphilus sp. | reverse complement strand
GTCCACGACAGGACTGCGGGAGACTCGTTTTTTATTGTTGTTGCTGCTGCCACCGCCGGTTGAAGCGCGGCGTGTTCTGGTGGAAAATGCGGAACTTCCGGAAAATCCGGGGTTGCCGGGACTTCCCGGACGGCCGGGGTTGCCGGAAATGCCAGTGGATGGGGTTAATAGACTCCCCAGTGGAGTTTTTGCTGCAGGGTGCGGGTGAAGTTGTGGCCGCGGCGCTGCACCACCTTGACCCGTAAGGGCGAGCGCGTGATGGTGACGGTGCTGCCGCTGGGGCACGTGAAACTCTCGCCGTCGAGGCTGACGAGGTACTGTCCCGAGCGCGAGGTGGTGGTGATGTCGATGCGGGCGTCGTCGGGGACAACAAGCGGTCTCATGGTGAGCGAGTGGGGGCTCACCGGGGTGATGACCAGGCATGGGGCCTGTGGTGCCATGATGGGGCCGCCGGCACTCAGGTTGTAGGCTGTGGAGCCCGTGGGAGTACTCACTACCAGGCCGTCGCCCTTGTAGGTGGTGAGGCGTGACCCCTGCAGGCGTGTGTCCATCTCGATCATCGACGACGTGTCGTGTCGCAGGATCGCTACTTCGTTGAGGGCAAACGGGTGCTGGATGTCGGCTTCGTCGCAGTCGACGTGCACCATCGTGCGCTCCTCGATGAGGTAGTCGCCCCTGAGCACACTGTCTATCATGTCGCGTGCCTCGTCGAGCTGGCATGCCGTGAGGTAGCCCAGGTGGCCGGTGTTGATGCCCAGGATGGGGGTGTGGACCGGTGCCATCCACATCACGGTCGACAGGAACGTGCCGTCTCCTCCCAGGCTGATGGCCATGTCGGTGTCGGGCAGGTTGCGCCGGTCGACGGGAGTCACCGCTTCAAGGGCGTCGCGGCCGTCGTTGATAAAGTCGAGGAACTCCTTCTCCACGGCGCACGAGATGCCCCGCTGCGTCATGTACAGGATGAATTGCCTGGTGGCTTCTATTGCCTCCCTGTTGTGCTTGTTGCCGTATATGAAAACTTTCATTGTAGTAGTTTTTGGGGGTGAAGTGCCCCTGTTGGGGTGTAAAAACGTGCCATGAAATGCAAAAAAATCCTATTTAGGCATTTTTATAGCTTAAATTGTTTTCATTTCTCGCTAATAAAAAGTATTTTTGCATTTAGCTTAGGCGTGTTGTACCGCAATTGCGGTGCAAATATACAAATTATTTGATTAATCATGGCCAAAGTGAGACGAAAATGACAAACTTAAGTGTAAACATCAACAAGATTGCAACGCTGCGCAACTCGCGCGGCGGCAACGTGCCTTGTGTGGAGAAGGTGGCAATGGACTGTGAACGCTGGGGAGCCGACGGTATTACCGTGCACCCCCGTCCCGACGAGCGCCACATTCGCCGCAGCGACGTGATGACCCTGCGTCCGCTAGTCAAGACCGAGTTCAATATAGAGGGTTATCCCAGCGAGGACTTTATCAAGATGGTCCTCATGGTGAAACCCACCCAGGTGACCCTCGTGCCCGATGCCCCCACCCAGTTGACCTCGTCGGCAGGCTGGGACGTGGAGCCCAACATGGAGTTCCTCACCCAGGTGGTTGAGCGCCTCCAGGAGGCGGGAATACGCACCAGCATCTTTGTGGGCACCGACGTGGAGAACATCCGCCTTGCGGCGCGCACCGGTGCCGACCGCGTGGAGCTCTACACCGGCCCCTATGCCGAGCAGTTTGTCCATGACCGTGAGGCTGCCATCGCCCCCTATGTGGCTGCCGCCCAGGCTGCCCGCAACATGGGCCTTGGCGTTAACGCCGGCCATGACCTGAGCCTGCAGAACCTGTCGTTCTTTAAGGAACGCATCCCGTTCCTGATGGAGGTGTCGATAGGCCACCAGCTCATCGCCGACGCGCTCTACATGGGCCTCGAGGCCACAGTCAAGGCCTACAAGGCAGCCGTGAGATGACGCGCGTGTGGTTTACCCGGAATAATCAAAACAACAACAATAACATTAAGATCTATTAACCAACATGGCTTTATTAAACATGATACTTGCACAGGCCCAAACCGCTGCGCAAGTTGCCGACAAAGCAAATGAAGTACAGGAACTCTCTGTGTGGAACCTCACTATGGCCGGTGGCTGGCTCATGCTGCCGCTTGCAGTGCTAGCCATTGTGAGCATCTACATCTTCTTTGAGCGCATGCTCGTCATCAACGCTGCCGACCGCGACAACGTGGACGTGATGGACCAGGTGAAAGGTCTCATCAAGCGTGGCGACGTGAACGGTGCTGTCAAGGTATGCCGTGAGGCCAACACCCCCGCAGCCCGCATGATCGAGAAGGGTGTGAGCCGCATTGGCCGCCCCATGAACGACGTGCTCGTGGCTATCGAGAACGTGGGTAACATGGAGGTCGCTAACCTCGAGAAGGGTTTCTCATGGCTCGCTACCACAGCTGCCGGTGCTCCCATGATTGGCTTCCTGGGCACCGTGACCGGTATGGTACAGGCATTCTTCAACCTCGCTAGTGCCGGCGCTCAGAGTAACGTGACCATCCTCGCCGGCGGTATCTACCAGGCACTGGTGACCACCGTGGCAGGTCTCATCGTGGGTATCATCGCCCTGTTTGCCTACAACTACCTCACCTCTCGTGTCAACAAGGTGATGAACAAGCTCGAAGGCAAGACTATGGAATTCATGGACTTTATCAACGAACCCGCTAAATAACACATCCTCATGGCATTAAAGAGACAACACGGCACCCAGGCGATGTTCAGCATGGCATCGATGACCGACGTCATCTTCCTGCTGCTCATCTTCTTCATGGTGACCTCAACGTTTGTGTTCCCCTCGGCCCTCGAGGTGAACCTGCCGCAGAGCAGCCAGCAGACGGCCATCAAGCCCACCACGCGCATCTATGTGGACAAGGAGCTGAACATGGTGGCGGTGATAAGCGACAGCACCCGCGAGGACTCGCAGATGACGCTCACTCCCGACAAGCTCGACAACTTCCTGCGCAGCCTCAAGGCTAACAACCCCCAGGAGTTTGTCGCTGTTCATGCCGACGAGGAAGTGCCCTACGGCAAGATCGTGGAAATCCTGGACAAGGGTTCGAAGAACGGCATCAAGATCGTGCTCGCCACCCAGCCCGCCAGTGATCCCCAGCAGGCAGCCGCCGCTCCCGCTCCCGAGGCCGCTCCCGCCGCTCAGCAGCAGGAGGTTGTGGCCGAGGAAGGAATCTGACGGCACCATCAGTTATAACACGGCCCCCGGCCGCCGCCCCTCCCCGGGGCCGCCGCGACGCGGGAGCATCACACAGCAATCATGATCACGTTGCAATAGATAATGAACGAAAACGATAATAATAGGTATAAGCTAATAGCGTTGGCACTCACGTTGCTCCTCGTGGGAGTGACGGTGATTGTCCTTGTCACCTCCAGCCTGATGTACTCTCCCGCCGGCAAACTTGCCGACGTGGAGCTCAAGCAGGACACCATCATGTTTGGCGGTGAATATGTCATGCTGGGCGATGAGATGGACGTGCTCGACGGCGAGCTGGCCGCGAGCGACGCGTCGGCTGCCGAGCCCCAGACTGCCGATGAGCCTGATATCGACGGCGATGACGTCACTAACAGCGGAGCGCCCACGCAGCAGCCTACCGACCTCGTGGCCGACGTCAAGGAGTCTCCCATGAAGACGACTCCCAGGAAGGAACCAGCCCCCGGTCCGTCGACCGACAAGAAACCGGCCCCCAAGCCTACGGTGAAACAGTCGACGGCTCCGCAACAGCCTCAGCAAAAGACAGCCCAGTCGACCGATAAAGCCACTACCAACGCCGTTACCGACAACCGCGTGAAGGGCGCCTTTGGCACCAAAGGTGGCACTGGAGGCGGCAAGCAGGGCTCGACCAACGGTAACTCGACCGAGGGCGACCGCACCGGACGTCCGGGCCTTAACGGACTGGTGGGATACACCGCCGAGCGCTGGGGACGCCCCCACAGCAAGTGGACAGGAACAGTACAGGTGCGCGTGCGCATCAATGCACGCGGAAACGTGGTCGAGGCAACCGTAGTGGGCGGTTCGGGCGAGGCCTACTCTAAGACCGAGGTGCGCAACTCTTGCGTCCAGGAGTCGTTGAAGAGCGCCTTCTCGGTACCCACCAACACCACCACCGAGGGTGTAGGAACAATCACATGGAAATTTGTATAAAAAACAGTGACTAAACTCGAAGAAATAAGGAAACTACTCGAGGGCGACATGGCTCGCCTCAATGACATAATCAGGCGGTCCCTGAGCAGTGACAGCAAGTTGCTCAACAACGTGGTCGAGTCCCACCTTGCCTCCAAGGGCAAGCAGCTGAGGCCACTGCTCGTGTTACTCAGCGGACGGCTGTTTGGCGGCATCAACGACACCGTGCTCAATGCCGGTGCTTCCATCGAGCTGCTGCACAACGCGTCGCTCATCCATGATGATGTCATCGACCAGGCCAAGGTGCGCCGCGGCCAGCCCACGGTGAGCAGCGTCTATGACAACCACATCGCCGTCTTGACAGGCGACTTCTTCATCACCTCGGCACTGCGCTGCGCGGTGCGCACCGGCGATCCGCGCATCCTCGACGAGCTCGCCGTCATGGGCGGCACGCTGTCGCTGGGCGAGATCGACCAGATAAGCAACGCCCAGGGACGCAACATCGATGAGGATACCTACATGGATGTCATCGGCAAGAAGACCGCCAAGCTCTTTGAGAGCTGCGTTGCCGTGGGTGCCTATGCCCGCGAGCAGGACGAGGCAACAATAGCCCCGCTGCGCCGCTATGCACGCCTGCTGGGACTGTGCTTCCAGATGAAAGACGACACCTTTGACTACTATGATGACCCCGTTGTGGGTAAGCCCACGGGCAACGACCTGCGCGAGGGCAAGATAACGCTGCCGCTCATCTACGCCCTGTCGCTCAAGGACCATCCGCAGCACGAGCAGATGCAGCAGCTGGTGCACAAGCAGGAACTCGACCGCGACGACATCGAGATGCTCGTGGAGTTTGCCAAGCAGGCCGGCGGCGTGGATTATACCTACGAGCGCATGCAGCAGCTGCAACGCGAGGCACGCACCCTGCTCGAGGCTTATGAGCCCTGCGACACCATCGAGGCCTTCAACGAGTTGTTCCAGTATATAATCGTTCGTAACAAGTAACACCAGGACACCATGCTGCAGCAGTATCTCATAGAAGGACGTATCGAGGCGGGATGTGACGAGGCCGGGCGAGGATGCCTGGCAGGTCCTGTCACCGCCGCCGCCGTGATACTTCCTCCGGGATGGGAACACCCGCTCATCAACGACAGCAAGCAGCTCAGCGAGCACAAGCGCGACCTGCTGCGCCCCATCATCGAGCGCGAGGCGCTGGCATGGGCCGTGGCGTTTGTAGACCCCAAGGAGATTGACCGCATCAACATCCTGCGCGCATCGATCACCGCCATGCACCGCGCCATTGACCAGCTCAAGGTGAGGCCCGAGGCGCTGCTCATCGACGGCAACCGCTTCTACCAGTACCAGGACATCCCCCACACCACCATCGTGAAGGGCGACGGCAAGATGCTCAGTATCGCTGCCGCGAGCATCCTGGCCAAGACCCACCGCGACGAGTACATGCGCCGCATCGCCCAGGAGTATCCCGAGTATAACTGGGCCAAGAACAAGGGCTATCCCACCAAGGACCACCGCGCTGCCATTGCCCAGCACGGCACCAGCCCCTACCACCGCATGTCGTTCCAGCTGCTGCCACAGCCCACCCTCTTCGATGAATTGGAGGAGAGATGAGAGATAAGAGATGAGAGATGAGAGATAAGAGAGGAGAGAAGAGAGACCTCTGAGTTCTCCGAGATCTCCGAGCATTTTAAACTTTTAAATTTTTACAAAAAAAGCAATGAACCTGCGCAACATATATGATTCAAGGCGGATATGGAAGATGGGACTCATCGCAGTCTCGCTCGCCCTCGTTGCCACGTTCATCTATATATCAAACAACCTGGTCAAGGACCTTGCACGCCAGGAGCGCGACCGCATGGAGATATGGGCCAACGCCACCAAGGAACTTGCCACCATGGGCGAGGAACCCGCCGAGGGTGCCGACCCCAACATGCCTGTCGTGATGCCCGACGTGGACTTCCTGCTGAGCATCATCGAGGGCAACCACACCATCCCCGTGCTGCTTGTTGACGGCAACGGCGACATCCTGCAGCACCGCAACTTCCGCCTGCCCGAACCTGTAGACAGCCTTAATCCGCTTGACATTTCCCCTGCCAACAGGGCTTTCCTCGAGAAGAAACTCAAGTCGTTAGAAGGTTCGAGCAACAAGATTGAAATCAACATCGACGACAAGACTACCCACTACCTCTACTACGAGGACTCAACGCTGCTGCGCCGCCTCGCCTACTACCCCTATATCCAGCTCGCCGTGATGCTGCTGTTTATCGGCGTGGCCTACTTTGCGCTGGTGAGCGTCAAGAAGGCCGAGCAGAACAAGGTGTGGGTGGGTCTGAGCAAGGAGACCGCCCATCAGCTGGGCACCCCCATCTCGTCGCTCATGGCGTGGACCGAGATACTGCCCTCGATGGGCGTAGACAAGGACATCGTGGGCGAGATGGACAAGGACGTGCACCGCCTCTCGGTCATCGCCGACCGCTTCTCCAAGATTGGTTCTATGCCCGACAAGGAGCTGGCATTCATCAACGAGGCAGTGGAGATGAGCCTCGAGTACATGCGCAAGCGCATCCCCAAGCGCGTGGACCTGTCGATACACACCAGCGACGATGCCAACTGCGGCATCATGCTGTGCCAGTCGCTCTTTGAGTGGGTGATGGAGAACCTCACCAAGAACGCTGTCGACGCCATGAGCGGCGAGGGTAGCCTCGACATCACCGTCACCAGCGACGAGGAACGCGCCTACATCTATGTCAAGGACACCGGCAAGGGCATCGCCCGCAAGAACTTCAAGAACGTGTTCACGCCCGGTTTCACCACCAAGAAACGTGGCTGGGGACTGGGACTGACGCTGGTTAAGCGCATCATCGAGGAGTATCACGGAGGACGCATCTATGTCAAGGACAGCGAGCCCGGCATGGGCACCACCTTTGCCATAGAGCTGCCCAAGGTTTAACAGTAACGCAAAACGATAACTACAACGACAACAATATAAACACTATGGCTAAAATCACAATGCTTGGCACAGGCAACGCGATGTGCACCAGATGTTACAACACCTGTTTCTATATGGAAGCCGGCGCCGGTGGCGTCCTCGTGGATGCGGGTGGCGGCAACGGCATCTTTCGCCAGCTCTTCCGTGCCGACATTGTATATGAGCAGATCCATCACCTCTTTGTCACCCACGTGCACACCGACCACATCATGGGTGTGATATGGATGATACGCAAGATCTCGCCCATGATGTACCGCGGCAAGTACACCGGCACGTTCACCATCTACTGCCACGATGAGGTGGCCCACGCCATCAAGGAGATGTGCCGCCTGATGATCCCGGCCAAGATATGCTCGGCGCTAGACAACACCATCCTGTTCAAGATTGTTGAGGACGGCGACACGGTCGAGATCGAGGACATGAAGTTCACCTTCTTTGACCTGGGCAGCGACAAGACCAAGCAGTTCGGATTCCACGCCCTGCTGCCCGACGGCAAGCGCGTGGTGTGCCACGGCGACGAGCCCTATCACGAGCGCAACGAGAAGTATGTGCGCGGCTGCGACTGGTTCATGTGCGAGGCCTTCTGCCTGTATAAGGACCGCGAGCAGTTCCGCCCCTACGAGAAGCACCACAGCACCGCCATCGACGCCGGACGCACGGCCCAGGAGCTCGAGGTGAAGAACCTGCTGCTCTACCACACCGAGGACACCCACCTCTCCACCCGCCGTCTCACCTACAGCGCCGAGGCAGCACAGCACTTCACCGGCAACGTCTCGGTCCCCGACGACATCGAAACAATAACTTTGTAAAACTTGACATAAAAAGGATTGGTGTTCAATTCTTTAACTTTTTTATATCGAGGATTCGGCAAATAGAACATTCGATATTTTCAGTAAAAACCTAGCCTAATGAAAAAAACAATCCTGGCAATGATAGCGGCAACAATGTGTGCAGCGGCAAGCGCCGCTCCCCAGGCTGGTGAGCGCGTGCAGCTCCACCTGGTCGAGACTAGCGACGTGCACGGCAGTTTCTTCCCCCACGACTTCATCACCGGCAAGCCCCTGCCGGGCTCTATGGCTCGCATCAGTCACTATGTGGACTCGCTTCGCAAGGTCGCTCCCGACGGCGTCATACTGCTCGACAACGGCGACATCCTGCAGGGACGCCCTGTGAGCTATTACTATAACTTTGTGGCGTCTGGCAAAGAGAATATCGCCGCAAGTGTCATCAACTATATGAAATTTGACGCACAGTCCTATGGCAACCACGACATCGAGGCCGGTCACAAGGTATATGACAAGTGGGCCGACGAGGTGAAATGCCCCTCGCTGGGAGCCAATATCCTCAATGCCGCAGCAGAGCAACCTGCTATCGCGCCTTACACCATTATCAACCGCAGCGGTGTCAAGGTGGCCGTGCTGGGACTCATCACGCCTGCCATACCCAACTGGCTCGACGAGAAATTGTGGAGCGGCCTCAAGTTCCAGCCCATGGTGGAGAGTGCGCGCCACTGGGTGGACTATATCAAGCGCAACGAGAAGCCCGACGTGATCGTGGGCCTGTTCCACAGCGGATATGAGGGCGGCATCACCACCGATACCTACTGTGAGAACGCCACGGCACAGGTGGCGCGCGAGGTCCCGGGCTTTGATGTCATCTTTTGCGGCCACGACCACCGTGTCCACAACTCGATGGACCAGGCGGCCGACGGCAGCCAGGTGCTCGTGCTCAATCCCGCCAACAACGCCATGTCGGTGGCCCAGGCTACCGTGACGCTGGAACACGACGGCAAGCAATGGCACGTCACCGGCCGTCAGGGTGATATCGTGGATGTACGCCACACGCCTGTTGACCAGGCGTTCATGCAGCACTTTGCGGCGCAGGTGGGTGAGGTTGACCAGTGGGTGAACCGCCCCATAGGCACGCTCACCGAGACCTTGCGGTCGCGTGACTGCTTCTTTGGCAACAGCGCCTTTGGCGACATGATACTGCGGCTCATGCTTGACATCACCGGGGCCGACATCGCCGTGAGCGCTCCCCTGCAGGCCGACGCTGTGCTGAGCAAGGGGCCGGTCACCGTGGGCAACATGTTTGACCTCTACCGCTACGAGAACGACCTGTATGTGATGCAGTTGACTGGTGCCGAGGTGCACCGTTTCCTCGAGATGAGCTACGGGCTGTGGGTCAACACTATGACCTCGCCCGGCGACCACATCATGCGTGTTAAGGACAATGGCAAGCGCGTGTGGTTTGAGATGCCGACCTACAACTTTGACTCGGCAATGGGCATCGACTATGAGGTGGACGTCACCAAGCCCGAGGGCCAGCGCGTGAAGATATTGCGCATGACCGGCGGACAGCCTTTCGACGAAACCAAGACCTACAACGTGGCGATGAACAGCTACCGCGCCAATGGCGGCGGTGAACTCGTGACACGCGGCGCAGGCATCCCAAGGGAACAGATTGACAGCCGCATCACCTATCGCAGCAAAGTCAACATGCGCACCGAGCTCATGCATGCCATCGAGAAGCAGGGCACCATCAATCCCCAGCCCGCCCACAACTGGCGCTTCGTCCCCGAGAAATGGACCCGCCCCGCCCTAAACCGTGACCGCACCCTCCTCTTCCCCAAGTAACCGCCGGGCAGGCATGTGTCCTCGCCCCTGAAAGATTATTGTGATTTCTGAAAACCAGTAATTGACGTTCGTGAATATGATGAGAAGGATTGTTGTATTGTGGATTGTGATGGTGGGCTGCCTGGCAGGCAGTGCGCAGGACCTGGGGACGCTCTACAAGGCTTACAAGCTGTACCAGGGCGCGTCTAAGGCCTACAAGGCCTATACCGTCACCGACGAGGAGCTGCAGCAGTACATGGCCGAGACCATGAAGGAGATGGACCGCCAGAACACCGTGATGCCCGAGTCGAGCGAGTACACCAAGTGGCTGCGGCGCATCACCAAGGGGATGACCCAGGTCACCGGCGTGAAGCTCAATTTCAAGGTGTACAAGAGCGACGAGGCCAACGCCTTTGCCAGCCCCGACGGCAGCGTGCGTGTCTTTACCAAGCTCATGGACATCATGAGTGACAATGAACTGCTGGGCATCATAGGCCACGAGCTGGGGCATGTGGCCCACCGCGACGCCAAGAAGGAATACCAAGCTGCCCTGCTGGCATCGGCAGCGCGCGACGGAATGATGATGAGCGACGGCACGCTGGGCGACATCGCGCGCTCGTCGCTGGGCGACCTGGGCGAGACGCTCATCAACGCCAAGTACTCGCGCAATCAAGAGGCCGCGGCCGACGACTACGGCTATGACTTCCTCAAGAAGCACGGCAAGAACCCCTGGGCCATGGCGATGGCTTTCGAGAAATTGCAGGCTATGGAGAACGACAAGTCGGGCAAATACACCCGCATGGCGCGCACGCTGCTCTCGTCGCACCCTGACCTCGCCACGCGCATCAAGACCATGAGCGACCGTGCCCGCAAGGATCGCTACCAGCGCCCTAAACAGTAATCAATTACTCTGTTGGGAAGGGTGTTACGTTAAGTTCTATGCTCTTGGCTTTGCGGTCCAGGTTCACTTTCACGTCTTTGTAGCCGGGCGCCTTGACGATGATAGTCATGCCACGGGGAATGGTCATCTTGAACCTTCCTGCCGAGTCGCCGTGACCCACAACCTTATAGCCTTGTTCCAGATAGATGACAGCGTTCTCCACCGGTCGACTGGGACGGTTCTTCTCGCGGATGGTACCAGTCACCTCAACCACATCTTTGGGTGCGTCAAGCGGATATTTGTTGTTGTATATCACGCAGTCCTTTTGTTTTTTGCTTGGACGATGGATAACCACAACCTCGCCTATCAAGCTCGGGCCCTCGCTCATGATGATGAATGCGTCGAAGTTGGTTGTGGCATCTTCGGGAACAATGAAAGTGATATCCTCATGCCCAATATATTGAATGTCGATCTTGCTTCCGCGCGGCACTTCCATGGAGAACATTCCGTCGATGTTGGTATTGGCGATTTCGTTGCCGTTGCATTTAATCAATGCACCTATCAGCGGCTCCTTCATCTCGTTGGCAACGATTCCGTTAACGATGATTCTATCGCCTTGCGCAGGGGTTGAGGGGATGAGTTTGATGTCGTCGGGCTTGGGTGGTAACGGTTTGTACTCTGCAGCAGGCGAGGGAACTTGCTCTGGAGCTGCCTGCGATGCGGGGGCGTAGCACAAGAACATCGACGCGGCGATGCCAGCCACCGTAACAGCCTTGCCGGCACGACGGCGCAGCGACAGTTGCTCCTCGAGGTAGCGCACCTCGGCCTCGCACTTGGGGCACGTGCCGGTGCATTCGCCCTTGAACTTGCACTCACTGGTGACGAACTCGATGTCATTGGCACGTGCAATCTCGCGGCGCACTTCTTTCAGTCTCTTGCAAATGTCCTTTCCTCTGCTCATGATTTGTAACTTTTTGTAGGGTTCAGGTCGCAAAGTTATAAAAAGAATCTGTAAAAAACAAATAATTACGTTTTTAAATAACTAGGGGGGTAAGTGGCTGATTATTAGACGGATAAAGAAGAAGAAAAAAACAATCACTCAATCACATCTCGACAACCACCTTTAATTAATTGGAAAGTTTTTCGTGGGGCCGAAAAACCGGTTCCCAGAGTTACCTGTGAGTCTCAGTTTGAGTTATAATCAGCCAAAATGGGGGTGAGTGTGCCCGATTTGGCTGGATATAGGGGTATATAATCAGCCAAAATGAAGAAAATTTCTCCAATTTGGCTGATTATAACTTGTTTTTTTGGTTTTCTATTTGTAAATTTGCAGCATAATTAACTGTGTATCACTATGAATCCAAGAATAATAGGTCGTGAGCAAGAGCAAAAGGAGCTTTTGGAGCGATACAATAGCAATCGCGCAGAGTTTGTGGCGGTGTACGGCAGGCGTCGTGTGGGCAAAACATTTCTCATTAGGGAGACTTTTAAAGACAAGATAACGTTTTCCCATACAGGTCTATCGGTTTATGACGAAGATGCGCCTGTTACAACGGCCGACCAGCTACAACATTTCTATCATTCGTTACTTGAAGCAGGAAGCGATTGTGAGCAACGTCCAAAGACATGGTTAGAAGCCATGTATATGCTTCAGCAGTTGCTTGTAAAACTTGATGATGGTAGCCGCCAGGTTGTCTTTATAGACGAGTTGCCGTGGCTTGACACGCCACGGTCCCGTTTTGTTGTTGCGCTGGAGGCGTTTTGGAACGGCTGGGCATCAGCCCGGGACAACATCATGCTGGTGGTATGCGGCAGTGCAACGTCGTGGATGCTCAACCACCTTATTAATAATGCCGGAGGTCTTTATGGACGTCTCACGTGGTACATGAAGTTGAGTCCGTTTACATTATATGAAACGGAGAAATTTCTCCAGTCGCAAGGGATTGAGATGTCGCGGTATGACACGGTTCAAGCCTATATGGCATTGGGCGGCATTCCTTATTATCTCGGTTACTTCGTGCGTGGCAAGAGTCTTGCTCAAAATATCGACGCATTGCTGTTTGGCAAAAATGCAAAGCTCCGACTTGAGTTTAAGCGCTTGTTCCATGCATTATTTAAATATCCCGAGAAATATATCGAGATTGTAAAGTTGCTGGCTACTAAGCATCACGGATTCACCCGTGACGAAATTGCCTCTCATCTCAACTCAGCATCGGGCGGGACGTTATCAAGTATTTTGGAAACGCTTGAGCAAAGTGACTTCGTGGTGAGATATAAGCCTTTTGATTCAAAGCGAGGAGAGACCTTGTACAAACTCATCGACCCATACTGCCGCACCTATCTCCACTTCATCGAGCAACATCGTGTGACTGATAGTAATTACTGGCAACATGGCATTGGTTCTGCGGCAATAAATTCGTGGTGTGGCATTGCCTTTGAGGAAATATGCATGATGCACCAAGAGCAAATAAAACACGCGCTCGGTATCTCGGCGGTGAGATGTGAGGTATCAGCATTCACATTGCGGGGTGACGAGAATCACGACGGTATGCAGTGCGACCTTATCCTTCGCCGCAATGACCATGTTGTAAACTTGTGTGAAATAAAGTATTCACAAAGTGAATATGAAATAGACAAGTCCTATGACAGGGTTTTGCGAAACCGATTGTCATTGCTGCGTGGTCGTCTTAAAGCAACCGAAACACCTGTGCTGACGTTTATCACCACATTCGGCGTGAAACACAATAGTTACTACAGCATTGTGCAGAACGAAGTGACAATCGAAGAGTTGTTTAAGTTTTAAAACCGTATAATCAGCCAAAATGGGGGTGAGTGTGCCCGATTTGGCTGGATATGGGGGTGTATAATCAGCCAAAATGAAGAAAATTTCTCCAATTTGGCTGATTATAATGTCGTGAGGAACGTTGCTGACGCTGCCATGGGTTGTGTCGCTGCCTGTGGATAACGCTTGGTGACAGCGGATGAGCGGGGCCAACGTTATGACAAAAAATGCCATCAGAGGGACTGTCCCTTTGATGGCATTTTTGATGGGGTTGTAAGGTGTATTACTTTACAGGAGAGGGGGTTGCGAGGAGGCCGATGCTCTTGGCTTTGCGGTCTAGGTCTACCTTCACGTCTTTGTAGCCTGGGGTCTTGATGATGATGGTCGCGCCGCGCGGAACGGTCGTCTTGATGCGTCCGTTGGCATCGGCCTTTGCCACCTCTTTGTTGCCTTGTTTCAGATACACGACTGCGCCTTTTAATTTCTTGTCAGCGCCGCCTTTTGCTTGCACATCGATAGTTACCTCAACCGTGTTCTCGGGAGCGTCGAGTGGCCAGTCATGGTTGTAAATAATGCAGTCCTTCTGTGTCTTGCTGGGCTGGAGCACAACTACCTCACCGAGCAATTGGTCATGGTTCTCCTTCATGATGACGAATGCGTCGAAGTTGGTCGTGGCATCCTCGGGAACGGTGAAGGTTATGTCTTCAAAGCCTATGAATGACACTCTGATTTGGCTTCCACGCGGCACTTCCATGGAGAACATTCCGTCTACGTTAGTTTGGGCGATGGCTTTGCCGTTGCATTTGATCAAGGCTCCTATCAGCGCTTCCTTTTTCTGGTCGGCAACGATGCCGTTCACGGTGATGGTTTCGCCCTGTGCGGGGTAAGAGGGGATGAGCTTCACGTCGCCGTCTTTAGCATCGGGCTGACACTGCGGCACTGCTGCCGACGATGGGGCCGCTGACGCCATGGGGGCATAAGCCAGGAACATCGATGCGGCGATGCCTGCCACGGCAATGGCTTTGCCGGCACGGTGGCGCAGCGACAGTTGTTCCTCAAGGTAGCGCACCTCGGCCTCGCACTTGGGGCAAGTGCCGGTGCATTCGCCCTTGAAACGGCACTCACTGGTGATGTACTCGATGTCGTTGGCGCGCGCAATCTCGCGTCGCACCTCTTTCAGTCTCTTGCAAATGTCTTTTCCTCTGCTCATAGTATTGGGTGTTTAGTCTAGCCTAGCGGGCTGGTTATACGGGTAGTTGGGTTATTTGCGGTCAACGGCTCGGGCGGCTCGGTCGATGCGGCGGTTAGCCTCCAGGATGCGCCCGTAGGGGATGCGTCCTTCCTTCACTGCCTTGACGATGATGTCGATGAGTTTATCGGGGCGGTCGGCCTCAAAGCCGGTGTTGATGTTGTTGCTGGCGCAGAGCATGTCGGCTCCGGCGTTAATGGCCAGCACCACGGCGCGTTCCACGCTGTAGGTGTTGCGTATTGCCTCCATGTAGAGGTCATCGGTGATTATCACCCCGTCATAGTGCAACTGATTTCGCAACAAGTCGGTAAGTGTCTTCTTGGAGAGTGTTGCGGGGTAGTCGGGGTCAATGTTGCGGTTAAAGGTGTGGGCCGTCATGATGAACGGCGCCAGTCCATTCTTGATGAGCAGCCTGAAAGGTTCCAGCTCCTGCTCTTGCCAGGTGGCAGTCACGTCGACAAATCCCCAGTGGGAGTCGTTGGTGGCGTTGCCGTGTCCGGGGAAGTGCTTGAGGGTGCAAGCCACCCCCTGTTTGCGGCTCTCGTCGACAAACCAACCGGCATGGCGCGCGATGGCAGCCGGATCGGCCGAGAAGCAGCGCTCGATGGCGCCCAGCGGCGGGCACGAGGGGTTGAGGATGTCGACCACGGGGGCGAGGTTGAGGTTCACGCCACACTCGCGCATCTCGCTAGCCAGCTGGCGCGAGTAGTAGCGGGTGGTGTCCTCGCTGCCGGTGTCGCCCAGGTACTGTGCCGAGCGGGTCTTCATGAAGCCGTACTGGGGCTTGAGCCTTGCCACGCGTCCGCCTTCCTGGTCGGCAGCGATGAGCAGCGGGTAGTCGACCCAGGAGTAGAGCTGGCTGGTGAGCGCGGCGAGCTGTTCCTTGCTAGTGACATTGCGCGACCCCAGCTTGCCGGTGCCGGTGAGGTCCACGTCAAAGAGGACTATGCACCCGCAGTGCAGGTCGTGGGCATAGTGGTAGGCGTCGCTGTTCTCGTCCACGGTGTTGCCGCGGAATCCCACCATGAGCATGCGTGCGGCCTGGCGGCGCAATACGCTGTCGGCGGGTAGTTTAGCAAAAAGGCTATTGGCTGCAGAGAGCACAATAGCCATTGTGATGAGTAATATGCGTTTCATTTACTTTGTCTTGAAGAAATCAAAGAAATAGTAGCAGGCAATCCAGTCCACGCGTATGCCGCGGGCATATCCCAGCACCTTGTGGTCGGCGTCGGTCACCTTGCCGTCGTTGAGGTTCACGTGGCCCAGTTTGTTGCTGTTGCCGTCGCGCACGGTGCCGTCGGTGTTGATGTATCCGATGCGTGTTCCGTCGTTGTCAAATATCTCGAGGCGCACGATCCTGCCCAGCTTGTTGCCGCTGGCGTCGCGCACGGTGCCGTCGGCGTCAAAGCTACCCACCGAGTGGAACCCGTTGTCGCGCACCATGCCGTTGCCCGAGATGCGTCCCACGGTGTTGTCGTTGCTGGCATCGCGCAGCACTTGTGCGCTGGTGTTCATCCACATGCCGGCCATTGCCAGCACCATCATTGTCAAGTATATTCTTAAAGTCTTCATATCGTTGTCCTCCTGTATAGTCCGGTTTAGTAAATGTTTATTTTTTACTTAGACCCTATAAGGACTACAAAGTTAAATTAAAAATCTTGAAAAACCAAATTTTTTGTGTTGCCCGGGTTAAAGATGCCGGGCGCCGGGCGTCAACGGAGGACATGCCGCCCCAGTAGTGCCTCGATGATGCGGCCGGCATCGGAGATGTCGGCTTTGCCGCTATAGTCCACGTCGGCGCGCTTGCCGCGGGTGTCGTCGGTGTCCCGTCCCAGGAGGATGTCGACAAGGGTGTTGAGGTCGTCGATATCCACCGTGCTGTCGCCGTTGAGGTCGCCATCCACTCCCTCCAGCATGGTGCTGCGCAGGTAGTCAAGGTCCTCGGCAGGCACTCCGGCGGCCAGCCAGTAGTTATAGAAACACTGCGCCAGGTTGCCGGGGTCGCCATAGGTCTTGATATAAGGGATAATCTCGGCAAACCCGCCATACTTGTCGCTCACGTAGTTGCGCGGGCGGGTGCGACCGCCGAAGGTCGACAGCTCGAAGTCGCGGCACAGGTCAGGTTCTTCCATACCCAGAAGTCCCTCGATGAGCAGCCCTATGGTGCCGGTGCGGTCACAGCCTATGCGGCAGTGGATGTCCACCGGCTTGCCCTCGCGCAGGCGGTCGACGACCCACTTGAGGTCGCGGGCAAAGGCGGCGGGTCCCACCGTCACGCCGTGGAAATAGTGGCCGGTGGCTATCATGATGTAGTCCACGTCGGGGCCCAGCGGCGAACCCGTCAGCGTGGCGGTAGAGCGCATGTCGAGCTCGGCGCCCACGCCCAGGCTGCCGGTCATCACGTCGATACCCCTAGGGGTGACGAGGTCCAGGTCACCGCTGCGGTACAGCTTGCCGTAGCACAGGCGGCGTCCCCAGCGCGTGGGCCATCCGCCCATGTCGCGGGCATTGGCAACGCCATCGATATTGAGCATGCGCACCTGACCCTCAGTGCGGAACATGCCCGTTGCGGCGATGTTAACCGAGCCGTCGGTCAGCGTTTCCTCCACCTTGTAGCGATAGGTGCGCCCGGGCATCATGTTGTAGACGGTGCACGACGTGGACACGTTGCTGAGCGGCGTGGCGGTGAAGGCCCGCGAGAAATCCTCGTGCTCACTCGCCGTGACAATGATGGTGTCGATGGTGGTTACCGGTGCGGTGTGGCTCCACGTCACCGTCATGCCCTGCGGCAGGCTGCGGCTGCCGGGATAGGCGCTGGTGTTGTAAGAGGTGACCACGCTCGTGTTATAGTCATAGTCAGTGTAGTAGGTGCTGTCGGCCATATAGGCCTGGACGGCCCGGTTCTCGATGTTGATTACCGGGATGTCGTCCTGGCAGGGTGCAGCCGTTGCCGTCATCGCCAACATAACCCCCAGCATCATTCCTTGAAAATTGTTCATGCGGTATTCACTTTGGTTGTGGTGTGTTGCAAAGTTAGTAAAAAACGTCCAACACCCGCTACCGGCAGCGTGTTTTTTTTGAAAAAAACGAATTGTCCCACAATGCAAAATGCCATCAAAGGGACAGTCCCTCTGATGGCATTTTGGGGGTGTTGGCGGCTAGTTGATGGTGATTGACAGGGCTTTCTCGAGGGAGGGTAGGGCGGCGGGGTGGAAGGTGTAGCGGCCAGTGTGGAAGGTGATGCAGCGGGCCATGGTGAGGCGAGGTGTTGCATCGACGGGTATGCTGTAGAGTGTCAGCCAGTTGCCGTGGTCTACGGCCCGGGGCTGGCACTTGCCGCCACGGGTCCAGGGGTTGCGCTGGAGCAGGTCGGTGGCGTCGCCTGGGATGGCAAATCGGCTGACGCTGTGGTGCCACCCTTCGAGCTGCCACTCGACGGGGCGCACGTAGCATGACGGGGGTACAGCCATGACGGCTCCGTTGCCGCAGTTGGTGACCGCCACGCCGTCCTTGACGTCTTCGGGCAGCAGCCACTCGAGAGGGCCGTCCTGTAGCAGGCGGGCGTACCATGACTTGACGCGCATCATTATCCACTGGTCGATGTCAATGCCGTCGCCTCGCTCCACGGTGCAGTCGCGCCTGGCTGGTTCCAGTTTCATCACTCGCTTGCACAGGGCAAGCATTTCGCTCTCGTTGAGGTCCATGAATAGTTGTCGTGTATTTTCCATGGCGGCAAAGTTAGCATGTTCCCGAGTGGTTCCATGCATCAACCGAGCAACTCGTGTCGGTGAAAAAAATTTTTATTTTCGTTGAATAATGTGTAACTTTGCAAGGCAATGTGTGTGCACGTGTACGCGCAGTACACGCACGCATGATACTTTAACGCTGAATAACAACACAATAACTGATATGGAGAACAAACAAGACAAGAAACTGCTGGGCTCGATAAGCCTGCGTTCGATCATCACATTTGCCATTGCGGTGGTGACCTTTGCCGCCATCTCGTGGATTTTCTTTTTCCCTAACGACGTGAACGGCGACCAGCTGTACCAGCACGACGTGGTGCAAGGTATGGCCAATGGCCAGGAGATCCTGGTTCACGCGTCCAAGACCGGTGAGATTTCGCGCTGGACCGACGCCCTGTTTGGCGGTATGCCCACGTTCCAGATCCGCCCCACATACTCTACTTCGCCCTATCTGTCATGGGTCGACAAGGTGTTCTCGCTGGGCATGCCTTCTCCCGTGAGCTGGATTTTTATCATGATGCTGGGCTTCTTCATCCTGCTGCTTGCCTTCAAGGTGAAGTGGTACCTTGCCGTCCTGGGTGCCATAGGCTATGGTTTCTCAAGCTATTTCTTCATCCTGATAGGCGCCGGCCACATCTGGAAACTGCTCACCCTGGCCTACGTTCCTCCCACGATCGCGGGCATCGTGTGGTGCTATCGCGGCAAGTACCTGGGCGGTGCTGCACTGGCGGCTCTCTTTGCCGCGCTGCAGCTGATGAGCAACCACATCCAGATGAGCTACTACTTTGCCTTTGTGATTGCCGCCCTCGCGATTGCTTATCTCGTGAAGGCGATCAAGGATAAGGAGTTGAAGCAGTGGACCATCGCCACCTGCGCGCTGCTGGTAGCCGCTGTGGCTGCCGTGGGAGCCAACGCACCTAACCTGTACCTCACCTACAAGTACTCAAAGGAGACCATGCGTAGCGGACACAGCGAGCTCACCCCTGCCAAGGGCGAAGCTAAGGCGACAGCCAGCGAGGGCGGTCTCGACAAGGAATACATCACCCAGTGGAGCTATGGCAAGAGCGAGACCTTCTCGCTGCTCATCCCCAACGTGAAGGGCGGTGCGACCATCCGTCCCGAACAGGGCGACAACAAGATGATGGCACTGAGCGACACCCCCGAGGCAATCAAGCTGCAGGAAAACGGCGAGGTTGGCGACCAGGAGTTCCAGTACCTGAGTCAGTTCCCGCAGTACTTTGGCGACCAGCCCATGACCAACGGCCCCGTGTATGTGGGAGCGCTCATCTTTGCGCTCTTCCTGCTGGGTTGTGTGGTTGTCAAGGGTCCCGTGAAGTGGGGCCTCGTGGTAGTCACCCTACTGTCGATATTCCTGTCGTGGGGCCACAACATGATGTGGTTCAGCGACCTGTTCATCGACTACTTCCCCATGTATAACAAGTTCCGCACCGTGGCCAGCATCCTGGTCATCGCCGAGTTCACCATGCCGCTGCTGGCCGTGCTGGCGCTGCAGGAGGTGTTCACCCAGGAAGGCTTTTTCTATAAGCACAAGGTGGCTGTGTATGCATCGTTCGGCATCTGCCTGGCAGTGTGTCTGCTGGGCTGGATGGTTCCCGGCATCTTCGGCAGCCTGTATTCGGCTCAGGAGACCGAGCAGCTCATCAATAGCGGCCAGCTCGCCCAGGTTCCCACCCTCGATGCCGCCATCCAGGCCGTTCGCTCGGGAATGGTGAGCAGCGATGCCCTGCGTAGCCTGTTCATCCTCTTGCTGGGCCTTGGCGTGCTGATGCTCTACTTCTTTGGCAAGACAAATGCCAAGGTTGCCGCAGCCATTATCACGGCAATCGTGCTGGTCGACATGTACACCGTCAACAAGCGCTATATCAACGAGGACACCTTCGTTCCTGCCGAGGCCAACAAGGCTGCCATCACCAAGCGTCCTGTCGACGTCAAGATCCTTGCCGACAAGGACATCAACTACCGCGTGCTAGACTTGCAGAAGTTTGGCGAGGCCGCGCCCTCTTACTTCCACAAGACTGTGGGCGGTTACCATGCAGCCAAGCTCACCCGCTACAACGACCTGATTGAGCGCCAGATAGTCAACAATAACGAGCAGGTGCTCAACATGCTCAACACCAGGTATTTCATCCAGGACGACAACACGGCCATCCAGAATCCCAACGCCCTGGGCAACGCATGGTTTGTCGACTCGCTCACCTATGTTGACAACGCTGACAAGGAGATGAAGTTCCTCGACAACTTCAATGCCGCTAACCATGCCGTGGCTGACGCCAAGTTCAAGGACGTGCTCAAAAACGCCGTGCCCAAGCAGCCTGGTGACACCATCTACGAGACCACCTATGCGCCCAACAAGCTCACCTACAAGAGCCATAGCGCCAAGGGCGGCCTGGCAGTGTTCAGCGAGATCTACTTCCCCTGGGGTTGGAACATCACCATCGACGGCAAGCCTGCCCAGATGGGCCGTGTGAACTACGTGCTGCGCGCCATGCAGGTGCCCGCCGGCGACCATGAGATCGTGTTCCACTACGATCCGCAGGAGGTTCACGACACCGAGACAGCCTCGACCGTGTGCATCGCAGCGATTTTCTTGTCGCTGCTGGCTACCATCAACCTTGCCGTGTTCAGGAACCGCAAGAATGACGACGACGAGACCCTCGTGAAGACCCCTACCGAGGCAAATAAGGAACAATCATAACGACCGGTAACCTACATGACGTCAATGGGAACGCTCAAACGCTACCTCTCCGCCTGGAAACGCCATCACCGCAGCCACGGTTTTGGCATCCACTCCCCTTATGGGTTCAGGTTTGTGTGTGACGTGCTGGGCGAGCGCCTGCCCTACTATAGTTATCGGGGCATCGAGGAGATGCACCGCCTGGTGTCGCGACAAGGCACCGGACGCGTCATCAGCCTCAAGGATGCCAAGATGCTGTTCCGCGTTACCAACCACTTCAACCCTGCCTGCATCCTGCAGGTGGGGTTGTCGACAGGCGTTGACAGCGCCAGCATGCTCGCCGTGTCAAGCACCAGCCGGCTAACGGCCTATCACCCCTCGGCCCTCCAGCCCGTGGCAGTCACCGTGCTCAAGGCCCTGGAACCGCGCGTGGAGCTTCACGACGACCTGTCAGCCGCTCTGGAGCGATATGCCGCCGCGCTGCCCGCCGGCGCAGTCCCTTATATACTTATTAATAATGTGGAGACCCAGCGCGAACTCGACCTGCTGCGGGACTTCCTGGCCGGGCCGCTTGCCTCCACCGCTACCGTGCTGATGCGTGGCATCGACCGCAATCCGCTCGTGGCACAGCTGTGGACCGCCTGCCGCGAGACCATGCCCAAGGGCCAGACCTATACCAACGACAAGAAAGCCATCCTCATTGCCACCCCCCGCCTCCAGCGCGAAGACTTCACGCTGTGGATGTGACCGGCACCCGCTGCCCCTCACTTTTCTGCCCCAAATCAAAGGCGATGATTCAGTTCATACGCCCAAAGCATCATTTCGTACAAACTATACTTTTTTCTAACCATGTTTGGAAACAAAGCTATAACTTTGCAACGTGAATCAAAACAAAAACAGAAAATTATTAACAACAAATTAAATTTATACGATTATGAAAAAGTTAGTTTATGCATTCGCAGTGATCATGGCAGTTAGTTTCGCATCTTGCAAGACCGATGACGGCAGCAACAGCGCTGAGCAGGCCGAGGAGCCCGCAGTTGAGAACGTAGAAGGTGGCGACAGCATCACCGACAAGGCCAACGACAGCATCAACATCAACCCCGCTCAGGAGGTTAAGAACGACTCTGCTCCCGCTCAGGAGGCAGCTCCCGAGGCTCCCGCCAAGGAAGAGGCAGCAAAGTAATTGCAACCACAGTTAACAACAAAATAAATAGAAAAACACAGTACAAACTTTTAAAACGCAGAGAATTATGAAGAAGTTAGTTTATGCATTCGCAGTGATCATGGCAGTTAGTTTCGCATCTTGCAAGACCGATGACGGCAGCAACAGCGCCGAGCAGGCCGAGGAGACACCTGTAGAGAACGTAGCCGGTGGCGACAGCCTCCAGGAGAAGACCGGTGACAGCACCGAGGTTAAGGCCGAGGAGCCCAAGGCTGAGGAAGTTAAGGCTGACGCCGCTCCCGCACAGGAAGAGGCAAAGCCCGAGGCAGCCAGCGAGGCTAAGGCTCAGGAAGAGGCAGCCAAGTAATCGAGACTGCAACAGATAACTCAAAATAACGCAGGGCGGCACCCTCTCGTGGGGGTAGCCGCCCTGCCTGTATACAGCCCCCCCCGTTAGGCAATGTTGTGTTGCCGCCCCTTCCGCTGACTATAACTTCCAGAAAATAAAAGAAATTTTTTGGCGTATCACGCCGATCCTGCAGATAACGGAGACTAAAACAGCGTGAACCAAATGAAACACGGGGGGACGCTCCTTGGGTGGAGGGTCCCCCGTGTGTGGGTTGTGTCGTTAGATGTCAGCAGGTCAGTGCGTTACTTGATGCGTGCACCTGCGGTGTTGTACTTGATACCGTCCTTGACGATAACCACCTGGCCGTCCTCGATGGCCTTGTAGGTCTTAGAGCTCTCAACGGTGATGTCGTTGATGCCGGTCACTGCGGGAGTGTAGTGCAGCTTCACGGGCACGTTCCAAGAGTTCTTGGCGTCAACTTCGATGGCCATGCCGTCCTTGGTGTTGGTGATGGTGACGGTGCCGCTGGTGAGGAAGTAGGGCTTAGAGATCTTGCCGCCGCGCAGCACAGCGTAGTAAGAGGGCTGGATCACGTTGCCAGCGCCCACGCCGGTAGAAGCTGCCACCGAGCCGCTTGCACCGCTGTGGTTGATCTCGTAGGTGCCGTCGGGGATGATGGTCTCGGGGTCGGCCTCGTCGAGGAACAGGCGGAACACGGCACCGTTAGAGCCGTCGGCAGCCATGGTCTGGATCACGACGTCCTTCTCGCCCATGTCGTGGCGGTCGATGACGTTGATTTCCTCGGCGCTGAGGTAGGTGTAGTTCACGTCGCCGGTCTGGGTGTCATACTCGAGCGCGCCCTCGGGAGGAGCGGGAGCATACATGTGCACCTGGAACTTCTGTCCGTCGCTCTCCATGGTGAAGTTCATGTCGTAGTTGCCGTCCACGATAGCGCAGGTGAAGTTGATGTCGCCCAGGTAGTAAGAGTCAAAGGTTACCCACGACATCAGGTTGGTGTAGCTGGTGTCAAAGTCGCTGGTGGTGAAGTTGCCCACGAGGCTAGAGGCATACAGGTCGATGGTTGCATACCACTCGCTGTTCTGGGCGTTGATCATGAACTCGCCGCCGTAGTCCTGGATGTAGGCAGGATTAGTGAAGTCGATGACGATGGTGCCGTCTTCCTTGACGGTGGTGTTTGCACCGTTGTTTGAAACCAGGTCGAGCGACCACTGCTTGAGCTCGGCGCTAGCTGCCAGAGCAACTGCGCAAGCCATGACGAAAGTAAAGATTTTCTTCATAAGTTAGATATTAAATTGACTAAATTCCCTGTGTTGTCTACCCATTGGCATCGGTGCCGATGGAGCTGTGCTGCACGTTGTGGCAGCATGCTTCAGCGTGACAAATATAGATAAAACTCGTGGATTTTTACGCCAGTAGATATAAAAACTTATATTTTCGAGCTCAAATTCCTGAGATTACCCATAAAAATCAAGTCCCCCTTGTGTTTCTAAAAACCGCTCGTGCTCTATGTCACAATTA
>JAZQPG010000272.1:0-6242 GCA_045628365.1 Sodaliphilus sp. | reverse complement strand
CCCCTCGAGGCTAACGAGGACGTAACTGAGGGCGTTGAGACTGCTACTCAGCTTTCAACTAACGGCGACGCTTCTTACAAGATGGTTTGCGACGGCAAGTACGTTGTAACCTTCAACCCCACAGCTCTTACCTTCACAGTTAAGGCTGCTAGCACTCCCGGTGTTAAGGGCGACGTTAATGGTGACGGTGTTGTTGACGTTGACGACATGAACGCTGTTATCGATACAGTTCTCGGTGGTGCTGCTCTTGCAACTGCCGACGTTAACGGTGACGATACTGTTGACATCAGCGATGTTAACGCTGTTATCGACATCATCCTGGGTGCAAAGTAATTTAACCCCAGTTGACTGATATCAACCACAGTCACCGCCACTGGTGGTGACTGTGACACAAAAAAGCCGGGCCTCTTCCCAAACGATGGAAGAGGACCGGTCTTTATTTACCACCATCCCTGTTTTCCAATAAAAAAAACGAAGTAATAAACCGAAGAAATTGATGACAAACAGTTTACAGCAAACATCTCAAAGAGCCCTTGCGTAGTGGAGGGTGTTGCAAAATGGTAACAACTCAGCTATGGTATTCTCTCTCGCGGATCTCGCGGATCTCACGGATCTCACGGATGAATCACATATTTTTTAGCTAAAAGGGACGGTTCTTTTTAGTTAAAAATGCAGAGAGGTGGGGCGACGTGGAGCATCCTCTGCATGGGTTTACAACAAAAACCCAAGCTCCCCCTCAGGCAGGACGGGTGTGACTAGTCACCAATACTCCCTCTGTGCATAATCCCCGCGCAGAAATCATGGATTACACTTGCATCATACTCCGGGGGTATTCAAAGCACCAGAGGCGCGCTATATCACGTAGTGTTATTAACCCCAGTTGCAGTGAGCGTAGCAAACGTAGGCTAGGGATGAGGAGATGCATATACACGCGGCGAGCCAGCGGCTCGCGACAAAGGGTAACAGGTAGAGTCGTTGGCCACTGGCCCACACGGCCTGAGGGTGGGCGTTATCCCCAGCCTGCGCTACGCTCCGCTGGGGTTAATAACGCTGCGCGTTGTACTGCGCCTATGGTGCTTTTTTCTTCCTTCCCCCAACCTTTTTTCGACTGAGCCTCCAGAGGGTGTCGCAAAATGCCCTTTGCCCGGTCACGGGCAATGATGAAGGGACGACACCCCTGTGTCGTCCGTGTGCTCGGAACGAGCATGGTTTAGGGCAAGTCACTGTATTACAACGCCCTGCGGTCACTTCGGACGACACAGGGATCGTAAAATAATCCCGCGAGTTCTCAGAGTTCTGCGCGAGAGAATACCATAGCTGAGTAGTTGCCATTTTGCGACACCCTCTTTTTACCGGACAGTGATAATTTATTGTTTACCCCTTGGGATGATGCTGCTCGCCGTAGACTCGCGGGGTGATGCCCATGATCTTGACAAACGCCTTGTTGAAGTTGCTGCGGTCGTTGATTCCAACCAGTTGCGCCACCATGTCGTAGGGATAACCCGGATGCTCGAGCATGATCTCACAGGCATACTCGATGCGCAGCTTCATGCGCCACTGCCTGAAGTCGGTGTTGAGGCGCTCCTTGAAGTAGGCGCGGAACACTGTCAGACTCACACCCAGGTCACTGGCAAGCTGTTGGGACACCAGGTCGTTCTTAACATATTCGCGGCGTGCAACCCATTGCTCGAGGTTACGCTCTAGCGTGTCGAAGTCTCCGTCCTGGCCTGATGTGGCCGGTTCGCGGGCTTCATCGGCGGCAGGACACGGCGCCATCACGGCGGGCACAACATCCATGTGGCCATAGACCTTGCTAACCACCATTGCCGAGCGGTTGCAGTAGTTGACAAACGTGAGCGTCACGTAGACATAGAACACGGCGGCAACCAGCATCCACGCGTCGTAGACCGGCACCGGGCAAAAGACCACCGGCACCACCGAGAAACCCAGGATCGTCACCTTGACATAGAAATGCTTGATCCTGCGGTAACTGGCGTCGCTGTTTTCGTCGGTGAGTTCATCGGTCACCGCGACCAGGCGCCGGTAATGGCCGTAGAACTTAACCTGGTAAATCACCATCAGGGCGAGGTACATGGCCAGCGACAGCGACAACGACACGACATACCACCTGGGGAACCACACGAGAGAAACCACCATGTGAACACCGTTGGCCACAAGCAACGCTACCACCGGCAGCACACGACGCCGCGTCACCGCATGGGGTGCAACGAAGGCAACACCCGTGCAGCAAAACAGCAGGGCCTGGAAACTGCCGCTCACCAGAGTGCTCGTCTGTATAACCTCGCGAGCCGTGGGCAAATTGAGCACCACGTTCTTGAGACACGACAGCCCCACGACGAGGAACACCAGCGACATGAACACACGGCACGACCTGAGCCGCTGCCACTGGGGCAGGTGCGGCAAGTGCATCAGCGCCATGAACAGCGCCGACGTCAAAAACGAAAATGCCGATATGCTATTTACCACCTGATGCAGGTCCATAGTGCAAAGATACAACCAAAATTCGGGATAACAGCCAGGTAAAAACACTTTTTACACAAAAAACCACACAAAAAACCACATTACCCATCATGGACAGATGCCGGCAAATGCTTAACTTTGCACCGCAAAGACCGTGCATGCTTTCACCACCGGTGCCCAAGCATCACCCTTTGCCCTCAAGAAGGCCCCCAAGAAAACAAGATTGCAACGACTCATGCCCTCCAGCTACAGGGCATGGCCACAGCTCGCATTCCCGCCCCGGCAGGAATGCGGGCCTGCCGTCTCTCCCCGACCTCACGCCGATCTCACGCCACCGCCTCTCCCCGTCCTCCTCACCAGGAGTATAATGCCAAAGTGATCCGTGAGATTTCTGCGCGGGGAATATGCACTGAGGGGGTATTGGTGACTAGTCACACCCATCCTGCCTCAAGAGAGGAGTCTTTTTGTTTTTGTTGCAAATCCCAGCAGAGGATGCTCCACTTCGACCCACCTCTCTACATTTTTAGCTAAAAAGAACCGTCCCTTTTAGCTAAAAATATATGTTTCATCCGTGAGATCACACCGAAGTGCCAACCAGGAATATCCGCTGATCCGCGGTTTAACCCAGAATGTGCATTAGGGCATGTATAATATAAGATTTAGACTATCATTGTGTCAGGATTTGCGCTATATTGAACGAACATAGGGGCTCCTATATGAGCGAAAGATAGTGCAGATCATGCCTATGAGAAGCAGAATATTGCCATTTGCTGCTAATGCACTTTCTGGGTTTCACGCTTGCGCCGTCAGCTATGCTCCATGTCCCTCAGTGCAAACGATTGCATTTAAAATTCATATTATTCACGGCACCAAGTGGTTAACAACCTGTACATTTATACTAATTTTGTTACCAACTTTAAAAGACAACCTCTCCTATGAAAAAACTTCTCCTCTCATTATGCGCAGCAGCTGCATCCACAGCCATGATGGCTGCAGGATGGCCCGCTAACTATAACGGTGTGATGATGCAAGGCTTCTACTGGGACAGCTTCAGCCAGTCACGCTGGACAGTGCTCACCTCCAACGCCGACACTTACTCTAAGTACTTCGACCTGATCTGGGTTCCCAACTCAAGCAAATGCACCGGCAGCTCGAGCATGGGTTACGACCCCGTTTACTGGTTCAACCAGAGCAGCGCCTTCGGCAACGAGACCACACTGCGCACGATGATCAACACCTACAAGGAGAAAGGCGTAGGCATCATCGAGGACGTTGTCATCAACCACAAGAGCGGCAAGAGCTCGTGGTGTGACTTCCCCAACGAGACATGGAACGGCAACAACATCACCTGGTCGCTGGCCGACATATGCCGCGACGACGAGGCCGCATCTAACGGCTTCAAGCCCACCGGAGCCAACGACACCGGCGAGAACTTTGACGGCTCGCGCGACCTGGACCACACCAGCGCCAACGTGCAGAAGAACGTCAAGCTCTATCTCGACTTCCTGCTCAACGACCTGGGATACGCGGGATTCCGCTACGACATGGTAAAAGGCTACGGAGCACAGTACACCAAGATGTACAACCAGAGCGCCAAGCCTCAGTTCAGCGTGGGCGAGTACTGGGACGGCAGCCACAGCGCCGTGACCAACTGGATCAAGAACACCGGCTACGAGAGCGCAGCCTTTGACTTCCCCCTGAAGTATGTCATCAACCGCGCCTTTGGCAACGGCAACTGGAGCGCACTGAGCGACAAGGGTATCGCCGGCGACCCCAACAACAACCGCTATGCCGTTACCTTCGTCGACAACCACGACACCTACCGCAACAACGACAAGCTCAGCAACAACGTGATTGCTGCCAACGGATTCATCCTCGCACTGCCCGGAACACCCTGCGTGTTCCTCCCCCACTTCCAGCAGTACCAGGAAGAGATAGGAGCCATGATCAAGGCCCGCAAAGCTGCCGGCATCACTAACCAGAGCAGCATCATCTCGCAAGGCTCACAGGGCAACGGATACGTCATGAAGGTGCAGGGCACCGTGGGCACCGTGCTCTTCATCGCAGGCTACGTTGCCAATGCCGACACCAAGGGTTTCAAGCTCGTCAAGAGCGGCACCAACTTTGCCTACTTCGTGAGCGAGAACGTGAACATCGAGGGCGGTGACACCCCCGAGAAGAAGGACATCCACGTCTATATCAAGGCACCCAAGGCTCCCTACATCTACGCATGGAACGGAGCAGGACAGCTCACCGGCGACTGGCCCGGCAACCAGCTCACCACCACCGCCACCACCAAGGACGGCGCCGTGTGGTACACCACCAGCTTCAACGCCACCAGCTTCAACATGGTGATCAACAACGGCAACAACGAGAAGACCGAGGACATCAATGGCATCACCAGCGATATCTACATCCAGTATAGCGGCACGACCAACTACAGCGACGTGACACGCCTCTACAAGAACGATACCGCCGAGGTCAAGCTGCCCGAGTGCGCGGTATGGCAGGACGGCAAGCTCTTCTGCTACTTCGAGGGCGATGCCACCTACCCCAAGCCCAACGCCTGGATATGGAACGACAAGGGTAACTTCACCGGCGGCACATGGCCCGGACAAGCCCTCAAGAGCGTGGGCAAGTCGGCCGCAGGAAACACCGTTTACCTGTGGGACGGCGGTGCACTCAACGAGAGCAACCTCCCCACCGGCGTGGTGTTTAACAACGGCACCGGCGCTCCCCAAACTGCCGACTTCGTATTCTACAACGGCGGCTACTACGGCATCAGCGGTCTGCTGGGCAAGGTAACCAAGCCCGAGAACCCCAAAGTTCCCGGCGACATCAACGGTGACGGCGTGGCCGACATCATCGACGTGAACCTGGTCATCACCGAGATGCTCAACCAGGAAGGCAACAAGGCCTGTGACATCAACGGCGACGGCGTGGTAGACATCGCCGACGTGAACCAGGTGATAGCGTTCATCATCGAATAAGCGCCATCCCCCAATAAACAGCACACATTTTTCATACGCACATACGCACATAAGATATAATACAAAAGAATATTGCTTTACTACACAAGGTTTTAAAGATTAGTGACCAGTCGCCCGCAGCACCTCACACAGTGCCGCGGGCGATTCTTTTGTAGACCCACCTCCAGAAACCAAAATAATTCAGTAGAGTATGAACAGAAAGAAATTATCCAAAATTAGGATAAATTCTTTGGTTCACGCAGATCCTGCAGATGGCAGAGATTAAAACCTCCAGATCCCATCCACGGAAAGGCAGATGTTTTGTAGTATTGTGGCATTGTGGCATTGGCAGGCAATCTATAGTTATTCTAATTTCTAGGAATTGTGCCGGGGATTCCGGGAAATTTTGTTATCTTTGCGGCAAGAATCATGAGAACGGGGCTTCACATACTGGTTATTGCTTTCATGGCGTGCTTCGTGGCGGCTTGCGGCGGTCACGCCGACCGCGCTTCGCTCGTCGCCATCGACTCGCTCATCCTCCAGGACCCCGACAGCGCCTGCGAGATGCTAGCGGCATACCCCGCCGACTCGCCCACCACCGACGATGACCGCGCCTACCACGCACTGCTCACCACCATCGCCGACTACAAGGCCTACCGCCCCGCCACCACCGACAGCGCCATCAACATCGCCGACAACCACTACGACCACAGCAGCGCCAACCCCGACCACCGTATGCGCTCCCTCCTCTACAAAGGCTGCGTCATGGAAGAACTAGGCGACCCCAAAGCC
>JAZQPG010000271.1:0-13502 GCA_045628365.1 Sodaliphilus sp. | reverse complement strand
CGAGTACTTCCCCAACCCCATCCTCCAATTCATCGTTAAGCAGCCGCTCAACACTCTGGAGGCAGTTGAAAAGTATGACATCACCGTTAACCTCAAGGGTGGTGGTTACAAGGGACAGGCCGAGGCTCTCCGCCTCGCTATCGCTCGCGCCCTGGTGAAGATCAACCCCGAGGACAAGAGCGCACTCCGCAAGGAAGGCTTCATGACTCGCGACCCTCGTGCCGTAGAGCGCAAGAAACCCGGTCAGCCCAAGGCCCGCAAGAGATTCCAGTTCAGCAAGCGTTAATCGAGTTTTTATATATACATTATTATATATACTTAAACTTCGACTGCAACACTTGCTCTACAACCAACCCGGCATCAGACGGGAAGGTATAAATAGAGTTTAGTATCCAAATCGCCCGGACTCACACTGGGAACTGCGGTGGCTACCGTGCGATTGATTAAGTTGAATGTAAACAAACAAAAAAATTAAAATGCAAACACCTAGTTTTGACCAATTACTCGAGGCAACCTGCCACTTCGGTCACCTCAAACGCAAATGGAACCCCTCAATGGCTCCCTACATTTTCATGGAGCGTAACGGTATCCACATCATCGACTTATACAAAACACAAGCTAAGCTTGAAGCAGCTGCTAACGCACTCAAGGACATCGCTAAGAGCGGTAAGAAGGTGCTCTTCGTTGCTACTAAGAAGCAGGCTAAGCAAGTAGTTGCCGACCGTGCTAACTCGGTAGGCATGCCGTTTGTGATTGAGCGTTGGCCCGGTGGTATGCTCACCAACTTCGCAACTATCCGCAAGGCCGTTAAGAAGATGGCTGCTATCGACAAGATGGCCAAGGACGGCACCTTTGACAACATGTCAAAGCGTGAGAAACTCCAGGTTACTCGCCAGCGCGCTAAGCTCGAGAAGAACCTCGGTAGCATCGCCGACCTCAACCGTCTGCCCAGCGCAATCTTCGTAGTTGACGTTATGAAGGAGCACATCGCAGTTGCTGAGGCTAACCGCCTGGGTATCCCCGTGTTCGGTATCGTTGATACCAACAGCGACCCCAACAGCGTAGACTTCGTAATCCCCGCTAACGACGACGCTTCTAAGTCAATCGACATCATCCTGGCTACAGTTTGCGAGGCTATCAACGAAGGCCTCAACGAGCGCAAGGTTGAGAAGATCGACAACAAGGACGAGGAAGTTGAGGCAGTAGAGGAGAAGCCCCGCCGCAAGCGCATCCGCAAGGCTGAGCCCGCTAAGGCTGAAGAAGCTCCCGCAGCCGAGTAATTCACTCAAAAACAACAACTAAACAAATATATTCAATGCCCAACACGCCATTGGGCATTGAATATTAAATAAAACTTCTAACACATTAAACAACTCAACTACAATGGAAGTAAAAGTTACTATCAACGATATTAAGAAACTTCGCGACATGACAGGTGCTGGTCTCAGCGACTGCAAGAAGGCCCTCATCGAGAGCGAGAACGACATCACTAAGGCTATGGAGCTCATCCGAAAGCGCGGTCAGGCTATCGCCGCTAAGCGCGAGGATCGCGACGCTGCTCAGGGTATCGCTATCGGTAAGTCTGTTGGCGACTTCGCAGCTATCGTTGCCCTCAAGTGCGAGACCGACTTCGTTGCTAAGAACGAGAAGTTCGTCGCTCTGGCTAAGGCTATCCTTGAGGCTGCTCTCGCAGCTAAGGCTCAGAACCTCGACGAGGTTAACGCTCTTACAGTTGACGGTAAGGTTGTTCCCGAGGCTATCACTGCACTCAGCGGTATCACCGGTGAGAAGATGGAGCTCGGCGCTTATGAGTGCCTCAGCGCTCCCTCAACCGTTGTTTACAACCACTTCAACGGCATGCTCGCTGCTGCTGTAGCTTTCAACCAGGAAGGCGTTGACGCTGAGGTTGCTAAGGCTATCGCTATGCAGGTTGCTTCAATGAAGCCCCTCAAGGCTACTCGCGAGCAGATCGCTCAGGAGACTATCGACGAGGAGCTCCGCCTGGCAGTTGACAAGACTAAGGCTGAGATGGTGAAGAAGGCTGTTGAGAACGCTCTGAAGAAGGCTGGTTTCAACGCTTACTACTGCGCTACCGAGGAGCACCAGAAGGAAGCTGTCATGAAGGGTTACATGACCGAGGAGCAGGTTGAAGAGGCTAAGAAGCTCATGGCCGAGACTGCTGCCGCTAAGGAAGCTAACATGCCCGAGCAGATGATCCAGAACATCGCACAGGGCCGCCTTGGCAAGTTCTTCTCTGAGAACGTGCTCATGGAGCAGGTTTATGAGGCTAGCGAGAGCAAGGAAACTGTTGCTCAGTTCCTCGAGAAGGCAAGCAAGGGTCTCGTTGCTACCGACCTGAAGCGTGTAAACCTCAATGTAGACTAATCTACTAGATTACACAATATCCTGCGGGGCGACCACACATCAGTGGTCGCCCCGCTTTTCTTCCCCCCACTACCCAAAACACCTAAAGAAACCATAAAATCTCCCAAGCAATACTTTATAAAATCCTCTGCAATACTCTAGTATCCTCTATAATCCTCTATTGTCCTCTATCCCTCCCAGTAAGAATACCCCTCAAAGATGTAATGAAGCCTTATTCCAGAAAAACAGAAGATTAAGAGTTTTTAAGAATCAATGCAGTAATCAATCAATAGAATTATCGTATATTTGCACCAGAATATAACAAACCAATTAATAACGACACGACTATGAAGAAATTATTAACAATGTGCCTGGTGGCACTTTATGCGTGCGCATGCTTATTTGTTGCCCAGGCAGCACCTCAGCACCAGTGCAATAAAGCGCAGCAAGCCCAAACCTGCCAGCAAGCAAAACAATGCCCCCAACAGGCACAGCAGTGCGGACAGCAAGCACAGTGCGGTCAGCAGCAGTGCGGTCAGCAACAGTGCGGTCAGCAGCAGTGCGGTCAGCAGCAGTGTGGTCAGCAGCAATGTGGTCAGCAGCAATGTGGTCAGCAACAGTGCGGACAGCAACAATGTGGTCAGCAGCAGTGCGGACAGCAGCAATGCAAGCAAGAGGCACAGGGCTGTAAGAAACAGTGCCCCGCAAAGTAAAAAAACAAAAAAATCAACCAACAAGAGATATCCCACGCCAAAAAAAACGGAGGATATCTCTTTTTTTCATATTTATCGCTGCAACAACTTTGTTTTATACACCAACCATTTCGCCCATTACAAAAAAAATACTATCTTTGTAGATTGAACAAAAATAGTAACCCTAATATGAAGACCTATCTTGTTACGGGAGCTGCTGGATTCATTGGCTCCAACTATGTAAAATATATCCTGGAAAAGTGGGGTAACGACATCAAAGTGATTGTGCTTGACGCACTTACCTATGCCGGTAACCTTGCTACCCTCGAGGATGAACTCAAGCGCGACAACGTTATCTTCGTGCGCGGAGACATTGGCGACCGAGACCTCGTTGCGGGCATTTTCAAAGACAATGACGTTGACTTTGTCGTGAACTTCGCTGCTGAAAGCCATGTGGACCGCAGCATCACAAATCCTAAGTTGTTTCTCGAAACTAACATCCTGGGCACCCAGAACATGCTCGACTGTGCACGCCATGCATGGCTAGTGGGTAAAGATGAGCAGGGCCACAACGTGTACAAGGAAGGTAAGAAATATCTGCAAATCTCCACCGATGAGGTCTACGGCTCGCTCAACAAGGACTATGACGAGGCACAGGCTCTCACCGTGACCGATGATATCAAGCAGGTGGTGAAAGGTCGCAAGGACATGAAGACCTTTGGCGACAAGTATTTCACCGAACAGACCCCGTTGGCTCCACGCTCACCCTACTCGGCATCTAAGACCAGCGCCGACCTCATCACGATGGCCTACGCCGAGACCTACGGCATGCCCATCAACATCACCCGTTGCAGCAACAACTACGGCCCCTATCACTTCCCCGAGAAACTTATCCCGCTCATCATCAACAACATCCTGCAGGGCAAGAAGTTACCTGTATATGGTAAAGGGGAGAACGTGCGCGACTGGCTCTATGTCGAGGACCACTGCAAGGGCATTGACATGGTACTGCGCGAGGGACGCCTAGGCGAGGTCTATAACATAGGTGGATTCAACGAGGAGAGTAACATCAACATCGTGAAGCAGGTAATCGCCATTATCGCCCGCATCATGCATGACGAGCCCGACTATCAGCGTCTACTGTCGTGCAAGCCCGAGGACATCAACGAAGGCCTTATTGAGTATGTGACCGACCGGCCCGGACACGACATGCGTTACGCCATAGACCCCAGCAAGATTGCTCGCGAACTGGGCTGGTATCCCGAGACCCCCTTCAGCGTGGGTATAGAGAAGACAGTGCGCTGGAACCTCGACAACCGCGCGTGGGTTGAAAACGTCACCAGCGGCGACTACCAGCAGTATTACGAACAGATGTACGGCAAATAAGAACGGGCTGACGCCCTGGAAGAACGGCACTAGCGTGCCTATAAGAACGGGCTAACGCCCTATAAGAACGAGCGTTCCTAAAAGCAAAGCGTTCTTTTAAACAAAACTAAAAATATGAAAGGTATAGTACTTGCAGGCGGCTCAGGAACACGCCTCTACCCCATCACCAAGGGCATCAGCAAGCAGCTGATCCCCATCTATGACAAACCGATGGTTTACTACCCCATCTCGGTTCTAATGCTTGCGGGCATACGCGAGATACTCATTATCTCCACGCCCCATGACCTGCCTCAGTTCAAGAGACTGCTTGGCTCCGGTGAAGAACTGGGTGTTAAGTTCTCCTATGCCGAGCAGCCACGTCCCGAGGGCTTGGCCCAAGCATTCATCATCGGCAAGGACTTCATTGGCGACGACAGCGCATGCCTCGTGCTGGGTGACAACATCTTCTATGGCCAGCGATTCACCGGCATGCTCATGGATGCCGTGCGACTCACCGAGGAGCAGCAGTGTGCCACCCTGTTTGCCTACAAGGTGAAGGACCCCGAGCGATTTGGCGTTGTGGCATTTGATGCCGACGGCAAGGCGACAAGCATTGAGGAAAAACCTGCCGAGCCCAAGTCGCGCTATGCCGTCACGGGCTTGTATTTCTACCCCAATGACGTGGTTAAAGTGGCCCAAGAAATCAAACCAAGTGCCCGCGGCGAACTTGAGATCACTACTGTTAACCAAGTGTTCCTCGAGCAGGACCGCGTGAGGGTACAAACCCTTGGCCGTGGTTTCGCATGGCTCGACACCGGCACTGCCGAGAGCATGCTCGAGGCGTCAAACTTCATCCGCACCATCGAGACCATGCAGGGTGTGCAGGTAGCAGCCCTCGAGGAAATCTCCTTCCGCAAGGGATGGATCAATGCCGACCAGCTCCAGGCTCTCGCCGAGCCCATGGCCAAGAACCACTATGGACAATACCTCTTGCACCTTGCAAAGCATGGAATCAAATAAACCACGCATCATACAACTGCCCAAGATCACCGACCCGCGCGGCAACCTCTCCATCGTGGAGAGTGAGCAGCACGTGCCGTTTGACATCCAGCGGGCTTACTGGATATATGACGTGCCCGGCGGTATGTTCCGCAACGGGCACGCCTTCCACAGCCAGGACGAGTTTATCATCGCCCTGAGCGGAAGCTTTGACGTCGTGCTTGACGACGGCACCGGCGAGCAGCGTTTCCACATGGACCGCGCCTACTATGGCCTCTATGTGCCTCACATGACCTGGCGACGCATCGACAACTTTGCTACTAACTCGGTAGTGTTTGTGCTTTCCAGCGAGAAATACGACCCTAGCGACTACATCGAGGATTTCGAGGAGTTTAAAAGGTTAAGAGGTTAAGAGGTTAATGGATTAATGGGTTACAGAGTTTTATGTTAGACTTTGCTGCAATCGACTTTGAGACCGCCAACAACTGCAGGTCTAGCGTGTGTTCGGTGGGCGTTGTCATCGTGCGCGGCGGCGAGATTGTCGACAGTTATTACTCGCTCATCCAGCCCGAGCCCAACTACTACAACTACTTCTGTAGCCGTGTCCATGGACTTTCTTGTTGTGATACCGACTGTGCCCCCATCTTCCCCGAGGTGTGGAACGAGATTGAGCCCCTTATCGAGGGACTGCCTCTGGTAGCTCACAACGCCCGATTCGACGAGAACTGCCTCAAGAACGTGTTCCGCACCTATCAGATGGACTACCCCGACTACATCTTCTTTGACACGCTGCGTGCTGCCAAACATACCTTTCCACACGCACCCAACCATCAGCTCCACACCATCGCAGCTCTATGTGGCCATCCCATGAAAAACCACCACCACGCACTCGCCGATGCCGAGGCCTGTGCCCACATCGCCATTGAAATACTGTAACCAGCAGGTCTAACTGCGACATCTACAGTAAACAGTTTTTACATAACTATCATATTAACAATACCGCACGACACGATTTTTTGGCAGGAAGCACTATTGTTATGTGAATTTTCATTATCTTTGCATGCAATAAGAAATATATCAATCACATGAGACATCACATATTACTTACCATTTTCTTAATGCTCGTTGTGGCATGCACCACATCTTGCAAGGACGAGTCGCAGGAGCCCTCGGTGACCTCCAAGCTTCCCTACCGCTTTGTCAACGGATATCAGGACACGATACAAGACCCCATTGACATTGACCCGAACAACTGGATGTCACTCCTGCCCGACAACAAAAAAGTGTGCAAGCTCACTATTCCTGGCACCCACGACGCCCTCACCGGAGAAGGATTCTACATCCCTGACCTCAACCTGGTCTTCGGACTCGTTGCCACGAGCCAGGTTTCCACACTCAAGCAACAGCTCGAGAGCGGCATCAGGTTCTTTGACATCCGTCCGGTGGTCTCTACCGACACGATACAACGCAAGAAAATCTTGCGGTGCTGCCATGGAGCGAGCGAGATCAGCATGACCTTTGAAGAGTCACTCGACATTATCCACAACTTCCTCATCCAGCACCCCAGGGAAATGTGCATCATCAAGATTCAGCACGACAACGGCTACGAGGACCAGATGCAATGGATTCCGCTGATGAAGGAAATGCTGGGTAAAGACAAGTATAAAACCCTGTTTGCCGAGTGGCGCCCCGGCGTCACCCTGGGCGAAATGAGAGGCAAAATACTGCTTATCAACCGACTGGAATATGACGGCATGAAAGGAGCCGTGTGCCCATGGCCCGACGAGGACCCCGACATTGACGAGAATATATACTATGACCAGGAGCGCAGCCGCGTGATCGCCAGCTGTAGCGACGAGTCGGTGAGCACATCCATGTGGGTACAGGACTACTACAAAGTCTCGACCAAGAAACGCCAGGACACCAAACTGGCCGCCGTCATCAAGATGATTGACGACTCCCGCTCACTGGCTGCCAACGAGAGCGACAACACCTGGGTAGTGAACCACTGCTCGGCCTACACAGTGCCCACCCCGGGCGGATATGTAGAGAATGCTTCCTTCATTCATCCACGAGTGATCGAGAACCTGAAGGGCAACCCCGGCAAGGTGGTGGGCATCGTGGCAATGGACTTTGCATGCTATGACTGCGTCGACTGCATTATCAACGGCGGCAACCCCTACATCTCGATATACCTGCTCAACTACAGACCGTTGTCCCAGTCGCTCACCAATGCACTGATCATCAACAATTTCAAGTAACACGACACAGCCACCATTAACCACAGCAACAACAATGAGACCGTTCAAGCACTTCATAGCAGTTACCCTCGCGGCAATCCTGTTTCCCCTCGTGGCGACAGCCCAGGTACAGGAGCATGACTTAGACCCTCGCGGCGACGGAAAACAGATGTTTAACCACATGTCGATAGGCGGCATCGTGGGCACCTCGGGCATCGGGGTTGACGTGGCAATGCCTTGTTCCAAGTACGTGGTACTGCGCGGCGGACTTGACCTGCTGCACATCAACGACATGCGCTTCAATCTAGCGACATCGGTTGCCGACGTGCTCACATCGATGCACATCGACGATCCCGAAATACAGAAGGCACTGCACACCACCGACGTGGAAGTATCTATGAGACCCAGCATCTTCAACGTGCACGCCATCGCCGAGATTTATCCCTTCAGGAACTCCACCCTGCACCTCTCGGCCGGTTTTTACGTCGGAAACAAGACAGTGTTCACCCTCAATAACACCAAGGAAGGTTCCTACAAGTTCCTTAACGAGGCCAACGAGTATGTACAGCTCTACAACCGCACCTTCGAAACCAACTACCAAGACGTGGGAGTGAAATTTGGTAACTACATTTTCACGGCCGACAAGAATGGCAACATACACGTCGCCGCCAACACCTGGACATTCCGTCCATACCTTGGCCTAGGCATGGGACGCCCCTTTGGACGCACCAACAAGTGCAGCGTCCTTGTTGACGCCGGATGCATGTTCTGGGGAGCGCCTAAGTTCAAGCTCAACCACGACAAGGTGATCAAAAGCAAGTCGGCCGAGGCCGGCCTCCTGTCAAGGCTATCGTCGCTCAACTTCTTGCCCGTGGTCCAGGTGCGCATTGCCGGAGACATCTTTTGAATCAACACTGCATCTTGCACATGCTTTACTAACCAACTGACATGAAGAAAAAGATACTATTCATCTATGGTTTCGGCGGTTCGCCCGACTCCACATTCTGCAAACTGATACGCGAAGCTTTGCCAGACGACAGCTACGAGGTGCTGTGCCCCGCCTATCCTCAGGACGATATTAAGACATCACGCGAACAACTCACTGCATTTATTGAGCAAGAGCACATTGACCTGGTGATAGGAACATCGCTGGGAGGTTTCATTGCCCTGAGCCTGCCCACTCACCTTCCCCGCATAGCCCTCAACCCGTGCATGATGCCGAGCGTGGAACTGCCCAAGCTAGAGCCACGCCCCGACCACCCCGAGGACAAGAAGCCATGCAAGGAACTGGTCGAGGCCTGCAAAGCGATTGAAGCCGAAGTGAATAACGGCAAGTTCAACACCAGCCAGCGATGCGTGGGACTGTTTGCACAGGACGACGAATACCTTGGCACCAAGTATAAAGAAGGCTTCGAGCGGGCCTACCATGTCGCCCGGTTCATCCCCGGCGGACACCACGGCAACCCCAAGGCCATCCCTAGCATCGTGGCAGCAATAGAACAAACCCTCTCCGAGTAACGCCACATCAAGAGGCTCGTCTCCTTTTTTTGTTAACATGATGCCGTGGAAGTTTCTTTTTTTATCATCCGTTTTTTCATTTTTCGCAATTTTGTTGTAAATTTGTAGTTTGAACTAACTGCTGAAGAATGGACAACAAACATTTCCTGACATCAAGCATAGATGACTGCGACATCATCAACTTTGACCGCCATCATCACGCCAACGGAAACATCACCGTCGTGGAGGACAATGACGTCATCCCGTTGAAGATAAAACGCGCGTTCTACATCTATGATATCCCCAGCGGTTGTGACCGCGGCGGACACGCCCATCGCAACCTGTACCAGCTCATCGTGGCCATCAGCGGTTGCTTTGACGTGTCGATCGACGACGGCGCCCGACAGCGCAGGGTGACTCTCAACCGCCCCTACCAGGGATTGCTGGTAAGGCCGGGGGTGTGGAGTGTGCTCCAGAACTTCAGCTCGGGAGCCGTGGCCATGGTACTCGCAAGCGAGCACTATGACGAGAGCGACTACGTGCGCGACTACAGCGAATTCCTTGACTTAACCAAAGACAAACGATGAACAAGACATACCCGTTCCTTAGCCTCAAGCAGGCCAATCTCCCCTATGAGGACGAACTCAAGCAAGCCGCCATCGACGTGATTGAATCAGGATGGTACCTGCACGGCAAGAACACCGAGATGCTCGAGCAGGAAATCGCAGCGTTGTGCCAGGCTCGGCACTGCATCGCCGTGAGCAACGGCCTTGATGCACTGCGGCTTATCCTGCGCGCCTACATAGAAATGGGACGACTGCAGCCCGGCGACAAAGTGATTGTCCCGGCCAATACCTACGTCGCGTCGGTACTGGCCATCAGCGACAACTCGCTCGTTCCCGTCTTGTGCGAACCCAACGAGGCGACCATGAACCTAGACAGCAGCGAGGTCGAGCGACTCATCACCACCGGGGTAAAAGCCGTGATGCCCGTTCACCTCTACGGTACACCCTGCTGGGACGACAAGCTCAAGGAACTTGCGCTTGAACATGACCTGCTCATCATTGAGGACAACGCCCAGGCAATAGGCGCCGAGGCCCACTGCGACGGCCTCAACGGCACCCGCGTCACCAGTGGACTGGGACATGCCGCCGGCATCAGTTTCTACCCCACCAAGAACCTCGGGGCACTGGGCGATGCAGGGGCTGTCACCACTAGCGACAACGAGCTGGCGGCGACAGTAAGGGCTATAGCCAACTATGGCAGCGACCGCCGCTACCACAATCTGTACCAAGGCCTTAACTGCCGCATCGACGAGTTACAGGCCGCCATGCTGCGCGTGAAGCTGCGCCACCTTGACGAGGAAAGCAAGCGACGCGACGACATCGCCAGGGTCTACAACGAGTGCATCACCAGCGACCGCGTTATCTCCCCGGTGCACTTTGAGGGCATGAAACAGGTGTGGCACCAATATGTCATCCGCGTGAAAGATGGCCGAGACGAGTTCCGCGCCGAGCTTGAAAAACGCGGCGTGAAGACCGACATCCACTACGCCACACCGCCACACATGCAGCCTTGCTACAGCGACATCGAGCATGGTACGCTGCCGCTGACCGAACTCCTGGCCAGCCAAGCAGTGAGCCTCCCCATCGCCCACCCCATCACCACCGATGATGCCCGCGAGATTGCCGCTATCATCAACTCCATATAACAGTGAACAATGCAGTTTGACTCTTACATCTATGCCCTGTTCCTGCCTGTAGTGTTCTTGCTCTACTGGGCACTGGCCAGGCATCTCAAGTGGCAAAACGCATTGTTGCTTATTGCCAGCTACACCTTCTACGGCTGGTGGGACTGGCGTTTCCTGGGACTCATCATCGCCACGTCGCTGTCATCCTGGGGCACAGCGCTGGCAATGGACCGTCCAGGAGCCAGACGCAAGCTGTGGGCCACGCTGAGCATAGTGTTCAACCTGGGAATACTGGGCACGTTCAAGTACCTCAACTTCTTTATTGACGGCGCGCGCGACCTGATGCAGGCCATGGGCTTCTCGCCCGACTGGCCGCTGCTCCACATCGTGCTGCCAGTGGGCATCTCGTTCTACACCTTCCAGGCCATCAGCTACACGATAGACTGCCTGCGAGGCGACATCAAGCCCACCCGCAACCTCACCGCCTTCATGGTCTACATAGCCTTCTTCCCGCAGCTGGTGGCAGGCCCCATCGAGCGTGCTCGCGACCTGTTGCCTCAGCTGCTGCGCAACAAGGAGTTTGACTACCACACTGCAGTGCTTGGCATGCGCCAGATCCTGTGGGGACTCACCAAGAAAGTCGTGGTGGCCGACTCCCTGGGAGGATATCTTGACACCATGCTATACAATCCTGCCTATGGTAGTGCCACCACCATCGTTATGGCATCGATAGTCTTTGCCATGCAGATATATGCCGACTTCTCGGGATACAGCGACATCGCCATTGGCTCGGCCAAACTGCTCAACATCAAGCTAAGCCCCAACTTCAGGTACCCGTTCTTCTCACGGTCGTGGAACGAAATGTGGACACGATGGCACATCTCGCTGATGAAGTGGCTGCGCAACTACGTTTACTTCCCGCTGGGCGGCAGCCGGCAAGGACATTGGCGCACGGCTTTGAACGTGATGATCGTGTTTGCAATCTCAGGACTGTGGCACGGTGCGGCATGGACCTTCGTGCTGTGGGGCACCGTGTGCGGATTGCTCATGCTGCCGCGGGTGTTCTTCAAGGCCGACAAACGCCCCGACGACACTCCTGCCCTGCGCGACCTGCCCCGTTGCTTCATGGTGTTCATGCTCTTTGCCTTTGCATTTCTCATCTTCAGGGCACACAGCATCGCCCACCTGGGCGAGATGGCAACCGCCCTAGTCCACGGCAGCTGGACAGCAGTGCCTATGGGAGTCACCTCCTTGACCTACATCGTCCCGCTGCTAGCCATCGACTGGATGGGGCGCCGGCACGAGTTCCCGCTGGCAAGCATGCCATTCCCGGCATGGGCCCGATGGACCGTCTACTGGACCTTGTTGGTGCTCATCACCATCTACAGCACAGGCAAACAAGTTGACTACATTTACTTCCAGTTCTAGGCTTATAACTTTCACGACATGCAACCTCACGGCATAAAACACTTCATCTTGCGCACTCTGCTAGCGGCTCTCCCGGTGTTCATCTTCATCGGCACCTATGCAGTGCTCGACCCTTTCAAGGTCATCCACCGCTATGACGAGAAAGCCACTTCTACCGATACCATCGAACTGGGCGAGAACGGTGGATTCATCTCTATCAAGGCACTGGAACGCAACATGCGCGCAGGTCGCACCTACGACTCCTTCATCTTGGGGTCATCCATGTCACAGTCCTATCCCGCCGAGGCATGGAAGCAGCACCTCTCGCCCGAGGCATCGGTGATGCACCTCGATGCATCATTGGAAACCCTGCAGGGCATCGCCGATAAACTGGACTACCTGCACCGCAAGGGCATCAAGGTGAAGAACGCACTCATCGTCATCGAGGAAGAAATGCTCCACCGCGAGCCCAACAACCAGCACCACCTCTACATGAGGGTTCCCGTGATCACCAGCGACGTGAACTGGCTCCAGTTCCATCTGGCGTTCTTCAACATCTACAAGAACCCGCTTTTCATCAAGTACTCCCTGTGGCCCCAACGATATGAGAGCGAGATGGTAAAAATGAAATATGCCACCTCTACACCCTATCAGCACACCGACTCGACCAACGAGAACATCTTCACACACATCGACAGCATCATCGCTGCTGACCCCGATGCCTACTTCACCCCTAAGCGACTGCGCGATAATGACTACCAGGTGCTTCCAAGGACCTCAGCCCCGATTTCGCCCGCCCAAGAACAGCGCTTGCGCACCATCGCAGCACTGCTCAAGCAGGATAACACCGACTACATCGTGCTGCTGCCGCCACGCTACAAGCGTACACCGATGTCGACCTACAACCTCGCGGTCATCAACGAGATCCTAGGCGAAGAGCACGTGCATGACTTCACCCGCGACCGCCTTGCCAGCGACCCCAGGGCCTACTACGACAAACCCGCTCACATCATCACCGCCTGCAGTTCCTCGCTGCTCCACCGTTGCTACAACAAGAAGAAATAATAATCAAGGTATACAGCCTCCATTCACCATCCTGTAACGGCATGAATCGAGTAGGAGGAAAACGAAGTAGTTTTCTTCCTACTTTCGTTTTCCGACCTCTCACACCACCGTACGTGCCGTTCGGCATACGGCGGTTCCTATTTTGGATTCCATTCGAGATATGAATCCATAAGACACCTATAA
>JAZQPG010000270.1:0-12635 GCA_045628365.1 Sodaliphilus sp. | reverse complement strand
CAAGCAGCAGCAGGTGGTTGATGCCCTCGAGCGCATCGCCAAGGTAGACCTGCCCGCAATCAACCCCATCCTGGGCAGCGCCGAGACTCAGCGCTACCGCAACAAGCTGGAGTTCACTTTCTCTAACAAGAACTGGCTCACCCGCGAGCAGCTCGAGAGCGGAGAGCAATTTGACCGCAATGCGCTGGGATTCCACATCCCCGGGGCATTTGACAAGGTGCTCAACATCAACAAGTGCTGGCTGCAGGACGAAATAGGCGACGAGATTCGCGTCTTCGTGCGCAACTATGCAGCAGAGAAGGGCTATTCGTTCTACGACATACGCGGCAACGTTGGCCTGATGCGCATGATTATGGTGCGCGTGGCAAGCACCGGCGAGACAATGCTGGTGGTAGTGTTCAGCGAGCCCAACCACGATGCCATCGAGGACGTGATGGGTGCCATCAAGGAGCGCTTCCCACAGATCACCAGCCTGATGTACTGCATCAACCTCAAGGTGAACGACAACATCGCCGACCAGGAGATTCTGCTCTACAACGGCCGCGACTACATCGAGGAGGAAATGGAGGGTCTGAAGTTCCGCATCGGCCCCAAGTCGTTCTACCAGACCAACTCTAAGCAGGCCTACGAGCTCTATAAGGTGGCGCGCCGCATGGCAAAGCTCACTGGCAACGAACTGGTGTATGACCTCTACACCGGCACCGGCACTATCGCAAACTTCGTTTCGCGCCAGGCACGCCAGGTGATAGGCATCGAGTATGTACCCGAGGCTATCGAGGATGCTAAGCTCAACAGCCGCGTCAACGGCATCGAGAACACCATGTTCTATGCCGGCGACATGAAGGACGTCCTGACCGACGCTTTTGTGGCAGAGCATGGCCGTCCCGAGGTGATGATTGTGGATCCTCCACGCGCCGGCATGCACGAGGACGTGGTGAACGTAATTCTCAACGCTGAACCACAGCGCATCGTCTACGTGAGCTGTAACCCAGCGACCCAGGCCCGCGACCTGGCTATGCTCGACACTAAGTACCGCGTGGTTGAGATCCAGCCCGTGGATATGTTCCCCCACACCCACCACGTGGAGAATGTCGTGGGACTGGAAATAAAGGGTTAAAGGGCTAAAAGTTAATTGTTTTATCTGTTAATCTTTTAATCGATAATCGGTAAAAAAAGGGCGTGACACTTGATGGTGACGCGCCTTTTTCTTTCTAGACATTCCAGTTTTTCTAGTGCATCTAGATATTCCAGGTCCTCTAAGGGAGGAGCTTTTACAGTAGGTCTTGATAGACGGGGATGTCGGGTAGGAAGCGGTAGGTGTTGTGCTCGTAGTCGATGGCACAGCAGTAGTGGGCCATGCCATTGGACACGATGAGGTAACGGGCGTGAAGCACCATGTTGTAACGCACTATCTGGTCAAACACCTCCTGCGTGATCTCGATTGACGGGGCCTTATACTCGACGATGACAAGTGGCTTGCCCTCACGGTCGGCAACGAGCGAGTCACAGCGGCGCTTGATGCCGTTCTGCACCAGCGACACCTCGTTGGCCATGCGCTCCATAGGGAACCGTCTGGTGTTAATAAGGTAATGCACAAAGTTTTGCCTCACCCATTCCTCGGGTGTGAGCGCAACAAATCGCTTGCGCAGGATGTCGTAAACAACAACGCCCTGAGGAGTTTTTTTTACATTTAAATCGCAGGATGGTAGGTTAAGTCGCATTTATTTGTTAAATTTGTGTGCGAATTTAGGAATAATTCTCCAATCAACAGTAACCTTATGGCCGAAAAAAAAGAAACGGTAACATATTTTAGTCTTCGCAAGGAGATCGAGAGCGGCAAGTTCCGCCCCATCTACCTGCTTCACGGCGAGGAGCCTTACTACATTGACAAGCTGAGCGAACTCATCGTGGAACGCGCCCTCACCGAGGACGAGAAGGACTTCAACCTGTCGATATACTACGGCAGCGATGCCAACGTGCGCGAGGTGATAAGCACCTGCAAGCAATACCCCGCGTTCTCCCAATACAAGGTAGTGGTGCTGCGCGAGGCACAGAACGTGTCTAAGCAGCCTGGCCACAGCAAGGACCTGGAGCTGTTCAAACTCTATGCCGAGAACCCGCTGCGTTCGACCATCCTGGTGGTGTGCAACAAGGGCGGCGCCATCAAGGCCAAACCGTTTGTCGACGCGCTGAAGAAGCAGCACACGGGAGTAGTATTTGACTCAGCCAAGGTGAGGAACGACCGCGACCTGAGGTCAGTGATCTCGGGATATGCGGCATCCATAGGTTGCAACATCGACATGAAGAGCGTGTCAATGCTGGGCGACTACATCGGCAATGACCTGTCACACCTGTTCAACGAACTCGACAAACTCAAGATGCTCGTGGGCGCTGATAATGCAATCACCCCGGAACTCATAGAGCGCAACATCGGCATCAGTAAGGACTACAATAACTTCGAGTTGGAGGATGCCCTGATCACCCGCAATGCATCTAAGGCCTACCGCATCATCGACTACTTCGAGAAGAACCCCAAGAACAACCCAGTGGTAGTGACCGTGTCAATGCTCTTCGGTTTTTTCTCTGGAGTGCTACTGGTGCGCGCCAGCAAGGACCAGTCACAGCAGGCTCTGATGGCTGCCGTGGGTACCCGCAGCGTGTGGCGCCTGGGCAAGTTCAAGGAGGCGGCACGCTATTACTCCACACAGGCATGTGTCAACATCATAGGCTATCTGCGCGAGTGTGATGTCAGGTCTAAGGGCATGGGGTCGCGACAGGATGCCTACGACCTGCTGAAGGAACTCATCTACAAGATACTGCACAGCTAAGCTTCCCGCCTCCTGCGGCGGCGACAGTATATACTTAATGGCCTCTACTCCCACACCGGGAATAGAGGCCATTAATGTATAACTTGGAATCCAAATCTCTTACTTGATGCGGAAAGAATAACCCGCGGTGAGCATTATCGAGAGATTGGACGATGCCGAGAACGGATCCTTCTTGTGGTTGCTGAACACGTCATGAAGGCCATAGTAGAAACGTCCCTCGACATTAAAGGAGCGGGAGTTTCCACGGATGAACTCCATGCCTAGGCCGGCCACGATGCCATAGTCAAAACGACCCTTGGGGTGTAGGGTATACTGCTGCGTGTAGCGGTTGGTCTTTGGAAAATCAGGTATTTCCCCAACGTGGTTCACGTCAAAGTTGGCATGCTTGTATTCTCCTATCAGCAAACCCACCTGCGGACCAGCGTTGAAAAAGAAACGACGGCTGTTGTTGCCAAAGTAGATATGGGTCATCACCGGCAACTCAGCATAGATGAGGCTACGGTTGTAACTGAAGTCCTGACCCTCATCAAACTTCTCCTTCCATCCATGCTGCGCAATGTTGAACTCGGCCAGGATGCCAAAGTTCTTCTCCTCGATGTAACGCGCCGTCACGCCCAGCACAGCCCCGGGTTGGAGGCCCTGGGGAACCGATGGGTTGAACTGCACCTTAGACATCGTCGCGCCCACCTTGCCACCCAGGTATATGTTACCCTCATAGTGGGTCTGGGCCACGGCAACCAGCGACACCGCAACAGTGATCAGGATGGAATAGAAGCGTTTCATTTCTTATTGGTCACTACAAATGTCTCGATCTTCTTGTCGGTGTTGAAGTGTACCAGGGTGATAGCCTGGTTAACAAAGCCTTGCCAGCCTTCCTCATGAGTAAACAGGAAACCGGTCTGTATTCCCTTCTGCACGGGTGTATTGTCATCGAGATCGAGGCATGCACCCAGGGTATTGATGAGGAAAGAGCCGGTGTCGAAGCCATAGAGAGCCATCACGGGATAGGTGTCACCAATCATAGTGTCGCCCTCATACTTCTTTGAGTAGCTGGCCTCAACGTTGCGTGTACGGAAACCCTTGGCATTAAAGAAACGTGAGAACATATAGGTGTCAACTACCATCATATCGTTTTGGCACTCCTTGAGGTGAAGCACATACTCGGGGTAACCTATCAGGTTAAAGGCGCAGTCAACACGCTCGGTCTTTGCCTTCTTGAGAGCGGGAAGCACCTTCTTGAGAAGCGCTTTGCTACCGGTTGAGGGAATGAACACATAATTGGTGCCGGGGTCGAGCTTGTGGTCCACTGTTGCATAGGGAAGCTCACCGTCAACATTGATGGTAACCGAGGGATAAGAACCAAGTTCAGACTTAACGCTCTTGAACATGTCGGAAGGCTCAGCGGCCTTGTCCATGAGGTACACGATGGTTGCATCGGGGAAACGGTTCTTGAACCAACCCGCCAGGTTCTCAACCATTGTAGAAGTCGGAGTCATGGCGATATAAGAGTTGACCTGCTCCTTGTAGTCGTCGTTCTTGGTAGAGAAGCAGTTGAGAACTTTCACGCCGTTCTTCTCGCCGAAAGCGGTGATGCGCTCCAGCTGCTTAGGCTCGCTGGGAGCGATGATGAAATGGAGGTCACGCATCTCGGGCAACGCGAGCAGACTGTCGGTTACATTGAGGTTGTGCTGTGTGTCGAAAACCTTGATGTTCATCTTGCGCGATGCGTTGCTACCGATGCTATCAACAGCCAGCAAGAGCCCCTTGAGGAAGTCGGTATAGAGGAACGCCTGACGGGGAGGATTGGGGTTCTGAAGCTGGAACGGCAGCATCACGCCCACATTAACGGGGATGTTGCTCATCTCGCCACGCAGCTGCTTGTAAGTGGCATCGGCTACCGAGCGGTAAGAAGTCTCAATGTAACTCAGGGGAACGTCCTTGATAAGAGCCGACTTCTTGATTGAAGATGCCACGGGGACAGTGAGCTTCATTTTTTTCTTCAGATTAGTCACACCCGGGTTAAGAGCCATGAGTTCGTCAACGGTGATGCCGCGGCTCGAAGCAATGGAGTACATGGTCTCATTACCCACAACAATGTAGTTGCCAAAGGTAGTGATGGGGATGCTGTAATTCAACTTCTCGGCTGTGTTGGGAGTCACCTTAACAGTGATTCCGGACACATAAGCCGTGGGAGCAACGTTAACGTTATTGCGCACGATGCTCTCGACCGATGCGTTGAAACGCTTGGCAACAGTGTACAGGTCGTCGCCCTCAACGAGCGTATACAGCACCTGATCCTTGTCGGTAGCCTTCACCTGGCACTTCACCTCGGCCTCATTATTTACCTCGGGGACAGGATAGAGCACAACCTTGTTCTTGGGCACACTCTGTTCAAGCCCGGTGTTGTAGAGCGTGAATGACGAGTTGTCAACGTTGAATTTTTTAGCAAGGCTGCTAACAGTTTCTTTGTTTTCTAACTTATAATAGTAGAAAAGTTTGTCTCCAACCATCATGGTAGGAAGGTTGACTTGTGCGCTGGCAACCAAACCAATTGTCAATCCTAGAAGCGATGTAAAAACCTGCTTGTAATTCATTGTCAAAGTTTTAAAAGTTTAAGTATAAAGCGTTGCTTTAAACAATGTCTATGTTATTTGTTGCAAATTTACAAAATATTCGTCAAATATCCACGCTTTGCGGGCAACTAATTAGGGTTCACCACCCTATCGCCTATAAGTTTTGCGATTTGGCTGCGCAGCGTGAATAATTCCTGTAGCTGTGTGAGCAAAGTGTTCAGTTCGTCACCCTGGGCGGTTCCAAGTTGCGCCTGCACAGCGGCGATGCGCTGTTCGATCATAGCGTTCTTCCAGTTGTTGAGCGCACCGGGGATGAGCGTCTCGAGTTTGTCAAACTCGGTGGGTATTGTGGCAAACTCGGTGTGGATCTTGCTGAGGGTATACTTCTCGCTGGCAAGGTCGCTGGAAGCCTCGCGCACATCGTCTTCCATGTGAGAACACAAGCGTTTTTCCAGATACCTCATGCGGAATTCATCCAGTTTTTTCACACCCTCGGCTGTCACCTGCGACTTGATGCGTTCCTCCTCTTGCTTGAGGCTATCCATGTTGTGACCTATCGGGTCAATTTGCCTCACCAGGGCGTCCACCTCGGCTTGCGCTTCCTGCCACACCTGGCTATCGTAGGCAACCATGTCGGCCTGGAACTGTGGCAACAACTCAACAGCGATACCAAATATGCGGGCAAACACAGGAGTTGAGAAATGCATCTGGTCGATTTCCAGCTCATTGCTGACATACTCGGCAACAGTCATGTTATTAGTAGTGAGTTCACTGCCCTCATAGTAAGCGTAGCAGAAGTTGCACATGCCGTATTTGACCAGATACTTAGCCAATGCCTTCTCCTGCTGATACATGGGAGCACGGGTATAATCAGGTGCCACTGGTGGCAAAGAAACCTGCACGGGCGGCTGGTACGGAGCGCCGCCTACGTCAACGCCAGGCGCAGGCGGAAGGTCCGCAGGGACAACAGGGATATCATCGGGAACAGGCGGCACATCGGGTACGGCCTGCTGCCCGGGAGGAGCAACAGGAGGAGCAACAGGAGGAGCCGACGTCCCGCGTGACGAACCGCCAACACGCTCCTGACGCAGTTTCTCCCGCTCCGCATCTTTCTTGCGCTGTTCACGCATAGTCCTGATGTGCTTTGATATATCCCTGAGGATGACATCCTCGCCTATGCCAAACATGCCGCTGCACTCCTTGGCGTAGATGGCACGGGTGACTTCGGAAGGTATCATGGCGATGGAACGGGTCACGTCCTCAATGGCCTGGGCTCGTTTGACAGGATCATGGGCACTGTCCTTGAGCATGACGCCGGTCTTGAACTGTATGAAGTCCTGTTCGTTGTCGTCTATAAACTGCTGCACCTCGCTCGCACTGTGTTTGCGCGAGTAGCTGTCGGGGTCATCCCCGTCGGGCAGCACGAGCACCTTCATGTTCAGACCCTCCTGCAGGAGTTTGTCCACACCCTTGAGAGCTGCACCGATGCCGGCCGCGTCACCGTCAAACATCTCGGTGACATTTTTTGTAAAACGATGTATCTTGTTGACGTGCTCCACAGTCAGGGCCGTTCCCGATGCGGCAATGACGTTTTCAAAACCCGACTGATGCATCGAGATAACATCGGCATATCCCTCAACGATGAAACATTTGTCCTGCTTAGCTATTTCTCGCTTTGCCTGGAACATGCCGTATATCTCCTTGCGTTTGCTATATATGCTTGATTCGGGAGAGTTAACATACTTCGCTATCTTCTTGTCATTGCGAAGTGTGCGACCGCCAAAAGCGACCACCTTGCCTGCAAGGTTGATGATCGGGAATATCACGCGGCCGCGGTATCGGTCATAACCGCCGCCACGGTTGTCGTCGACACACAGGCCGGTATCAAAGAGCAGCTGCCGGTTGAAGCCCTGGGCCACAGCGGCTTTGTATAGTGCCGAACGGTCTTCGGGTGAATATCCCAGCCTGAACTTCTTGATAATAGCCGCTGAGAAGCCACGGTCGTTAAAATAGGCAAGCCCCACTTCCCTACCCTCAGTGGTATCGGTGAGTTGCTTTTCAAAGAAACCACATGCCCACTCGTTAAGCATGAACATGGCGTCGCGAGCTATCTGCTCGGCCTTCTCCTCGTCGGTTTGCTCGCGTTCCTTAACCTCAATGTGATATTTGTTGGCCAAATACAGCAAGGCATCATGATAGTTGAGTTGCTCATGCTTCATGATGAAGCCGACAGCGCTGCCACCCTCGCCACATGCAAAGCACTTGCACAGTCCTTTGTTCTTGGACACATAGAACGACGGCGTGCGGTCGTTGTGGAACGGGCACAAACCCACGTAGTTGGTGCCGCGGCGACGCAACGTCACGAAGTCACTGACAACGTCAACAATGTCGGCGCTATCAAGGATCAGGTCTACTGTGGCTTTATCTATCATCGTCTGTCGAGCATTAACAAGACTGCAAATTTACTATTTTTTTGACAAAGGAACGCACTAAAAGTTTAAATTATTTTCATGGAGACGGTTCACTTATTGTTGACTTATTGTTGCCACATCATTACAATGCAGGCAAAAAACACGCGACACAGCGCACCGCCTGCACCTATCTATTCACACGCTCCACCTGCTTCACTCCCTTGAGTGCCAAGATCTTCTTGAGGAGTTCGTCAAGCACGTTGTTGCCGGGGATTCCCACGACGAGGAAGCCTTCAAACGTTCCCTGATGGGACGAAATGGTGATGTTGCGCAACACGGTGTCGGGGCTCTTATTGATAACCGAGGTGATATTTGCCACGATACCTATATCATCCTTGCCAACCACCTTGATAGTGACAGCAAACTGTGCTCCTATCTTACCCGACCACGCGCTCTTGATCATGCGGTAAGGATACTTGGACAGCAGGTGACGCAAGTTGCCGCACTCCACCTTGTGGATCTTGATGGCGCCATCGCTGGCGACAAAACCGGCAATGCGGTCTCCAAGGATCGGGTTGCAACACTTAGACAGCTTGTAGTTTATTCCCTTCACGTTATTGCCTATCACGAGGATATCGTAGGCCGGGGCTTCATCCTTGGCCGCCTGCAGCACGAATCCCTCGGCAGTGCCGTGAGGCACATTTGCCATGGGGTCGTTCAAGCGTTCTACGAGTTGCTCATATCGTTCGACAACGGTGTTCACGTCGAGTTTTTCCTCGTTGATGTCGACATAGAAGTCGGTGATGGTCTTGTAGCCCATTTTCTTGGTGAGCTTAGCCATCATGCCCTCGTCGAGATCAATCTTGCGGTTCTTAAACCTGCGCTGAACCAGCTCGCGCGCCATGTCGGCCTGGCGCACTCGTGCCTCGTTGATGGCCTGGCGTATCTTGTTACGTGCCTTACTGGTAACCACATAGTTGAGCCAGTCCTGACGTGGTATCTGGGTCGATGCCGTGGTGATCTCAACTGTGTCTCCGCTCTTGAGTTTATAGTTGAGTTTCTGGTTCTTGCCGTCAACCCTGCCGCCAGTGCATGTCGAGCCCACGCGGGTGTGGATGGCGAAGGCAAAGTCGAGGATGGTCGACCCCATAGGCAGTTGGAACAGGTCGCCCTTGGGAGTGAACACGAACACCTCTTTTTCATAGAGGTTCATGTTCATGCTGCGCACCAGCTCCATCTGGCCGATGCTGCCGGCCTCGAGCACTTCGCGCACGTTGTTCATCCACGAGTCCAGGTCTCCCTCGCTCTTGATACCCTTGTACTTCCAGTGGGCCGCGAGACCGCGCTCGGCAATCTCATCCATGCGCTTGGTGCGTATCTGGACCTCAACCCATTTGTCCTCAGGACCCTTTACAGTGATGTGCAGCGACTCGTAGCCGTTACTCTTGGGGATCGTGATCCAGTCCTTGTGGCGCGACGGATTGGCAATATATATATCGGTGACTATGGAATAGGCCAGCCAGCAGTCTTTTTTCTCACGCTCGTGTTCAGTATCAATAATGACTCGAATGGCAAACAGGTCATACATGCCGTTAAGGTCCACATCCTTTTTCTTCATCTTGTTCCAGATGGAGTTGATGCTCTTGGTGCGGCCCTTGATTTCAAAATTCAGGCCCGACTCGGCGAGAGCCTTCTTGATGGGAGCGATGAAGTCAACCACATAGGAGTCTCGACGCGCCTTGGTCTCGCTCAGTTTCTCGGCAATCTGTGAATACACCTTGCGGTTAAGATACTTTAGCGACATGTCCTCAAGTTCGCTCTTGATCTGGTACAGTCCCAAACGGTGGGCCAGCGGCGCATACAGGTATCTAGACTCAGAGGCGATATCGTGGACAAAGGCTTCGTTGGGATGGTGATTGATCTCGCGCATGAGCCCCAGGCGGTCGACAATCATGATGATGATCACACGGATGTCGTCGGCAAAGGTGAGCAGCAGCTTCTGGAAATTCTCATTGCGCACAGCGGCCTGGCGCTGATAGAGCTGAGACACCTTGATAAGTCCTCGCACGATCTTAGCAACGTCCTCTCCAAAGTTCTCAACAACACTTTTCTCACTGACCGAGTTGTTGCGCTGCAGGTTATAGAGCAACGTTGCAATGACCATGCTGCGGTCAGGAGCGATGTTCTCGGCCACCAGCAGCGCCGTGCGCAGGTTGCGCACCGTGGGGTTGATGCCATAGCGGTCACGGCTATAGTGATTTTCCAGCACTCCTTTCTTGATGATGGCATGCACCTTGTTCAAGTCTTCATTGCTCACCACATCCTTGAGCCTGTAAATCAAGTCTTTGACCATTTTCCTCATCAAGACTTTCTCGCTGTCATTGAAATATTCTTGTTCCATCATGCTGTGTCCTTTGTTAAAAAAGATTACAAAATTATTTTTTTATGAGCAAATAAACAAGCAATTTGACACAAAATCACTAACTTTGACAAAAATTGTAATAAATTTAAACCAAAATAAACTATGCTTAAAGAGAACGACCTGCAACTTATAGAGCAGAAAGGCATCACCCCCGAGATGATCCAGACACAGCTGGACAACTTCAACAACGGTTTCCCCTATCTCAAGATTGACTCTGTGGCTACAGTGGAAAACGGTATTGTGGCCATCGACGACAAGGAAGCCGCTGCTTGCATTGCCCAGTGGAATGAGTTCAAAGCCCAGGGCGGCACAGTGGAGAAATTTGTACCGGCAAGCGGCGCGGCTAGCCGCATGTTCAAGAACATCTTTGCTTTTGTTACTGAGAACAAGGCCAAGCCCGAAACAGCCTTTGAGCAAGAGTTTTTTGACAACATCACCAAGTTTGCATTCTTCCCGCTACTCAACAAGGCCTGTGTGGTACTGTATAAAAAGAATATAAGCGAACTCATTGAGGCAGGACGTTACGTTGACGTGGCAAGCACTCTGCTCGATGTCCGTGGACTCAACTACGGCGCCCTCCCCAAGGGATTGCTCAAGTTCCACCGCGCTGCCGCAGGAACCGTGCACACCCCCGTGGAGGAGCATCTCGAGGAGGGAGCTCAGTACGCTGCCGACTCACAGCGCAACGTGAACCTGCACTTCACCGTTTCGCCCGAGCATCGCAGCGAGTTCAAGAAAGCGCTGGACGCCAAGCTTCCTCTCATGGAGAAGGTGTGGGGCGTGACCTATAACGTGACAATGAGCGAGCAAAAGGCATCAACCGACACCATGGCGGTGAACGCCGACAACACTCCTTATCGCGACAAGAACGGCAACCTGTTGTTCCGACCCGCCGGACACGGTGCACTCATCGAGAACCTCAACGAGCGCGAGGCCCAGGTGATCTTTGTCAAGAACATCGACAACGTGGTCCCTGCACGCCTGCGCCACACAACGCTGCGCTACAAGAAAGTCATCGCAGGCTACCTCGTAGGGCTGCAGCAGCAAGTTGCACGATACCTCACGATGCTCGACGAGGGCAACGCACCGCTCAAGGAAATACTCGCTTTTGTCGAGAACAAGCTGTTTACCCGCAACGAAGCAACAGCAACCATGGATGACGCAGCGCTCGAGCAATACCTGCGCACTAAACTCAACCGCCCCATGCGCGTGTGTGGCATGGTACGCAACGAGGGTGAACCCGGCGGAGGCCCCTACCTGGCCTTCAACGCCGATGGCAGCTGCTCGCCCCAAATCCTGGAGGCCGCCCAGATCGATGCCAGCAATGCCGATGCCGTTGCATTGATGAAGAGCGGAACACACTTTAATCCCGTGGATCTCGTGTGCTACATCCGCGACTACAAGGGCAACAAATTCAACCTCAAGGATTTTGTCGACTATAGCACCGGACTCATTAGCGAGAAATCCAAGGACGGCGTGGCAATCAAGGCTCTTGAGTTGCCCGGCCTGTGGAACGGCTCGATGAGCGACTGGAACACCATCTTTGTCGAAGTACCCATCGAGACCTTCAACCCCGTGAAGACTGTCAACGACCTGCTGCGTCCCCAGCACCAATAACAACCATTAATCTCAATTGACAATGAAAAGACTTTATATACTCCTTGCAGCGGTGTCGATGATGGCAAGCTGCACCAACGCCCAAGACAAAACAACGGCCCAGGACCCCGAGGTTGCGACAGCAGCAGCGCCTGCACCCAAGGTAACGGAAATCAATCAGGACCAGTTTGCACAAAACGTTGCCGACTACACTGCTAACGAATGGAAATTCAAGGGTGACAAACCTGTGGTAGTGGACTTCAACGCAACCTGGTGCGGCCCGTGCCGCCGACTCGCCCCTATCCTCGAGGAACTGGCAGGCGAATATGACGGCCGCGTCACCTTCTACAGCATCGACGTGGACAAGAACCGCCCCCTAGCACAGGCGTTCCAGGTACAAAGCATCCCCATGTTGCTCCTTTGCCCCGTAGAGGGCGAGCCCCAGGCAATCGTGGGCCTCTACCCCAAAGAGGAAATTGTAAAAGCCATCGAAGCGCTCCTCCCCGCCAAATAAATAAGTATATTACTAAATGTAAGAAATACAGCACCAGCATTTTGGCTAACAACCATGCCCTATGCTGGCGCTATTTTGTGCACAAGCGCAGCAACTCAGATACCATTTCTTTCCTAAGAAAGGTAAAAAACACTGTGTCAACGAAAAAAGTTACAAAAACATTTGCCCGTGTGACATATTTTTAGTAACTTTGCATCGCTTTTTAAGCAAATTTTTACTAATTTATTAATTTTAAACGTTTTATGAATCATTACGAAACCGTTTTCATTTTAACTCCCGTTTTGTCTGATG
>JAZQPG010000269.1:0-28172 GCA_045628365.1 Sodaliphilus sp. | reverse complement strand
ACATGTGGGGACAACCCGTATATCATTGAATAATCCTGTACAGAAAACGTAAAACCACAAACCATATAATCAATTAAAAATCAATTATATAACCATGTAAAGTATGTATGTTTATAACGTATTTTCCAAACAAACTTGACAACCTAGGACTGTCCCTATTAGGGCGTTTTGGGGGTGGGGTTAAACCTGCGGGGGAATTTTTGGTCTAAGGTTATATGAGACGGATATTTGCAATATTTATGGCCATTGCGGTCATTGCCTGTGGCAGTACGGTTGCCATGGCTCAGAGGATGCAGAATGGTAATTACCACACTGCGGGGTACATCAAGAGTGACGGCACGGTGCAGGACGGTAACTACCACACTGTTGGTCACATCAAGAGTGACGGCACGGTGCAGGATGCTAATTACCACACCATAGGCCACTACAGTGGTGTGAAGAAGGAGTGGGCCGCGGCTTTCTACTTTTTCTTCTTCTGATTCGGACGCACTCTACTCTTAGTAATGGTAAATAATTGACGAGCAAGATTTACCATTACTTAACAAGACAAGGAGAACCCTGTGCATGGGTTCTCCTTGTCTTGTTTGATATGTCGATGTGTTGGGGTTATCGGCCCAGCACCCAGTCAATAAGCATTGAAATGTCATCGATGTCGATGACGGTATCGCCGTTGATGTCGGCCTCGGCACCCAGTTCGGCTTTACCCAGGATGCTGTCGATAATCATCGACACATCGCTGATGTCCACCATGCCATCGTGGTTGAGGTCGCCGGCGAGGTCCAGGGTGAAGGGATACAGCGTGTACTCACTCATGCCGCTCTCATAGCTTGCCTGGATGCCCAGTGTGTGCTTGCCGGTGGTGACACCTTCGAGGGTGATGGCGGGTTCGCTAGTGCTGCCTGCGGTAGCGCCGTCGAGGGTGACATTATACTGCTTCACGTTGCCCACGTCGATGGTAGTGCCTTCGCCCTCGAGGTTGCCCACGTAGAAGTTGTCGACCTGTGCAAAGAAGGCGTCGAACGAGGTGTAGTGCAGGCCGATGCGCACCTTCTGGCCCACGTACTTGCTGAGGTCGGTCTCGTAGAGGGTCCACACGCCGCAGGTGATGGCGTCGATGTGGCTGGCCTCCTCGTAGTGGTCTTCCTCGGGATCCATGGCGCCGTCCTTGAAGACACACACCTCCATGCTCTCGGTGTACTCGGCATAGGCCTTGGCGGCAAAGCGGCACACGAAGTTGTCGCGGATGGTGATCTCGGGCGAAACAAGCCACTTGTTGGCTCCGTTGACCTGGGGCGAGAAGAAGATGATGGTCTTGTCGCCTGATGGTGCCATGACGGCCTTGTCGTCGGGCATCATGGCGGGCACTGTGCTCCACGGGTTGAACACCATTGGGGGCACAGCCCTGAGGTTAGAAGGGGTGCTGCAGCCGGGGAAGGTGACGATATTGGATGCCGATCCCAGTCCGATGGGGTAGCAGAAGTGCTGGTCCAGGTCATAGGTGCGCCAGTCGCCGAACTTGCCGGTGGCAAAGTCGTCGTAGTCGTCAAAGTTGTCGGTGAACGAGATGTTCTGGTTCCATCGTGCGGTGATCTGGTTGATGCCGTTGCCGGTGCCCTTGCTGTCGACGGTCACGTTGTAGGGCTTGACGATTGTCTCGACGAGCATGATGTCGACGGTCATGTTGCCCTCGACCTTGACAGGAACGCTGTAGACATCATAGTGGGGTGCCGAGACGCCCATCAGGTAGTCGCCGGGCAGCAGTGCCGGGAACGATGCCTTGCCGTTGGCAATAACAGCGTCATACACCTCGCCTGTAGCCTGGTCGGTGAGTTCGACTTTCGCTCCGTCAACCGATTGCCCGTTGTTGGTGGTTACGTTGGCCTGCAGGGTGAAAGTGCTGCCCTCGATGGTGACCACGGTGTCGACCACTTCGGTTTGTGACGCGGGGTACATGGCCTGCACACCCAGTTTGTAGGTGCCGGCGGGAAGGTCGCTGAAATGCCACTCATAGTCCTCGGTGGTTCCCACCTCGGTGTCGTTGAGGAAGACGCGGAACGACTCGTTGGGGTTAGCTGCCGACTGTGTGGAGACGCGTCGTGCACGTGCCGGTGCCGGTGCCGCATGGTCCTGTCCCACGTAGACGTCATCGACCATGAGCATGAAGGCTCCGCCGTTGGCTGCCTCGCTGATGTAGCGTATTGCCATTCGCACGGGCTTGCCGGCATAGGCCGCGAGGCTGTATTTCTTCTTTTGCCATCCCTTGTAGTCCACGGTCTCATAGTTGCCGGGCGAGAGCAGTTTGAAGTCTTTCTTCTGGGGGTTATCGGTCACGGTGGTGACATATACCTGGAACTTCTCCTTGTAGACGTCGGCCGCCTTGGCCAGGAACGAGAACACGTTCTCGTTGCCCGGGGTGATGACGGGCGTGATGAGCCAGTCGTCGTTCATGGCGCCGGTAGCGGTGCGTATGAAACCGACATATTGCTTGCCGCTATAGGGGCGCAGCACCGGGTAGTCATACCACCATGCCGGAGTCACCGCCAGCGGGTTGATGATCTGGGCATACTCGTGCACGCCGGCGTTGAGATAGGTTCCTGCCAGCGTGGCCGCATTGAGTCCGTCGCCGTCGATACCTGTCCACTGGCCGAATGTGATGGCAAACGGGTCGTAGCTCTCAAAGTCGTCCCAGAACACGGGAGGCTCCTGGTTCCAGGTGAATGTCATGTCGTTGAGGCCTGTCATGGGGTTGTGCTTCACGGTGGCGTTGAGCGAGTAGGGCTTGAGCGTCTGCTCGGCCAGAGTGACCTGCACGGCAGTGTCGGCAGTGACGTTAAAGGTCTCTTTCACGGCGCTGTAGCCCGGTGCCGATGCATCGAGCGAGTGGTTGCCGGCATAGACTTTGACAGTCGCCGAGCCCTGCTCGTTGAGCGTGATGGTTCCATAGGACAGTGCATAGTCGGTTTGCTTGAGCACTACCGTGGGGTTGTTCACCGGCCCGCCGTTGGGACCAAGTACCGTGAGCGTGAGATTGATGTTTCGTTTCTGTGCGGCGGCTGGTGCAAATGCCACCAGCGCCAGTAATGTGAGGGTTAATAGTTTAAAAAGTCTCATGTTGTCATTTTTGTATTTTCAGCCGCAAAGATAGTATTTTTTTTCAAACTAAACACACACCCGGGTGTAAAAACGTCATTGTGGCCATCGTTGGCACCAAGAGATCCCCGGAGGGTTGGCGTGGTGCATTACTGGTGCATTTACAGTAAATTATGGTGCATTGAGGTGCATGCGGTGCTTATTGGCGGAATTATGGTGCATTGTTTGGTGCGGTTGAAAACGGATGCTTACCTTTGCAACGTAGACCTCGAGTTAACAAGAAATCAACAATACTGTCGGCATCTTGCCTTCAGGCCCTGGAATATTCCGAGCGGCGCAGTGCGTTATTGCTTGTGCCGCTTTACTTTATTTGTTCCTCCCTTGACTCCGCTCCGTTCCGTGTTTTCGCGTCTCAAAATAGACAGCAACCCTTGCCGTTGCCCTCTTGTGGCAGAGTGTGACGTGGGTTTCCCTGGCGAGCCCGTGAGGTCGCTGAAAATGAAAAAAAACTGTATTTTTCTAGCATAATGCTATGAAAACAAAAAATAATTTGCTTTTTTGTTGTTTTAGAGTGGGGTTGTCGCAAAAAATTGCTAAATTTGTCGTTCTAATGCGCGTGTTGTATTCGCGCGTGTTGGAACAGAAATTTATAAAAACCCAAAAATAACATTTTTAGATTTAGAAAACATGAAGAAGATTTACTTACTGATGCTCTCAATGATCTTCTCGATGGCGGTGACTGCCCAGGCGCAGACGTTGCTTGACGAAGACTTTGAGAAGACCCGTTCGGACGTGGAGACCACCGAGTTCCCCGACGGATGGACAACCGTGACAGCCTACAAGGGCAATCACAGTGGGTACCGCTGGACCATAGGCCACAATTCCAAGGCCAGCAGTACCATGAGTGGCTACTACTACGCTTACTGCGACGCGCCCACCTATCTCAAGGGCGACGGTGACGGCGTAGGTCCCCGCAAAGACATGATCATCACCCCTGAGCTCCAGCTCGACAACACCTACCAGCTGTCGTTTGACTGGGAGGCTGCAGCGGCTGCATGTCTCAAGGACAAGTCAATGACACTGCAGGTTGCCATCATCGACATGGCCAACCCCAGCGACACCACCGTGATCTTTGACATCCAGAACGAGCAGGACGTGCGCGACAGCGGCGTGCCCGCCGACCCCTACGGCACCTACCTGTGGGGCAACTGGCAGATTCACAACTCAAAGATCGACCTGGACAAGTACCAGGGCAAGACCATCAAGATTGCCTTTATCTACAATCTGCTCAGGCAGGTGGCTAACATCGTCTACCTGGACAACATCAGCGTGCAGTACCACAAGAGCCTTAACGGCCCCGTTGCCGAGCTGATGCAGACAAGCTACAACTTCCCCGAGATGTACATCGGCGAGAAGCGTTACAGCGACGTGATCAAGATCAAGAACGTGGGCAAGAAGGGCCTCAAGATCACAGGCTTTGACGCCCCCGACTGCATAGGCATCAACCAGAATGCCTTTGACATCGACCTGGGCATGAACGAGACTGCCGACCTGCAGTTCTCTTACAAGGCAGCATTTACCTCGCCTGCCGAGGCCGACGCTGTGATCCACACCACTGGCGGCGACGTGACCATCCACCTGACAGCAGGTAAGATGGCTGTGCCCGACGGATTTGAGCTCGAGCTCTTCGAGGGCAGCCAGTTTGCTCCCGCAGGATGGCAAAACAGCGGCTGGCGCACAGCCCCCTATGCTATCGAGGGTGACCTGAGCGCAATGGCAAGCGGTGACTACGTGGACGATTATCTCACCACCCCCCGCCTCGACCTGAGCGACGCTTCTACTCCCCACAAGTTCATGTTCTCTTACTACAGCATGTTCACCGGTGAGGACGCTCCTTACAACGACCTGTCGGTAGAACTGAGCGAGGACGGTGGCGAGACCTTCAAGCAGGTGTGGATGGCTAACTATGCGTTGCTCGACACCCTTATTGACGTTGAAATCGACCTGAGCGACGTGATGAGCGACAACGTGCGCCTGCGCTTCAAGAACTCTAAGATTGAGTTTGACAGCGAGGGTACCGACGAGTGGACCACCTATCTGCTCGACCGCGTGCTTCTCCCCGGTGTCTACGGCCTGGACGGTGTTCCCACCGCAGCCGAGCTCGTGGCACCCGCAGCCGATGCAACCGACGTTTACACCAAGAACCTGGAACTCAAGTGGCGCGAGGCACAGTTTGCCGAGGGCTACAAGGTATATGTGGGCACCGCCGATGGCCAGTGGGACATCGTGAACGGAGCCGATGCCAAGGAAGCCACCAGCTACAAGGTAGCCCAGCTCCCCTATGCATCTAAGGTTTACTGGAAGGTAGTCCCCTACAACAGCGTGGGTGACGCTACCGACGTTCCCGTGTGGATGTTCAACACCCAGGCCGACATGTCGGTTAAGGCATTCCCCTGGACCGAGGACTTCAACGGCAGCACATTTGCTCCCCTGGGCTGGAACACCGAGAACGAGAAGTACACTTGGTGGGGCCAGAACAACAGCTACAGCTACGAGGGCAAGGCTTGCGCTATGGCACACGCCAACGAGACCGAGAAATCGGCTTATCTCTACTCTCCCGACATCACCGTGCCCGCCACCGGCGAGTACCAGCTGAGCTTCTACTGGGGCAATGCTCATCCCAGCGACATGGTTAAGGACCTCACCGCTATCCACGTCAACAAGACCACCAAAGACGACGGCATCGATGCTGCGTTCCTCGAGATATGGAGCGACGGCGAGTGGAAGCAGGTGCGCATCATCAGCAACAACATTGAGGCCGACGGCAAGTACTACTGGTGCTACGAGACAGTGGACCTCGCCGAGTATGCCGGCAAGACCATCCAGCTGCGCTGGCGCTACATCTCGCACAACTACACCAAGGCCCGCAGCGCAGGTCTCGACCTCGTCAAGATTGAGGCTAAGGCTGCACAGGTATCGTTCAGCGCCGACGCGTGGAACGCTTACAAGGTCAACTACAACGAGATTGCCAAGTCTCCCGTCATGGCAGTGAGCAACCTGGGCGGTGCTCCCGTCACAGTTACCAAGGTGGCATTTGCCAACAACGGTTTCAAGTCAACTATTGCCGCTGGCACAACAATCGACGCCAACTCGTCACTGCAGTTCAGCCTGAGCTTCAACTCGACTAACGATGGCGCTGACGCTGCTGAAATCGACGATGCAATGACCCTCACCCTGAGCGACGGCAACACCGTCAGCTTCCCCGTGAAGGCTATCGCCCTTCCCCGCGACTTCACTTTCTACGGCTTTGAGAACGACAAGACCGGTGCATCTCCCGCAGGCTTCACCGCAATCGACGTCGACAACATGCCCACCATCAAGCCCTGGTCATGGACCGTACCCAACATGGGTGCCGCAATGTCAATGTTCGTGCTCAACGACAGCGAGTGCAACGCTGTGCTCAAGGAGTCACACGGACATCAGTCACTGATGAGCCGCTGCAACACCAACGGCGGTTTCAACGACTGGCTGGTGAGCGAACAGATGACTGCCACTGCCAAGTCTAAGTTCACAATGGACGCACGTTGCTGGGAGAGCACCACCAGCATCCTTCCTGCCGATGCCCCCGAGGTTACCGTCCTCGTGAGCGAGGTTGGCGGTACCAACACCAACAACTACACCGAGGTGTTCAGCCAGAAGCTCGAGCTCTATGACAACGTGGCTTGGACCCCCATCAGCGTTGACCTCTCGGCCTATGCAGGCAAGAAGATCTATGTTGCCGTTAAGTCTTACTCAAGCAACTGTCTCGGCGGCTTCTATGACAACTTCGAGTTCCAGCACATGTACAAGTCTAACCGCTTTGACATCAATGGTGACGGCGTTGTTGACCTTGAGGACGTCAACATGTTTATCGACCAGATGCTTGGTCACCGCACCGACAAGGCTAAGGAATGTGACTTCAACAACGACGGTTACATCGACGTGAGCGACATGGACCGCCTGCTCGATCAGATCCTGGGACATTGATTTCACGCCCGGCCGGACTTTAAGTAACCAAAGGAGGAGACGGGAGCCTCGTTACTCCCGCTCCCTCCTTCGAAAAAAAATGGGAAATAAACTAAATTAATAATCATAATAACAAAATCGCGTATGAAAATTTTCTCTACCATCGTGATGGCTGCTGCCCTGGCAATGGGCGCTGCAACAGCAAACGCAGCCGACGGCATTCAGACGATTGCCAACTACACCGAGGATTTCAACACGAGCTTCGTCACCAGCAGCACCCCCTTCAGCGTGTCTAGGGGTTGGACTTCGGCCAAGCTGGCAAGCTACAACACCACCTTCACCTACAAGGCTACTGGCGGTGTGGGCGGCTCTGGCGCTCTGCAAATCAGCTCGCAGACTTCTTCGGCTTATGACAACTACGTGATCACCCCCAAGGTGACAGGTACATCAACTCTCGCGGTCAAGGACCTCGGTTACTACACACTGGGTTACATCAGCGTTTTCGAGATGAACCTGGGCGCCGACGGCAAGTGGACCGTTGGCCAGGAACTCGTGGCACAGACTGCTTATCCTCTGGAGAAGAACGGTGACTTCATCACCATCAACATCCCCGAGGTTCAGGGCAAGTACATCGGTATCAAGGGCAGCAACGTCATGATCGACGACTTCGCTGCTCAGAGCGTTGAGCTCGAGCTCTTCAAGAAACTCACCGTGAGCAACCTCAAGATGGTGAGCTCTTCGACTCCCGACTGCGACGCCGATGGTAACTTCACCGTTTCGATGACCGGTAAAATCACCAACACCGGCGACATGGACTTCCACGTAGGTGACGAAGGCTTCAACTACGGTATCGGTATTTACTCAAGCTCAAGCGAGCCCTACACCATGGTTAAGACTCAGGCATTTGAGGCCGACCTCGCAGTGGGTGAGGCTGTTGATGTTGCTATCGAGGCAACCATTAACACTGCCGACCATCCCGGACGCCTGCGCTATGACCTCGTTGAGGGCTGGAAGGGCACAGGTGTTTATGGCGCTTGGGTAGAGCCTACTCCCTACGAGCCCATCCTGCGCATCTATGACTCTCGCCACTACAACATCAAGGAGGCTGGTCAGTACCAGACCGAGTTCGGTGCATTCGGCAAGATCACTGAGGACCTCGCCAAGACCGTTACCATCGGTAACGTGGGCGCAGCTCCCATGGTTGTTACCCTCAGCGCTCCCGCTGGTTTCGAACTCTCGGCAACTACTCTCGAGGTAGCTCCCAAAACCGAGGAGACATTCACCATCACTGCCAAGGCAAGCACTGCTGGCATCTTCGCTGGCAACCTCACCGTTGTTAACGGCGAGTACCAGACAGTAGACATCCCCGTCACTGCTATCGTTCTTGACCCCAGCAAGTTCTTCGAGGACTTCAGCGGCAACGCAAGCACCAAGAACCTGCCCCAGGGTTGGATCGAGATGGGTGGCAAGACACAGTGGGCTAAGACCGACTTCACTTCATCAAGCTCTAACAACTTCGTTCACAACAGCACTTACTCAACCCTGTCAATCCTTGCTACTCCTCTCCTTAAGGTAGAAGAGGGCGAGAAGATGGTATTTGACGCTGCCCGCAAGGCTTCATCTTCAAGCGCTGGCATGGGCGTGAACGTTTACTACTCAGCCGACCGCCAGAACTGGACTCTCGTTAAGGAAGTTCCCGCTAGCGAGATGCAGTACTTCTCTAATACCCAGTCATCTCCCACGTCACAGAAGTGGACCCCCTTCACCGTTGACGGCATCCCCGCCGGTAACTGGTACATCGGCTTCGAGAGCGGCTATTGCAGCATCGACGACGTTTACGGCTTTGAACGCGTAGCAGTAGACCACGACGTTGTGGTTAAGACCACGGAAATCGCTAAGACTGCCGACGTTAACAGCGAGTACTTCGCTAACGTGACCCTGTACAACCTCAACGCCACTGCCGAGGCTGAGGACTCTTACACTGTTTCAGTTGCCTTCAACGGCGAGGAAGTTGCCGAGGTTGCATCTCCCGAGATCGCTGCCGAGGGTACAGCAAAATATGAGTTCTCATTCACTCCCCACGTTGCTGGCACATTCCCCCTCGACGTTACTTACACCTGGGCCGATGGTTACAGCATCCTCGTGAGCGACACTGTTACAGTACGTCCCGAGAGCGCAAGCCTGGCTTACACCGTTGGTAACGCAAACGGAACTAACAACACTCCCCTGTTCCTGAACTACAAGAACAGCGTGAGCGAGACCCTGTACACTGCCGAGCAGCTTGCTACAGCCGGCATCAAGGCAGGTGACAAGATCACTTCGCTCAGCTACAAGGGTTACAACACCGCTGGCGAAGTTACAACTGCTGTCAAGGCATTTGTAATGAACTGCGAGGACACCGAGTTTGGCGATGCCGACATGACCGCCGACGAGGACATGACCAAGGTATTTGACGCTGAAGTTACATTCCAGAAGAAGGGTGCTTCATCGGCTACCGAGCTCATGCTCTCTATCCCCTTCAGCGAGCCCTTCATCTACACCGGTGGCGCTCTCCGCGTTAAGATGCAGAGCGAGGCCGACAGCTACAAGAACGTATACTTCGAGACCGACGGCACAATCTCTAACATGTGCTACGGCCAGCGCAGCGACGGCCAGAAGGTTGCCGACATGACAAGCTACAGCGCTTGGAAGTTCCCCGTTACCACATTCGGCGTTGAGCTCACTCCCGAGGCTCTCACCGGCAAGGTGGTTGACCAGGACGGCAATGCCCTCGAGGGCGTAAGCATCGTGCTCACCGCTCAGGTTGAGGCTCCCGCTAACGGCATGATGATGGCTCCCGTGGTACAGTACACCGCTACAACCGACGAGAACGGCCAGTTCACTCTCCCCATCATCCAGACCGACAAGGTTTACACCGCTGTATTCTCTAAGGAAGGCTTCGAGAGCTACGAGACAGAGTTCACAGCTCCCTTCGGCGCAATCGACGACGTGATCCTCAAGTCAACTTCTACTGGCATCAACGACCTCAAGGTTAACGCCTCTAAGGCTATCAAGGTTATCGAGAACGGTGAGGTGATCATCATCAAGGACGGCGTTCGTTACAACGTGATGGGCCAGAAGAAGTAATTCTTTAAAGACCATAAGGTTTTAAGAAAAACGGGCTTCGCCCGGTAAGACTTAAAACCCAAGACCGAATCCTCCCGGGCACCAACGCCCGGAAGGATTTTTTTAGGACAATGATAGTTCCTTGTTATTGCTGTCAGGTAAAAATCGGAAGTTATACACAGAAGTGACGGGCAAATAGCATCTTATGATGGGCGTCTTATGATGAATGTGCTAGAAGGGCGCTTGCGTTGTGGTGGATGTTGCAAGATGACGGATCGGCGGATTTTGGCCTATAGGCCCGTTTTTACCGGACACTAATGGAAATACCCCCCCTTGTGTATGTGAGGGGCCCTCTAGCCTCGGGTCCGTAAAAAAGCGGCGGTCCTTCAGCAATGTAAGGACCGCCGCTTGGGTATTGCGTATGAACTTTGTGTTTAGTGGTGTTGTTGCACGAGGCGTATGGTGCCGTCGGCATTGTAGTAGAGCTTGTCGACTGCTACCGAGCGGTACTCGTTCTTGTGGCTCAGGTCGCTGTTGTGGTAGAACAGGAACCACTCGCCCTTGTACTCAACGATGCTGCCGTGGGTCATGGCGCAGCTGTTGGCGCCCAGGATCATGCCCTTGTACTCCCAGGGGCCGCGGGGCGAGTCGCTCATGGCATAGTGCATGCGGTTAGCGCCGTCAAAGTTGTCGGCATAGCTCAGGTAGTACTTGCCGTTGTACTTGTGTACCCAGGCACCCTCGTGGAAGTCCTTGAGGCCTTCGACCTTCTTGAGGGGCTCGGCCAGCTCGATCATGTTGTCCTTCATGCGTGCCATGCACAGGTTGCTGCCTCCGCCGTAGTAGAGGTAGGGGGTGCCGTCGTCGTCGATAAACACGCAGGGGTCAATCATGTCCCATCCGCCCACGTAGCCGTCGGGACCCTTCATGGGCTCGTCAAGCACCTTGAAGTCGCGGTCGGGATGGTCGCTCACTGCCACGCCCACCTTCCACGACGGAGCCACGTTGCTCTCGCTGGGGTGGGGGAAGTAGAAGTAGTACTTGCCGTTCTTGTAGGCGGCGTCAGGGGCCCACATGAAGCCGCCCTCGGGACGTCCCCACTTCACCATGTCGGCATTGACGATCTCGCCGTGGTCCACCCAGTTCTGCATGTCGTCGGTCGAGAACACGTGGTACTTGTCCATGAGGTCGCATCCGCGAGCGGGATAGATGTCGTGGGAGGGATATATGTAGAGACGGCCGTCTTTCCACACGTGGGCCGAGGGGTCGGCGGTGTACATGTGCGTGATGATGGGGTTGGGACCTAGTTCGATGGGCTTGTTGGCAACCTGCTTGGTCGCGGTGCACGATGTTGCCGCAAGCGTCAGGGCGCACATCGAAGCAAGTAATAGAGGATTTTTCATTTGTTATGGTTTTGGTTGTAATTTGTTCAGTTACAAAATTACTGCCTAAAACCCGTATAAACGGTCACAAATGTTGCAAAAAATAGAAAAAACAGGAGTATTGGCTACCTGACGGCCATGCTCCGGTAATGTTGGGTGGTTTTTTGGGTGGTCGGGGTCAGAACTTGCGGCGGTGCTTGAGATAGTAATCCACGATGATGTTGCATCGGCACTCGGGCATCTCCCTGAGGAGGTTGCGCGTGGGGTGCTGGGTGTAGTTGCAGCGCATGCGTCTAAAGTCGTTGTGTGCCTTGAGAATGGCCTTGGCGTCGGCCCAGTGCAGCGTTGCCACGGCCTTGGCCCATGCCAGGGTGTCGAGCAGGCGGCGGGTGAACAGGGTGCGCTTGGCATCCTCCAGGGGCAGGTTTTTGTGTAGCAGCAACAGGTTGTTGCGGAAGTTGAGGTAGGTCTTGCGCGGATTGCCGTAGGCCAGGCTTGCTCCGACCAGGTGGAAGACGACGCTCCGTGGCAGCATCTTCACCTCGCTGCCGCTAAGGATAATGCGCCAGCACAGGTCTATCTCCTCCATGTGGGCAAAGAAGTCCTTGTCCAGGCCTCCCACCTGCTTGTAGAGGGCGGTGCGCACCATCAGGCATGCTCCGCTGGCCCACACGATGCTGGGCACGATGTCGTCATACTGGCCGCAGTCGTCCTCCACGGCGTCAAAGATGCGTCCGCGGCAATAGGGAAAGCCGTGGCAGTCGAGGTAGCCGCCCGCCGCTCCGGCGTAGTCAAAGGTGTCCTTTCCCTCCACGCCGTCGTGCAGCAGCTTGGGTTGCAGCGCTCCCACTTCGGGGTGTTGCTCCATGTACTCAAGCATGGGGTCGAGCCAGCCGGCGGGGGTGCGCACGTCGCTGTTGAGCAGCACGGTGTACTCGTTGTCGGTAACGGCGATAGCGCGGTTATAGCCCTCGGCAAAACCGTAGTTCTCGTCGAGTTTGATGACCTTGACGGTGGGGAATTCCTTTTCCAGCACCTCAAGGCTCTCGTCGGTGCTGCCGTTGTCGGCGACCACGACCTCGGCGATGAGGGGGTTGGTGTTGGCGACAACGGTTGTGAGGTAGCGGCGCAACAATGCCGCACCGTTCCAATTGAGTATGATGACTGCTACTTTCTTCATTTTCTAGTTAATTATCCCGGATAAACCGGCATTTCCGGCATCTCCGGAACTCCCGGCTTTTCCGGAAGAACCATTAAACGTTTAACCTTTAACCTTTAACTCATTAACCCATTAACCTTTTAACCCATTAACCCTTTACAGTATCGTCGCTTCCACGGTGAGGTCTTCGTTGACCTTGTCGAGACGCACACGACCCACGGTGTTGACCAGATCGGGCACGTGGGGCACGTTCACGCGGATGTAGTTGTCGGTGAAGCCGTGCATGGGCGAGTCGCCGTGGGGTGCCTCAAAGAGGACGGGGCGCTCGGTGCCCAGGAATTTCTCGATGAACTCCCGCTGCTTGCGGTCGCTCAGTTCGATCATGCGCTGTGTGCGCTCCTGCTTGTCGCGCTGGCTCACCACGTAGGGGATGCGCAGCGCCATGGTGCCGGGTCGCTCGCTATAGGGGAACACGTGCAGGTGCTGCAGGTCGAGCGACGCGATGAAGTTGTAGCTGTCCTCAAAGTGCTCGGGAGTCTCGCCGCGGGTGCCCACCATCACGTCCACGCCGATGAAGCATCCGGGCATCGCCTGCTGGCACCGTCTCACCTTGTCGGCAAAGAGCTCGCGGTCGTAGTGTCGGCGCATTAGCTTGAGCACCTCGTTGTTGCCACACTGCAATGGGATGTGGAAATGGGGCATGAAAGCGCGGGACTGGGCGCAGAAGTCGATGATCTCGTCGGTGAGCAGGTCGGGCTCGATCGACGAGATGCGGTAGCGTTCAATGCCCTTGATGTCGTCAAACGCACGCAACAGGTCGATGAAGCGCTCGCCGGTGTTCTTGCCAAAGTCGCCGATGTTGACGCCGGTGATGACAATCTCCTTGCCGCCGCGTGCCTCCACCTCGCGCACCTGTGCCACGAGGCTCTCGATGGTGCCGCTGCGGCTGCGTCCGCGCGCCATGGGGATGGTGCAGTAGCTGCAGTAGTAGTCACATCCGTCTTGCACCTTGAGCCAGTAGCGGGTGCGGCTGCCACACTCACACGAGGGGCTGAAACGCCTGATGTCGCGCGTGGGAGTTACCTCCTCGATGGCGTTGCGGTCGTCAAGCCACTGCTTCACGTACTTGACGATGTCGGCCTTTTGCTCCTGTCCCAGCACGATGTCCACGCCGGGGATCTGGGCTATCTCGTCGCCCTTGAGCTGGGCATAGCATCCGGTGACCACGATGAGCGCATCGGGGAATCGCTTAGCCAGGCTGCGAATGCGCTGGCGGCCCTTCTTGTCGGCCAGTTCGGTGACGCTGCAGGTGTTGAGCACGCACACGTCGGGTGTCTCACCCTCATCGGCAGTCACGATGCCGGCCTCGGCGAGATGTTGCCCCATGGTTGCCGTCTCCGAGAAATTGAGCTTGCAGCCCAGGGTTTCAAAGTATACTGTCTTGCGTTGTTCCATTTACAGTGCAATTGTTGTTATCGTTGTTTGTTGCCGAACAGCTGGTCATAGATGACCCTTGTGGCTCCCAGGTGGCTCTCGATGTAGTCTCTGGCAATCTTGCCACAGCGCTCCAGCGTGCCGTCGCCGCTGGTGAGGCGGTCCATCACGCCGTTGAATTGCTGCGCGTTGGCAATGCTGTGGCCTCCCTCGCACTCGATGAGGTCCTTGGCTTCCTGGAACTTCTCGTGCTTGGGGCCGAAGATGACGGGTATGCCATAGACGGCTGCCTCGTTGATGTTGTGGATACCGGAGCCAAATCCGCCGCCTATGTAGGCCGCCTGGCCATACTGGTAGAGCGACGACAGCAGGCCGAAGCAGTCGATGATGATGCAGTCGAGCGATGCCGCCTCTTCGGGGGTGGTCTGTGAGTAGAGAGCGACCTTGCGGCCGGTGCGCGCCATGATGTCCTGCAGGCGCTTGGCATCAAACTCGTGTGGCGCGATGATGAGCTTCATGCCGGGGTGCTCGTTGAAGTAGGGCATGACGATCTCCTCGTCGGGCTGCCACGAGCTGCCCATCACCAGGGTGAACCTGGCGTCCTTGACCATGTTCTCGATAATGGGGAACTGCTTGGCGGCGCTCTTGACGCCTGCCACGCGGTCAAAGCGAGTGTCGCCGCACACCACCACGTTGTCAAGCCCTATGCCCGATAGCAGCTGGCGCGACTCGTCGTTCTGCACATACAGCGTGTCGAAGCAGCGCAGCATCTTGCGGAACATGCCGCCCCAGGGCTTGAAGAACGACTGGCCGGGACGGAAGATTGAGGATATGATGTAGGTGGGCACGCCGCGCTTCTTGAGCTCGGTGAGGTAGTTGCCCCAGAATTCATACTTGACAAAGATGGCAACCTTAGGCTTGACGATGTCAAGAAACTGCCTGGCATTGCCCGGGGTGTCGAAGGGCAGATAGACCACCGCATCAGCAAGAGGATAATTCTTGCGCACCTCATAGCCGCTGGGCGAGAAGAACGAGAGCACGATGCGTGCCTCGGGATTGTTCTCCTTGATCATCTCGATGAGCGGACGGCCCTGCTCAAACTCGCCGAGCGAGGACACGTGCATCCAGATGTAGCCTGCGGCAGGGTCGAGTTTGCCACGCAGCGTGTCGAAGGTCTCGGCCTGCCCTTTGAGCATGAGGCTCACCTTCTTGCTGCGCAGCGATGCCAGCCGTGCGGCAGCCTTGTAAGCATAGATGCCTAAGTTGTATAATGGATTCATTACTGTCTTTAGAATGTGGATTTTGAGTTTAGCGCAGTTCGCCTGACAGCTTGCGTGAGTTGAGATAACGCTTGTTGCGGCGGTTCTTCCATATCCCCTGGTCAATGTAGACGCGGCACGAGAGCTGCTGCCAAAAGCCGAATGTCTTGTCGGTGGCGTGCAGCGTGATGCCGGCGCTCAGGTCTACAAAGCGGTTGTTCACGATGTGGGCTTTGATGTCGGTGCGGCTGTAGGTTTTGCTGCGCCAGTAGGGGTCACCCAGGTTGAGCTGGCTGCCAAACTGTTCATAGAGCGGGAATGCGTCTTTGCCTATAGAGAACTCTTGGTCGATGTCGAGCCAGTTCCACAGGCGTGCATTAGCGCTGGCAAAGAAGCGGCACGGCGTGTGCCACTTGCCCTCGCTGCGGTTGCGCTGCAGCTGCACGACGGGACCCGTTTCTACTGCCAACTTGGCCTTGGGTTTATTAATCAGCCTCACAGCGACGCGAGGAAACAGGGTGATATCATCGTTCACGCCCTCGCCCTCGGGAGCATCCTTGCGCTTGGCAAGGTGGTTGATCTGCACCTCGCCCAGCAATGACACAGGTGTGCCAAAGTGCTTCAGTGCTTGGAAATAGACATTGAAGGCCTCGCGCTGTGTGGTGCTCTGCATCTGTCGCCAGTTAACCATCAGCGCCATGGCGCAATTGGGTGACCGGTGCCTGATGAGCACACCTCGGGCGTTGGGCGTGGTGAAACTCAGCGAGTCGCTCCACAGCAGGGTCGAGGGCTTCAGTGGAAGCAGCGAGCGCGGGAACATGCCCGTGGTCACATTCCAGGCGCCGTGATGGTAGTTGTAGTAGATGGTGGGCAGCACCTTGTAGCCTTCGCAATTGTCGGTCAGGGGCTGGTACCATGCCACGCCGCCCTTGATCACGTGGGTGCTGTCCATGAGCGACAGGCCCACCTCGGGGGCCAGGCGCGTGAAGAGGATGGTCTGGTCGGGCGTCTGCTCGTCGCCACCCTCACGGTTCTGAAACATGGATGTCATGTCGACGCTCCACTCAACCTGCTGAGCGTGCACGGCACCTAGTGCCGCGCACACACACAGTGATAATATTGCTGCAAACCGGCGAAGCATTAAGCTTGAACAGGTTTGATGTTTTCGATACCGCGCTTGATGCGGGAGATGGTCTCGTCCTTGCCCAGGAGCTCGGTGATGAGGAACATGTGGGGACCCTTGCACTCGCCCACAACGGTGAGGCGGAAGGCGTTCATCACGTTACCCATGTGGTACTCGTGGTCTTTGATCCAACCGAGTACAACGGGCTCGCTAGCCTCGGCGCTCCAGTCGTCCATGCCCTCGAGCACGGCGATGAGCTCGTTCATGAGCACGTCGGTACCCTCTTTCCAACGCTTCTTGATGTCCTTCTCGGCATATGCCTCGGGAGCCTTGAAGAAGAAACCGCAGTTAGCCCACAGGTCCTTGACAAAGTTGCAACGGTTCTTGACCAGACCCACTGCCTTGGCGATGAACTCGTCGTCAAATGCAGCGCTGTCCACGCCGTTCTGCGCCATGACGGGCTTGAAGAGCTTGGCGAGATCCTTGTCGTCCATAGCTGCGAGGTACTCGTGGTTGAACCACTTGCCCTTCTCGAAGTCAAACTTGGCGCCCTTCTTAGAGCAGTGCTCAAACGAGAACTCCTTGATGAGCTCGTCCATGGTGAACATCTCGCGGTCGTCGCCGGGATTCCAACCCAGCAGCGCCAGGAAGTTGATGACTGCCTGGGGCAGATAACCGGCCTCGCGGTATCCGCTGGAGATGTCGCCGCTCTTGGGGTCGTGCCACTCGAGGGGGAACACGGGGAAACCGAGGCGGTCGCCGTCGCGCTTAGAGAGCTTGCCCTTGCCGTCGGGCTTGAGCAGCAGGGGCAGGTGCACCCACTGGGGCATGGTGTCGGTCCAGCCGAATGCCTCGTAGAGGAGCACGTGCAACGGTGCGCTGGGCAGCCACTCCTCGCCGCGGATCACGTGGCTCACCTCCATCAGGTGGTCGTCCACGATGTTGGCAAGGTGATATGTGGGAAGGTCGTCGGCACTCTTGTAGAGCACCTTGTCGTCGAGCACGCTAGAGTTGATCACCACCTCGCCGCGGATGAGGTCGTTGACATGAACCTCGCGGTTGGGCTCAATCTTGATGCGCACCACATACTTGTGGCCGCCGTCGATCAGGGCCTTCACCTCCTCGGCAGGAAGGCTCAGGGAGTTGCGCATGCCCAGGCGGGTCGATGCGTCATACTGGAAGTTCTTCACCTCGGCACGCTTGGCGTCGAGCTCCTCGGGGGTGTCAAATGCGTAGTAAGCCTTGCCGGCGTCGAGCAGCTGCTTAACGTAGTGGCGGTAGATGTCGCGGCGCCCGCTCTGCTTGTAGGGACCGAAGTCACCTCCCTCGCGCACGCCCTCGTCGATGCCAATGCCCAGCCACTGCAGGGCTTCGTTGATATAGGCCTCGGCTCCGGGTACGAAACGGGTGGAGTCGGTATCCTCGATGCGGAGGATCATGGTGCCGCCCATTTGGCGGGCAAATAGGTAGTTATACAACGCTGTGCGCACTCCACCGATGTGGAGCGGGCCTGTGTGTGACGGTGCAAAGCGCACTCTTACTTTTCTTTCCATTTTATATCGTTTTTTGTGTTATCGTTGTGATAGGCGCATAGCCGCTACAAAGTTACAAAAAGAGAGGGGAATAAGCGTGCTTTTCACAGGAAAATATTGTCTAGGGTGGCTAAAAACGCCCAAGAAACAGCAATACCCCACCAAAAAACAGTAAGTAGCGTCCTATCGGACGCAGCGGTCGGTGGCGTCTCGCCCCCCCCAGCGCTCCCTATGGTCGCGCAGGGGGTTATGACTGTGGCGTCCTGTCGGACGCAGGTGGGTAGGCGGCGTCTCTCCCCCCCCAGCGCTCCCTGTGGTCGCGCAGGGGGTTATGACTGTGGCGTCCTGTCGGACGCGATGCTGTGATGCCGCGCTCGCCCTCAGCGCTCCCTGCGGTCGTTATGCGGTAGGATAGTGACGGGGTGATGCCAGGTGAGCTAGATGGGTTGTGTGGCGGGTCGTCCGCAGGACGATATTTTCATAACCCCCTGCGCGACCATAGGGAGCGCTGGGGGGTATGGGAAATGACCTATGTGCGCCCGTGAGGGCGCTACTAATGGAGTATCAGTCATCAAAGAAATCGTCTTCTTCGGGGTTGATGTTGTTAGCGACAAGAATACGATTGATTTCCTCTCTCAAATTAACACCTAGATGGTGCTCCTTTTGATGCGCAATATAGTTATATACGGTTTGTTTTTGCTCCAAGGAGTAAGAAAATACCGCGTAGCCTCGTCCCCATCCTGTAAAAATAGGGAATAGATGTGATTCTCTAATCCATTTGTTGGTCTCTACTTTAAGCACTTTCATGAATTCTGAAATGCTGTGTTTGGGCGGTATGGAGACTAGCATGTGTATGTGGTCGGGCATTCCTCCCACCCGATACAGTTTGCAGTCTTTGTTTGTACATAAGCCGTTTATGTAAGCGTAGAGTTCGCGCTCGTGCTGGATGTTGATGGAACATCGGCTGCCTTTTGTCCTGAAAATGATATGGTAAAGTAGTACTTGATGACTCATGATAAATCAGTTGTAATTTTAGTTGTAGCGTCCTGTCGGACGCGATGCTGTGATGCCGCTGTCTCCCCCAGCGCTCCCTATGGTCGCGCAGGGGGTTATGAGTGTAGCGTCCTGTCGGACGCAGTCGCCCTCAGTCGCCCTCAGCGGGTTCACCCCTAGCGGTCTCACCCCTAGCGCTCTCGCCCTCGGTGCTCCCTGCGGTGGTGGTGTCCGATGGGACGTGGCACTATTTTATTTGCCCCGCATTTGTTATGCACCCCGGGCTTGTGGGCTCGGGGTGCTGGCGTATATGTTCTCTTTTAGATTTCTTTCATTAGGTCGGCGACGTGGTTTAGGGCTGTGTGCTCGGTGATGTCGACGTGGCAGGGGGTTGCGGTGGCGTAGCCTCGCTGCAGCCAGTAGTGATCAGTGGTGTCGTCGTCGGGGTCACTCACGTATTCGCCCTGCAGCCAGTAGTAGTCTCGCCCGGAGGGATCTACACGGTGGTCATATTCGTTGGTCCAGTGTCCCATGGCGGTGGTGGTGGCTTTGATGCCGTTGATGACTCCCTTGGGGAAGTTGACGTTGAGGCACACGCCGTCGGGCAGTCCTTTTTCGAGCACTTGCTTGATCATTTTCTCCACGAAGGGGAGGCAATAGAGCAGGCTTCCCTTGGGGTTGTGGTCATCGATCGAGAAGGCTACGCTAGGCACGTGGTGTGCTGCGCCCTCGAGAGCTACTCCCACGGTGCCGCTGTAGTTGGTGCTCAGTCCCAGGTTTGAGCCATGGTTGATGCCTGAGAGGATGAGGTCGGGCTTGCGTCCGTCGAGCAGCGAGTTCATTGCGATCTTGATGCAGTCAACGGGTGTGCCGGCAACGGCATACTTGACGAGGTGTTCCTTCTCCTCGACAAATGTTGAGCGCAGTGGTGTGAGGATGGTGATGGCGCTAGACTTGCCGCTCTGGTGCTGTGTGGGTGCTACCACAACAACGTCTCCAATTGTTTTTGCCACGCGGGTGAGAGCTCTGATGCCGGGCCACTCGGCTCCGTCATCGTTACTGATAAGAATTAAGGGTCGTTTGTTGTCAGCCATAGTTATGTGATATTAATTAATGTTCAACATGTTGTTTTGTAGCACTTGCAAGGCCCGTTGCCACCGTCGCGTTTGCGGGATGGGTGGCATTGTATGGTGCCATTGCACTGCAAAATTAATAATTATTTGAGTAAGTTGGAAACAATGTCGTGTAAAATCGCCGGGTCGATGTCGTTTTATTGCAAAATAATGTGCCGTGACATGGAAAATTGTAGGCTTGGAATTGTGTGTAATTCTAGATAATTGAGTAACTTTGCAGTGTAAAAGTGAAACTCTAGTACAATTTTAAAACTTTAAAACGCATTATAGACAATGAGACTTATCATCGAACCTAACTATGAGCAGGTAAGCGAATGGGCCGCACGCTATGTGGCATCTCGCATCAACGCAGCTAACCCCACCCCCGAGAAGCCCTTCGTGCTGGGCTGCCCCACCGGCAGTTCTCCCCTGGGAATGTACAAGAAGCTCATCGAGCTCAACAAGGCGGGTAAGGTGTCGTTCCAGAACGTGATCACTTTTAACATGGACGAGTACTGCGGATTGCCCGAGGAGCACCCCGAGAGCTACCACTCATTCATGTGGAACAACTTCTTCTCTCACATCGACATCAAGCCCGAGAACGTGAACATCCTGAACGGTAACGCTGAGGACCTGGAGAAGGAATGTGCCGACTATGAGGCTCGCATCGCTGCAGCCGGAGGTATCGACCTGTTCATGGGTGGCGTGGGCCCCGACGGCCACATTGCCTTCAACGAGCCCATGTCGTCGCTCACATCACTCACCCGCCAAAAGACTCTCACCCAGGATACTATCATCGCCAACAGCCGTTTCTTTGACAACGACGTGAACAAGGTGCCCAAGACTGCGCTCACTGTGGGCGTGGGTACAGTGATGGCTGCTAAGAGCGTGATGATCATCGTTAACGGTTACAACAAGGCCCGCGCGCTGCAGGCTGCTGTTGAGGGTGGCGTGTCACACATGTGCACACTGAGCGCGCTGCAGATGCACCGCAAGGCTGTCATCATCGCCGACGAGAACGCTGTGATGGAGCTCAAGGTGAGCACTTACCGCTACTTCAAGGATATTGAGAGCGAGAACCTTGATCCCCAGAGCATGAAGCTCTAAGCGAGGCAAACCGCTTCCTCATATAAAAAAGGAAAGACTGGCATCGGTCAGACACAAAACAATCCCCGGGAACACATCACCACCACCACTGTGACGATGTTTCCGGGGATTGTGGTTTTTAATGCCGATTGCCGGGGGATGGCGTTAAACTATCGCGCCTCGGCGAGGTCTAACAAAAAGAAAAACAATATTTACTTAATACTTAAGCAATAAGAGGTTATGAACAAGAAGTTTTTAGTAGGTGCCATGTGTGCCACGGTGTGTGCACTGGCGATGAACGGACAGGTGAAGAACGGAAGCCTGTGGACCGACGGCATGGTGTTCTATAAGGCCGAGGTCAAGACCGACGGCAAGGTGTTAATGGATGGCGGCACTCTGCACGAGGGCGGCTTCAGCTTCGTGATGAAGAAGGCCGGCGGCAGCAGCTATACCGTGCATCCTAGTGACCCGCAGTGGGAATACATAGCCCTGGGTAGCCAGTGCAAGAACGGTTTTCGTGTGGAAAACGAGCAAGTGGCCGGAGTCAATGTGCTGTCATGTTACAACCCCGGTGGCGAGCAGGTGGCGATGCTGCAGCAGTTTGACGGCGGTCTCGAGGAATTGATGGTCAAGGAACGCCAGCTGGTTGTTGCCGGTGACTATGTCGACACGATGTCGGGCAAGAAGTGGACTTTCACTGCCGATGGCAAGTGTGGCACGGGTAATGGCAGGCTTAGTCCTTACACGGTGATGAAATCCTTTGAGATCCCCAGCGACATGATCCGCCAGGCCGACGGCTCCTTCATCAGGCTTGAATACACTGCCGACGGTTTGAACGTGAGACCGGTTAAGGTCATAGAAAGCGAAGGTGATGAGATCGACGCGTGCGAGGTGGGTGATGTCGTGACAAGCCTCAAGCGCGTGCCCGGTGCCACAGGCAAGTGGGAATTCACGTCGCAGCGCCTGGTGAGCTCGGCAATACTGTGCTCTTATGACTCTGAGACCCTGCGCCTGATGCGCAACGAGATATATGCCCGTCATGGCTGGCAGTTCTCGACCCCCAGTCTGCAAAGCTACTTCGAGGCCCAGCCCTGGTATGTGAACAAGGGCGACAACTCGCAGGTGGTGTTGACCGACCTGGAGAAGAAGAATGCCCAGACCATCAGGATGGTGGAACAGTTCCCCGAGGAGTAGGATGCTAAACAAAAAAATATAATGAAGATGAAGAAATTTTTAGTGGTTGCCCTGGCAACTATCATGTGGGCTGTTGCGGTGCAGGCCCAGGCCTTTTCTGGTGGCGTGACCTATAAGAACGCCCAGTGGGGATTCAGCGTGGACTTGCCTGCCGGATTCCGTCCCCAGAACCAGGACAAAGCCATGGAACAGGAGCGTGGCGGAAAGGTGTACATCAAGCGTGGCTGTATGGTTGACATGCAGGCTCGCGACTGCAGCGGCATGGTCATTACTCCCGCCGAGGCGGTGGCCAACGATGCCGAGTGGGTCATGGTTGACGAGAGCGCCGGCGAGCAGCTGCTTTGCAAGGAGGTTCATGACAATGAGATGCTTGCAATGTGGACCGACGAGTTTGGCATTCGCGCCCTGTACGTTAAGTATGACGGCGGTGTCAAGTATGAAATCGCGATAACCTATGACACATCGCTGACCGACGAGTTCAACCAGGAGGTCAACAAAATCATTGGTTCGCTCAGGACTAAGTAACCGCCTGCCCTGATTTGCGCAGGGCTAGGCAGTGCTATTATGTGAGAGAGCAAGGGCAGCCACCGTGCGTGCGGTGGCTGCCCTTGGCTATATAGTATAAGGTGCTTGATGCTGCTCCTTATTTCTTCTTGCTCGAAGTGGTTGTCTTTGAGTTGGTTGTTGTCTTTTTCTTGGGGATGTTGAGTTTCTGTCCGGGACGCAGCTTGTCGTCCTTCATATTGTTTGCTTTCTTGAGTTCGTCCACGGTGATGCCGTTGCGTGCAGCGATCTTACTGAGGTTCTCGCCGTCCTTGACCTCGTGTGAAGTGGGCTTAGCGGCCTCGGCTTTCTTCTTAGCCTCCTCGGCAGCTTTCTTCTTAGCTGCTTCCTCGGCAGCCTTCTTCTTGGCAGCTTCCTTCTTCCTTGCTTCCTCAGCCGCTTTCTTCTTAGCTGCGTCGGCGGCCGCTTTCTTTCTAGCAGCCTCCTCGGCCGCCTTCTTCTTGGCAGCTTCCTCGGCGGCACGCTCGGCAGTGGTCTTTTCTACTGCGGGAGCCTTGGTTGTGGTGGTTGTAGTTGTAGTTGTCTTGGCGGGAGTTGTGGTGGTCTTTGCAGGTGTTGCCTGGGTTTTGGGACGCTCGGGCACGGGTGTGGGAGCCTGCTGCTTGGTTGCCGATGCCGGACGGCTGGGAACGGCCTGCTGTCCGTTAGACGGAGTGGCGGGGCTGGGTGTCATCACCGAGTGTTGCTTGGCAGCTTTCTCCTGGGCTTTGCGTTCTTCCTCGGCACGGCGCTCGGCTTCCTTCTTGGCTTCCTCGGCGCGGCGTTTCTCGGCAGCGGCCTGTCCTTCCTTTTCTATCTCCTGGAGTTCCTGTTCCTGTTTCTGGATCTCGGCTTCGCTAGGAGTGTGGACCTCCTTGATTCCATCGTCTTCCTTGGTCTCTATGGTACCCTGGTTGCTGTTGGTTGACGTGGTGCCTGCGGGGTTCACTTCCTGTCGCTGTGCATAGGCCGAAGCCCTGTATCCCCTGATGGAGTCCTCAACCATGGCGTAGCTGTAGGCCTGCAGCGAGGGGAGCACGAGGGTGTAGGTGCGCTTTTTGCTGCCGGGAACCACGTCGTTGCGGAACTGGGGGTTGAGTGCGCGCAGGTCCGAGACGGGCATGTCGAGCACTTTGGCGATCTGGTTGAAGTGGATGCGGTAGCTCACCTCGATGGTGTCGACGGTGAGGGGTTTCTTGACGAGGCTCGAGGAGATGTTGTGCTCCTTGTGGAACTCCATGGCATACACTGCCGCGATGAATGCGGGCACGTATCCGCGGGTCTCCTTGGGGAGGTACTGGTAGATTTCCCAGAAGTCTACCTTGCCGTCGCCGTTAGAGTCGCTGGCGCGGCGCAGGGCCTTGTTGACGTTGCCGGGTCCGCAGTTGTAAGACGCGATGGCAAGCGACCAGTCGTCATAGATCTTGTAGAGTTTCTTGAGCAGCACTGCTGCCTGCTCGCTGGCACGGTAGGTGTCGCGGCGCTCGTCGACCATCGACGATACCTCGAGTCCGAGTCCCTTGCCGGTACCCACCATGAACTGCCACAGGCCGGCGGCGCCCACGGGCGACACGGCGTTGGGGTTCATGGCGCTCTCGATCACGGGGAGGTACTTGAGCTCCTCGGGCACGCCGTTGCGGTTGAGTGCTTCTTCAAAGATGGGGAGATAGTAGTGTCCCAGTCCCAGCATCTGCTCCACGAGACCGCGTCCGCGCTTCACGTAGCGCTCGATGTGGCTCTGTACCAATGGGTTGTAAACCATTTCGATCTCGGTGCGGTTGTTGAGCTCGGCCAGTCGTGCCTTCACGGTGGCGGGGCTGAGGTCACCGGGGTCCTTGGAGGTGACGCTATTGTCCTGGGTCACGTATCCTCCGGTGAGGATAAATGACTCCTGCAGTTCCTTGGTTGCCTCTTCAAAGCTGAATGGCTCAAAGATGTTGTTGTCTCGGATTGTGTCTCTAACCGATAGCACGTTGGCCGGCGCCGTGGCGGCACTTGCCGTGACCGCGGCGGTGGAGCAAACCATGACGGTTAGCATCGAGGTGATGATTTTTTTCATATTCATAAGGTTATATATTATCTGATGGAATGTCTTTAAAACGTTATTGCGCACTGCACTCCCACCGATGGCGTCCGCGAGGTGGTGTACTGGTTGTTGAGCACCGTGGGTGCCACCTGCATGGTGAGGTCGGGCGAGATGTCAAAGTGGGCCAGCGAGGCGTCGACATAGGCGTCGATGATGCTCAGGGCATACACGCCCACCATTGCCAGGATGCAGATGTCTCGGTATCGCCTGAAGTAGTCCTTCTTGTTCTTGAGAGCCTTTTGCAGCCAGGCCATGTCCAGGTCGCTCTCCTTGACGGTGGGCGGGTAGAAGTTCATGTAGCTGCGTGTCTCGGGGTCGTTGTCGGTGGCGTCACGGTAGGCCCTGGTGTAGTCCTGTAGCATGCGGTTGTTCCACGAGGTGCCGTAGGAGAGTCCCACGAAGGCGCCCACCACGATGGGGATTTTCCAGTAGCGGCGGTTGTAGACCTGTCCCAGTCCGGGGCACAGGGCACTCATCCACAGCGCAGTGGTGGGGTTGGGGTTGAACTCGCGGCGCTTGCCCATGGCGGCCATGGCGGCGCTGTCGACCACCACGCTGTCGACCACCATTTCCACGTGTGTGAGCGAGTCGAGCGGTGTGTCGCTGGGGAGATGCAGCGTGTCGCCCTCGGCGTTGACCATCTTCAGGGTCTCCTGCTCGTCCCACTTGTCGGCCTTGCGGGCCTTCACCTGGGTGCGATGGCTTCTCACCGACTCGCTGGCCACGGAGTCGTTAAGTGGCACCTCGGCGGGCTCGGTAGGCTCGGTTGCCTGCACGGCGAGGGCCAGGCACGTCATGAGTGCCAGTGTCCAGAGGCGGGATATGTGGGTAGTAATGTTTATCACTATGAGTCGTTGCAATGTTGCGGCGCTTGTTGCCCGGGTTGCCGGGGGGCGCTTAATATATTATTTTAATGTGTCGAAGATGGCGATGATCTTCTGCAGCTCGGCTTCGTCCTTGAACGGGAAGGTGATTTTGCCCTTGCCCGAGGCGTTGCAGGCAAACTTGACTGGTACTCCGAACGACGACGACAGGTGCTTGCGCAGGATTTCGTAGTCGCGTGCCGACACTGCCGGTGCCGGCTTCTCGGGGGCCTTGTCAGTAGCCTTGGTGTCGTTGCTGCGGTACTGTTTCACGAGTTGCTCCACCTGCCTTACCGACAGTCCCTTCTTGAGTATCTCGTTATAGAGCTTGAGCTGCAGCGATGCCTTGTCGAGCGAGAGCAGCGCGCGTGCGTGGCCCATGTCCACTGCCTTGTCGCGCAGTCCCAGCTGCACCTCGGCGGGTAGCTTGAGCAGTCGCAGGAAGTTGGCGATGGTGGCTCGGTTCTTACCGATGCGCTCGCTCAGGCGTTCCTGGGTGAGGTGGTACTGGTCGATGAGTTTGCGGAAGGTGAGCGCAATCTCGATTGCGTTGAGGTCTTCGCGCTGGATATTCTCGATGAGTGCCATCTCGGTGAGCTCGGCGTCGCCCACCGTGCGCACGTAGGCCGGCACGCTCTCCAGTCCGGCGAGCTTGGCGGCGCGGTAGCGTCGTTCACCCGAGATGATCTGGTAGGAGTTGTGGCCGATGCTGCGCAGCGTGAGCGGCTGGATGATACCCAGCTCGCGTATCGACACCGCCAGTTCCTCGAGCGCGTGCTCGTCAAAGGAGGTGCGCGGCTGGTCGGGGTTGGGGGTGATTTGCGCGATGGCTATTTCGTTGATTGCCGATGAGCCTCCGGTCTGCACGTCGTCCATCGAGATGAGCGAGTCGAGTCCGCGGCCCAGGGCATTACGTTTCTTGGATACAGGCATGGTTGGATATGCTTAGTTTATTTTGCTTTACGTGCTTTGATAATGAGTTCCTTGGCGAGCTCCATGTGGCTGGTTGCTCCGCGGCTGGCGGGGTCGTAGAGTATAGCGGGCAGTCCGTGGCTAGGAGCCTCGCTCAGCTTGATGTTGCGCGGGATGACGGTGTTGAACACCATGTCGCCGAAGTGGTTCTTGAGCTCGCCGTAGATTTGGTTGGCAAGCCTGAGTCGCGCGTCGTACATCGTGAGCAGGAAACCCTCGATGCTGAGGCTGGGGTTGAGCTTGGACTTGATGATGCGCACTGTGTTGAGCAGTTTGCTGATACCCTCAAGTGCGAAGTACTCGGCCTGGACGGGGATGATGACGCTGTCGGCCGCGGTGAGCGCGTTGACGGTGATCAGTCCCAGCGAGGGGCTGCAGTCGATGAGGATATAGTCATAGTCGTCCTTGACGGCGCTGATGCCTTCTTTCAGTGTGTTCTCGCGGTTGGGCTTGTTGATGAGTTCCAGCTCGGCGCCCACCAGGTCGATGCGTGACCCCACGATGTCGAGTCCCTTGACGCATGTGCCCACAGCGGCACCACGCATGGGATATTCATCGACGAGGCACTCATAGATTGTCGAAGTCATCTGCTTGGGTTCCACGCCCAGTCCCGAAGTGGCATTTGCCTGGGGGTCGGCGTCGATGAGCAGCACTTTCTTCTTGTTCATGGCGAGTGACGCTGCCAGGTTGATGGAAGTGGTAGTCTTGCCCACACCACCTTTTTGATTTGCTATTGCTATTGTTTTTCCCATAAAATTGAAAAATGTTTCACGGTGCAAAGGAACAACATTTCTTGCAAATGACCTAACAATCAGGGTTAAAAATGGGCAAAATGTTGATAACTCACGTTAATTGTTAATAACTCTAGCCCGTGGAACATTTATTAACATGCCAGGGGAGGTCGAGGGATGCCGGGCAGGTGGTCGAGGCGACGGAGCCGCCTCGCACAGGGACGCCTCCCACGGGGATGCCTCCCACGGCGTGGGGCTCCTCCATGGCGCGGGGCGGGAGTTGCTGGTAGAGGAGGGGGGTAAAAAAGCATCCATGCCTCTCGGGGGGAGGGGCATGGATGCCGGTATTGTCATGTGGTGGATGTCGATTAGGTGTCGAGGGTAGCGTAGGTTGCGTTTTCCTCGATGAACTTGCGGCGGGGTTCCACTTCCTCACCCATGAGCATTGAGAAGATGCGGTCGGCCTCAACTGCGTCACTGATGTTGACACGCTTGAGCAGGCG
>JAZQPG010000268.1:0-5148 GCA_045628365.1 Sodaliphilus sp. | reverse complement strand
CCCTTTATGAAGTATTCTTCTCGTCGCGACCTTCGTGAGAAGCTTTATAAAATGTACAATAGCCAGTGCACCGAGGGAGAATTTAGCAATATGCAAATTGTGAAGGATATCGCAAATACTCGCATGGCTCTTGCTCAGGTGTTGGGGTATAAACCATTTCCCGACTACAATTCGCCGAGCAAGATGGCAAGCGACACCAAGCATGTTTACGACATGCTCAACCAGCTGCGTAAGGCTTATGCTCCCGTGCAGCGTGCCGACATGAAGCGCCTTGAGGAGTTCGCGTCTAAGATGGAGGGCAAGAAGATTACCATCATGCCTTGGGATTACTCTTATTATGCCGACAAGGAGAAAAACGCAAAGTACAGCGTAAACGACGAACTCCTGCGTCCTTACTTTGAACTGAGTAATGTGACAGAGGGAATATTTGGCCTTGCAAGCAAGATGTATGGCATCAAGTTCACAGAGAACCACGATGCTCAGGTTTATCACCCTGATGTTAAAGCCTATGACGTTACCGATAACGACGGTAACTTCGTGGGTATGCTCTATACCGATTTCTTCCCTCGTGAGACTAAACGCGCTGGTGCTTGGATGACCAACTTCCGCGAGGAGAGCATCGATGAGAATGGCAACGAGGTACGTCCTCTTGTTACTCTTGTGATGAACTTCACAAAGCCTACCGAAACAAAACCCTCACTGCTCACTTTCTATGAAGTCGAGACTTTTGCCCACGAGTTTGGCCATGGCCTCCACGGTCTTCTTGCTAAGGGCAAATACGCGTCAATCACGGGTACAAATGTTCGCCACGACTTCGTGGAGTTGTTCTCTCAGTTCAATGAGAATTTCTATAGCGAGCGTGAAGTGCTTGATGGTTTTGCTAAGCACTATGAGACAGGAGAGAAAATCCCCCAGGATCTCATTGATAAGGTGGTAGCATCATCACAATATGGCGCTGCTTATGCATGTATGCGTCAGCTTAGCTTCGGTTTCCTTGATATGGCATGGTACACCCAGGAGACCCCCTTTGATGGCGATGTGATGAAGTTTGAACAAGAGGCAATGGCACCGGTTAAGGTGTTTGAGCCTGTTGAGGGTTGTGTTATGTCTCCCCAGTTTGGTCATATCTTCTCAGGTGGCTATGCTGCAGGCTATTATGGCTACAAGTGGGCTGAGGTATTAGACGCCGACGCCTTTGGGAAGTTCAAGGAAGACGGCATCTTCAATGCAGAAACTGCCAAGGCATTCAAGAAGATGCTTCAGGCTGGTGGTAACGTTGAGCCCATGGAACTCTTCAAGGAATTCCGTGGTCGTGAGCCCAAGATTGACGCTCTCATGCGCCGCGACGGCATCATCAAGTGACGAAGAAATTTACACAGTAAAAAAAAACGGGGTCACTGCATTAGTTGCAGTGACCCTCATTTTATTCGTCAGGTTGCTGGGCGTCCTATTCGTCGGGTTGCTGGCCGTCGTGGGCTTTCCACATGCACTCGGTTATCTGCATGTCGCTGAAGATTGCCTTGAACGATGAATCCTCAGGCGAGCAGGCATAGATGCCGAAGCTGATTTCTTCCTGTGCCTCATACATGTGGCACACGCGCATCTGGTGCCATTCTTTGCCGTCGGTAGAGTTCTCGATGCAGAAGTCATCGCCACGGCGCGACAGGCGGTACCACATTGTCTTGACATCGGCAGGTATTGCTGTCGTTGCCCAGTCGCTGTAGCCGTGGTTTGTTGCCACGCTACCCAGGTGCTGGAACTGCTCGTTCTCATATTCGATAGAGCCTTTCAGCCAGTTGTCGCTGTTGAGGTACATTACCACGCCACACTGGTCAAAACGGTGGTGGCTCTCGGTGAAATCGGTTTTAACGACAAAACTGAAGTGTTTTTCGGTTGTGGTGATCTGGAGCACAGGCGCGTTGTCGTTGCGGAAGTGGTAATAGGTGCGTTGCCACAGGTCGGTGTGTGGCTTAGTAACTACCTCGATGGTGCCATCCTTGATGACACAGCTTTGTGGCCCACGTGTCCATTTGAAGGCTGTGAGATCGAGCGGGGTGGGGTGCTGCAGTGTTGCTGCCACGATATCGGTAGATTGATTCGGATTGTTTTTCTCCATTGCGTTGGTGTTGAATGCCATGAGGGATGCTGCCATTGCGGCAAATAAAAACTTGTTCATGATTATTTCGTTTGTTATTTAGTCGCAAAGTTATGTGTTTAGACGATAGTGTGCAATGGTGAAATATAACTGTTTTTAGATTAGGCCAAGTTGCTTTGCCACGCTATAGGCCTCGGAGGTGTTGCCCACATGCAGTTTCTTGATAAGGTTCTGGCGATGTCCGTTAACGGTGTGTGTGCTGATGCACAAGCGCTGGGCTATCATCTTGCTTGACAGGCCGGCTCCGATGAGCCGTAGCACCTCTATCTCGCGCTCGGAAAGCAGCGATGCCATTTCGTTGCAGCTGGTGGACACTACACTGCCGTTGAGCGTATTGATGATTCCGGGAGCATATTGTGCATCGTTGTCGGTGGCATTGTATAGGCACAAGGTCAACACCACATGGCTCTCAGGGTCGTAGTCAAGATAAATGACGCGGTGACGCAGATAAACGTATTCGCCTGTAGCATTGGTAAACCGCAGTATGTGCTGAAGCGTGTATTGTGATTTTTCATGTGAGTCAATCGATTCCAAAAAAGTGAGGTACTTCAATTCCCAGGCAAATTTCTCGATAAGGTCGTCGGGGTGGACTCTTTCCAGTATTTTCTTTTCCCACAGGCTGGGCACTTCGGTCTCGTTATTATCAATGTCAAGCCCAAGGACGTTGCCCAGGTGTCCGTAACAGATGAAGCTGCAGTCGCATGCTACATTAGTGAGCACAGCCATGGCGTTCTCCAGGCGTGCATAGGTACGTGCAATGAGTTTAGCCTCCTCATACCTTGTGTTGCAGTTGGCATTGGGGAGGCTGTGCTCTTGCAGTTTCTTCTCGAGTCGTGTGAGGGACATCTCAGCGCGCGGTTACTTGATTATTTTCTCGGCTTTGCCGTTGCCGTAGAGGATAATCTGGACACCTTCGTCGGTCTCGTCAACCTTGATGCCGCTGATGTTGTAACGTCCCACCTCGCGGGTGTCGTTGTCGGGGGAATCCTTCTCGATGTCACGTATTGCGCTGGAGTCGTATATCTCGATGTTCTTGAGATTGATACAGTCGGCAAAAGCATCTTCACCTATATAAGATACCGACGACGGAATGCGTATTGTTTCCAGGTGTTTGTTGCCCTGGAAAGCGCCTTTGGCAATTGTGTATACACCGTCAGGGATGGTATAACTGGCCCCTTCCTTGTCTTGCGGATATTTTACCAAAGTCTCGCCACGGTTATAGCCGTATGAGTAGCTTTGGTCATAGGTCATGAACAGAACGCCGTCTTCGGTGTGAACGGCGCCCCAGTTGGTTATTCGTTTTACATATCCGGTGGGGACATCGCTGCTTGTCGACACAGTGATCTGGCCATGCGCAGTAATGGCTGCTCCTGTAGCCAATAAAAATAGGGATAGTAATTTCTTCATGTGGCAAGCAGTTTAGCACTCATAGTCGACGCATGCGCGTAGGTCTTTGTGTCCGGCAAGCAGTCCGGCGGCTGCCACATGCGCGGGATGCTTGGCATAGGTCTCGACGTCGGCCATTGTTGGCACGATGGCGGTGAGGACTACGTCCCAAGTTTCGGCGGGATTTTGGTTGAGTGCAACTTCGATGCTTTGCAGCACGTCGATTTGCTGTGGCAGGGCATCAAGGGCAGCCTTGAAACGAGTTGCCACCTCGGTGCGCTCCTCGGGTGTACCGGTGAGCTTGAACATAACGATGTGTTTAACCATAATAATCGTGGAGTTTAAGAGTTAACGGAGGGTGTAAATAGAAACAAGGCACCAGATTGTGTCCTGATGCCTTGTGTTGTATCGTGTGAGTTGATTACTCAGCAGCCTCGGCAACCTCAGCAACAACCTCAACGGGAATTTCAACAGAAACTTCCTTGTGAAGCTTAACAGTAGCTGTGTACTGACCTACCTGCTTGATAGTCTCAACGCTGATGAGCTTGCGGTCTACATTGTGGCCAGCAGCCTCGAGAGCCTCAGCAACTTGAATGTTGCCTACAGAACCGAAGATTGTACCAGTCTCGCTAACCTTAGCAGCGATAGTGAGAGCAACGCCCTTAAGAGTCTCGGCAACAGCCTCAGCATCGGCCTTGATCTTAGCGATCTTGTGAGCACGCTGACGGAGGTTCTCGGCAAGTACCTTCAGAGCTGAAGGAGTTGCGAGCTGAGCCTTACCAGTGGGGATAAGGAAGTTACGACCGTAACCATTCTTTACTTCAACAACGTCATCCTTGTATCCAAGGTTAGCAACGTCTTCTTTCAATATAATTTTCATATTATTTCTTTCTCTGTTTTAGTGGAATATTATTTCATCAAGTCGGTTACGAAGGGGAGCAGAGCCAGGTGGCGAGCGCGCTTAACGGCGCGAGCTACGCGGCGCTGGAACTTGAGAGAAGTACCGGTGATGCGGCGGGGAAGAATCTTACCCTGCTCGTTGAGGAACTTCTTCAGGAACTCGGGATCCTTGTAGTCGATATACTTGATACCGCTTCTCTTGAAACGGCAATATTTCTTCTTCTTGTTGTCCACTGAAAGCGGAGTCAGATAGCGGATTTCACTTTGTGCTTGTGCCATAATTGTTTCTCCTTAATTATTAAGCGTTAGTTTCGGTTTGTGCTTCCTCGGCGGGAGCCTCTGCAGCGGCTTCCTTAGCGGCCTTCTTCAGGCTGCGGCGCTTAGCGGCATACTCAGCAGCGAACTTGTCGTTGCGGAAGGTGAGGAAACGGATAACTTTCTCGTCGCGGCGGTAAGCTGTCTCAAGCTTTGCTACGATTGTAGGCTCAGCATCAAACTCGATGAGAGTGTAAAAACCGGTAGTTTTCTTCTGGATGGGATAAGCAAGCTTGCGCAGGCCCCAGTTTTCTTCGTTAACAATAGCAGCACCATTGTCGGTGAGTACTGTCTTGAATTTTTCTACCGCTTCCTTCATCTGAACATCAGACAAAACGGGAGTTAAAATGAAAACGGTTTCGTAATGATTCATAAAACGTTTAAAATTAATA
>JAZQPG010000267.1:0-4542 GCA_045628365.1 Sodaliphilus sp. | reverse complement strand
CCGGAAATACTATAGCCGCTATGGAGGATTCTGGAGATTCCCGCAGATGCTCGATTTCTGCTACCTTGTCAATCCATATTTCCGCAACTCCAGAATCATTGATGAGATAGAAGCCAACTTCCGTACTCTCATAGCAGAATATCCTTCAGGACTTAAGGTTAACTCTCTCTTGGCTAGCAAATGCTGGGGAGTAAAGGAAGACTACATCATCCCCGGTAACGGTGCCGCCGAGCTCATTAAGGCGCTTATGGAGAACATCAATGGAAAGATTGGCGTTGTACGCCCAACATTTGAGGAATACCCTAACCGCCTTGATCCTGAACGCGTTGTTTCGTTTGTGCCCCAAAACCGCGATTTCCGCTATGGGGTCGACGACATGATGGAGTTCTACTGCAACAACCCCGTGGAGACACTGCTACTCATCAACCCCGACAATCCATCGGGCAACTTCATCCCTCTGGACGATGTGTGCCGCCTGGCATCATGGTGCGAGGGCAGGGGAGTACGACTACTCGTTGACGAGAGTTTTGTCGACTTCAGTGAACAATGGGAGACTTCTTCCCTGCTCAAGGACAGTTACCTAGAGGCCTATCCCCACATGGTGGTAATGAAATCAATTTCTAAAAGCTACGGAGTTCCCGGCCTGCGACTCGGTATCATGGCAAGCGCCGACACCGAACTTATCACGACAATGAAGAAGCAGGTGAGCATATGGAACATCAACTCCTTTGCCGAGTTCTTCATGCAGATTTACACCAAGTATGAGAAGGATTACCACAAGGCGTGTAACAAGTTCCTGGAAGTGCGAGCAACATTTGAGACCGAGCTGCGAACCATACCGTTCCTGCACGTGCAGCCATCACAAGCCAACTTCTTCCTGTGCGAAGTGCTGGCGCCGTTCACGGCCAACGACCTGGCTCTTGTGCTGCTCAAGGACCACAACATCCTTATCAGCTCATGCAGCAACAAGAAAGGCATTGAACCAAACAAATACATACGCCTTGCAGTGCGCGACGAGAAGGACAATGCACGTCTTATCGCTGCACTCAAGGCATTATCCTGATATCTGCACTTTGCTATGGTCAACAACGAAGTCCTTTTGATCCAACACGATGTAATCTCCAGCCTGTCAATCGCGCCGTCACAGTGCGTGAGATGGGTTGAGGAATCGTTCAGGCTGAAATATGAAGCAGTGCTACCCGCAAAGTCAAGCATCCACCCTCAAGGTGATGATTTCTTCAATACCATGCCGGCACTGTTGCCCTCGTCCTACGGGCGCTTCGGTGTTAAGGAGGTTCACCGCATCGAGGGTCAGACGCCTGCACTGGGAAGCGACCTGATGCTATATGACAGCAACACAGGACGCCTGCTGGCCATCATGGATGCAGACTGGATCACCGCCATGCGCACCGGTGCAGTGGCGGCGTTGTCCTACAGACTTTTTGCCGCAACAGGAGCAACCAACATCGGGTTCATGGGACTAGGCAACACTGCCCGTGCCACGGCACTGTGCATTCTGGACGACAATCCCGGCAAGCATTTCACTTTCACGCTTTTGCGTTACAAGGATCAGGCAGAGGGGTTCGCTAGCCGACTAGAGAAATACAGTAACGTGGACTTCAATATAGTTGACAGCATCGAGGAGGTACTTGCTAGCGCGCAGGTGCTCGTGTCATGCATCACTTCGGCCTCAGGGCTGATATGTGATGATGACAGTAAGTTCCACGAGGGCATGCTACTCATTCCCGTCCACACTCGCGGATTCCAAAACTGCGACCTGTTCTTTGACAAAGTGTTTGGTGACGACACGGCTCACATATGTGGCTTCAAGTACTTTGACCGCTTCAAGCAGTTTGACGAGTTATCACGTGTGTTACTGGGTAAAGTCCCGGGTCGCGAGAGCGATAAGGAACGCATCCTGTGCTACAACATTGGCCTCGGCATACACGACGTCGTGTATGCCAGCAAGATATATGACATGGTTGCAGACAATGGAATCCAGGTAGAGAAGTTCATTCAAAAGAAAGAGACATCCAAAATATGGATATAATGGGCAACAGTTTCTTACATAAGGCACTAAATTACATATACCTGCACTGTTACAAGTACAGGGCGACCGAGCGTGCCCATAAGAAACTTGTAAGAAGCATAGACCCTACAAAACCCGTTAATGTGACTTTCATAGCGATGAACGTGGCAATGTGGCGTTACCAGCGCCTCTATGACCTGATGTCCACCGACAAGCGGTTCAACCCTTCCATCGTGCTGTCGCCATGCATCGACTATGACCGCAAGCAGAGCATCAACGAGCTGGACAAACTGCGTGCCTATTTCAACGAGCGCAATACCCCGTTTGTCGACTATGACCTTGAACATGACGCCGCTCCGGTCGACATTCGCAGGGAACTCAATCCGCTGGTCATGTTCTATCCGCAGCCCTATGAGCACCTGTTGACACCCGAGCACGACTGTACGGCGTTCTACGACCGCCTGCTATGCTACTATCCGTACGCATTCTGGACCAGCAAAGGCAAGTGGAGCTATGACTTCCACTTCCACAACCTAGCATGGCGCCTATATTACTCTACATCACTGCACCTTAAAGAGGCACAGAAAACAGCCACAAACAAAGGCCGCAACGTCCACGTGGTTGGTTATCCCAACGTGGACGACTACCTGAAGCCGTCGTTTACCGATGTATGGAAACCCGTCAACGACGGACGCAAACGACTGCGCATCGTTTGGGCTCCTCATTACAGCATTGTTGCCAAGTACGGGCTCGTGCCACGTTGCAACTTCCTGTGGATGGCACAGTTGATGCTTGACCTGGCATGCCGTCACAAAGATACACTGCAGTTTGCTTTCAAACCTCATCCCCGACTAGTTTCAGAACTATACAATCATCCTGATTGGGGAAAGGAGAAGACCGATGCCTACTACAGCCAGTGGCAGTCAATGCCCAACACCCAGCTAGAGACTGGCGGCTTCATAGACCTGTTCATGACCAGTGACGCCATGATACACGACAGCGGCTCGTTTGCCGTGGAGTACCACTACTCACGCAAGCCGGCCATGTACGTGTCACGCGACATGGAAAGTCTGTTGGCCACACAAAGCGAGTTTGGTGTTCTTGCCTACGACATGCACTATATCGGTAAAAACGAGATTGACATTGAGCGATTCTTAACCGATGTTGTGATGGGAGGCAACGACCCTCTAAAGTCTCACCGCGAGGAATTCTACCGGGACTATCTGTTGCCTCCTGGCACAGGTTCGGTGGCACAGAACACAGTCGATAACCTTGTTGAATCACTAAAGCTAAAGTAACGATGGAACAAGGGAATCTGAAAAATAAAACCGTAAACGGAGTCATCTGGTCGATGATCGAGCGATTCTCAGTGCAAGGAGTGGTCTTTGTGCTGGACCTGATCATTGCCCGTCTCATTGGCCCCGAGAACTATGGTCTTATCGCCCTGCTCGCAATCTTCATGACCATCTCCCAAGTGTTTATTGACGGTGGTTTCTCGAGCGCACTCATCCAGCGCAAGCAGCGCTCGGACGTGGACTATTCCACCGTGTTCTATATCAACCTGGGCATCAGCATACTCACATACGTAGCGCTGTTCCTTTCAGCTCCGCTCATCGCATCTTTCTTTAACCAGCCCATCCTGGCATCAATCACCAGGGTATACTCGTTCAACCTTGTGCTTAATTCGCTGGTTGCAGTGAACCGTACCAAGCTCACCATTGACGTTGACTTCAAGACCCAGAGCAAGATATCGTTTTACAGCGCTGTCATTTCAGGACTGGTAGGAGTAGTGCTTGCATGGCTGGGCTTCAATGTGTGGGCGCTAGTGGTACAGGCACTTGTACTTGCTGTGCTAAACGTGTTGCTCAGTTTCTATTTTGTCCGATGGTTTCCCACAGCAGGATTCTCAATGGCATCGTTCAAGTCACTATTCTCGTTCGGTTCGAAACTGCTGGTAGCAAACCTCATCAGTGCCGCTTATTCGAAGGCCTATGACCTCGTGATAGGCAAGAAGTTTGATCAGGCAAGCCTTGGACTATACTCAAGGGCCGATAAGTTCAACCAGTTTGCAAGTTCCAACTTCAGCGGTGTGTTGCAACGCGTGTCATTTCCGGTGCTCAGTTCAATTCAGGACGATGACGAGCGTCTGCGCCGTGCCTACAAAAAATACATGCAGATCTCGGCCCTGGTGGTGTTTCCGCTAATACTGGGTATGTGCGGCATCGCACGTCCCATGATTGAAGCGTTGCTGGGCAAAGAGTGGATGGGTTGTGTGCCCATGCTCCAGATACTGGCGTTTGCCTACATGTGGGACTGCGTTGTAATGGTAAACCTTAACCTTATTTACGTTAAAGGACACAGCGACTACGTCCTTCGTCTCGAAGTTGTGAAGAAATGCATCGCATTTGCCATCCTGTGTGTCACTCTGTTTTTTGACTTGACAGTGATATGTTGCGGTAGGGTAGTGTACTCAATCATTGCTTTCTATCTAAACACTTATTATACTAAGAAAC
>JAZQPG010000266.1:0-2485 GCA_045628365.1 Sodaliphilus sp. | reverse complement strand
CGCGGGGATTCTTGCTGCCGCGGGATTCTTGCTGCCGCGGGGCTCCTGGGGGGGCTCCTGAGGGGGTTATTGCTGCTTGCTGAGGGCCTTGAGGGTGGCCTGGATGGTTTCTTCCAGTTTCTCGTCGTAGCCGTGGGCCTGCTTGATGAAGTTGTGGGCGGTTTCAATGTCTTTCACTGCCTGTAGGGTGGAGGCCGGGTTTTTGCGGCAGGCTTCAACCAGAGGTACGATGCGGCTCTGCACGGTGTAGGCGGCATCGCCGGTGGTGAGGTTGTTGATTGCCGCGTCGGCATAGGCTCCTGCGGCATGGCGCTCGGTGTCCTTGGGTGCCTCTGCATCGGGATAGATGATGTCGTCGATGAGCCACTTGCCCTGTTCGTGTTTCATCACCATGACGTAGGGGAACTTGTGGGTGGCGTCGCTATAGGTCATCTCCACGTTCACGCTGTCCTTGCTCACGTGTATCGTGCCCACGGTGTTGGTGTGCTCCTGCGAGTCGTTGCTGAGCTGCCTGCCATACCAGTCGAAGGGGGCGTAGCGCACTCCGTCGGGATTGCCCATCACCAGGTGGGCGGCTTCGTCGGTAACCTGGCGCAGGCCCTGGGTCATCGATGCCGAAGCGTCGGTGACGGCAAGCATGTCGGCGACCACGTTGCGCATCTCGTCCTCGGTTGTTGCCACGATCGAGGGCTCGGCAGTGTGTACGGGGGTTGTGCTGGGTTTGGAAGCTTCGCCGCAAGAGGCGAGCGAGAGACATGCCGTGGCGGCTATGCAGGCGATATAGAGGTAATGTTTCATCGTGAAGAGTTTCTTTTTGTTGCAAATTTACTGAAGATTGTCCACATGGCGGCTAAAATTCATGTTTTTTTAACTTAAAAAGGGTAATGTAACCCTAATGTCACAAATAATGACTATCTTTGTATCATTACAAAGAGTGATGCACGGCCACGTGGCGGCGTTGCTGCCGGGTGGCACGGTTATTGCAATGAATCTATAAAACAACATAATCACTATGGCAAAACGAGACAAACTTAAATCATTGAAGATAGAGCGCCGCGAGTTTCACGACGCTGTGATCAACTTTTACAACACCAGTGAGAACACGCCATTCAACTACAAGCAGGTGTCGAGCGCCGTGGGCGCCACTACCCCCAAGCAGCGTGCTCTCATCGTCGACATCCTGGAGCAGCTCGCTGTGGACGGCTTCCTCGTGGAGGTTGATGCCGGCCGCTTCAAGGCTGCCAACCGCTCGATGGTGGCCGAGGGTCGCTTCATACGCCGCAGCAACGGCAAGAACAGCGTTGACATCGGCGCTGAGGACGGCAACCCCATCATGGTGGCCGAGCGCAACTCGATGCATGCCCTCAACGGCGACAAGGTGATGGTTCACATCAGCGCCGCCCGCCACGGCATGGAGCCTGAGGCCGAGGTTATCAAGATCCTGGAACGTAAGGACCAAGTGTTCGTGGGCACGCTGCAGGTGCAGCGCTACTATGCCGTGCTGGCCAGTGACACCAAGTTCCTCGCCACCGACATCTTCATCCCCCTCGATAAGCTCAAGGGCGGCAAGACCGGCGACAAGGTTGTCGTGCGCATCGTCGACTGGCCCGAGGAGGCTAACACCCCCATCGGCGAGGTGGAGGACGTGCTGGGCAACGCCGGCGAGAACAATGCCGAGATACACGCCATCCTGGCCGAGTTCGGTCTACCCTATAAATATCCCGAGAACGTGGAGCGCGCCGCCAAGCGCATCGATGCTACCATCACCGACGAGGAAGTGGCACGCCGCCGTGACCTGCGCGGTGTCACCACCTTCACCATCGACCCCAAGGACGCCAAGGACTTTGACGACGCCCTGTCGATCGAGAAGTTGCCCAACGGCAACTGGGAGGTGGGCGTACACATCGCCGACGTGACCCACTATGTCACTCCCGGCACCGTCATCGACCGCGAGGCCGAGAGCCGCGCAACGTCGGTCTACCTGGTGGACCGCACCATCCCCATGCTCCCCGAGCGCCTGTGCAACATGATATGCTCGCTGCGTCCCGACGAGGACAAGCTCACCCACTCGGTGATGTTCGAGATTACCCCCGATGCTGTTGTCAAGCACTACGAGATATGCCACACTGTCACCCGCAGTGTGCGCCGCTTTGCCTACGAGGAGGCACAGGAGGTGATCGAGACCGGCAACGGCGACCTCAAGGAGGAGATCCTCGTGCTGCACGACCTGGCCCAGAAACTGCGCCGGCGTCGTTTCCAGGAGGGCGGCAGCGTGGCCTTCAACCGTTCGGAGAAGAAGTTTGAGATCGACGAGAAAGGCCATCCAGTGGCAGTGCACGAGCACGAGCAGAAGGAGGCCAACCAACTCATCGAGGAATTCATGCTGCTGGCCAACATGAAGGTGGCCGAGCACATTGGCAAGGTTGCCAAGGGCAAGACCGCAAAGGCATTCGTGTACCGCATCCACGATGTGCCCAACAGCGAC
>JAZQPG010000265.1:0-2915 GCA_045628365.1 Sodaliphilus sp. | reverse complement strand
GTCTATCACCCCGACGTGCTTCTGGGCTCGGGCGCATACGTCGCTACCGACGTCGAGACCAACACCTTCAACGGCAAGAAGTACCTGATGACCGAGTTCGGCGACAGCGTGCTGTGCGGTGCTTCGGGAATCACAAGCGTTACCACCTCGAGGATGAAGCACCTGGAGCGCATAGGCAACTACGCCTTCAAGGGCAGCGGCATCAAGGAGTTCACCATACCCTCGTCGATCAAGAATATTGGATTGAAGTCATTCGTTGGCTGTAAGAACCTGAGCGAGCTGTTCATCACCCAGCCCACTGGCAACTACTCGTGGGCAGGCCACTTCTACGGCGACAACGCCAGTGACTTCACCTGCTACGTGAAGTGGACCTCGCTGCCCGACCTGCAGAAGAGCGTCACCAACTGGACCAAGTACAACAACGTCAACCCGCTCGACCAGCTCAACGGCTACGTGCAGCTCAGCACCGACAACAAGGCAATGGCAATCGCCGTTAACCATCAGGTTGACTGGGCGGCAAGCGGCATGACAGCATATGTCGTTTCGAAGTACGACCCCGCGACACAGACCGTGACCACCGCTACCGCCGGCAAGTCGTCGGCCAACAAGGGCGTGCTTGTGACCGACTTTACCAAGGACCAGATTTACAAACTCAAGCGCCCTACAGGCACCGTCTACAACAAGACCAACCTGCTCGTGGGAGCTGCCGACGCTGCGGTGAACGTATACCAGCAGCCGGGCGGATACCTCTTTGACGGCAAGCAGAAATACTTCTGGAAACCCACCGGCACCTACAACCTGTCGCGCGGCTACGCCTACCTCAAGCTCGACGAGACGGCTGCAGACAGCACCAGCCGCGTCTACGTGGACCTGTGGCCCTACACACCGCCCACACCCGACTTCAAGAAGGGTGACGTGAACGGTGACGGCCAGGTGGACATCGACGATGCTAACATCCTGATCGACATCATCCTGGGCAAGGACAGCGCCTCTAAATACAACGGCCGCGCCGACGTGAATGGTGACAACAACGTCGACATCGACGACCTCAACGCCACCCTCGACATCCTGCTTGGAAAGTAAAGGGGTAAAAGGTTAAAAGGTTAATGGGTTAAAGGGTTAATGGTTAATGGTTAATGGTTAATGGTTGATCGTTTAACTGATTAAGCTGGGGAGACTGTCCGAGAACCAAAGCCTTATTTTTGCATTAGTCGAAATCACTCGTACCCCTATCCGCGTAGGTTTGTAAATATTCGAATCTCATAGGGTCTCAAAATCGTGTTTTTGAGTTCTCGGACGGCCTGTGGGGGGGTGTCATAATGCGAGAACACAATTTATGATTGTGCCATCAACCGTTTTGCCCGTGACCGGGCATAAGGCATTTTGTGACACCCTCAAGCTACTTGCCGCTATGCTCCTCCACCTCCACCTTTCTTATATCATGAGACGATAAACTCTGACTTAGAACAAACTGAGTTTCTTTATACGTTCTATGGCTGCTGATCTGGTGCGCTCCGAGAACAGTATGCCCTGGGCTGTTATGTCTACATCTATAGGTTGGGGGGAGAACGGGAAATGCCACACGAACGTTAGGTTGCTGTATGCTAACAAGGCCAAGGTTTCGTCAGGGAAAAGTCCGATGCTCCACACATGCGTCATTCTCGACAAATTTGTTCGCAGTTGATTGCGTTCATATTCTCTGCTTGGCAAATTATCCCCAAAAGAACCGCACGTCATGTCGCAAATAATGCTGTCATTCTGCAGTCTCACCTTGGTGATATATATACCGTTGTCAGCATCAACCGTGATGGGCGTTGCACGGCTCCACTCGTCGGCAACCTTCTTCTTGAATGATTCCGTCATCTTGTCGAGCTCGGCCTGTTCTGTATCATCGGGGTCCACTGCCCTGAGGATTTCGGTATCGTCAGAGTAAGAGGTTGCCAGTTCCTTGCCATTTTTGTCAAACGTTTTGATACCCATGTATATGCGCTTCTGGTAGAGGCCGAGCCTCACGTTCAGGGGGATGAGCTTCGCCAGCAAAGGGCCTACGATTTGTCCTGCCACCTTCCTGTTCTTTTGACTGAAGGTTTCATAGAGGTTGGGGTCGGTGACAGTGAAATGGAAATTGACGCCTGTCACGTTGTGTGACACGTCGGTCATCGTCACGCCATCGCACACGGGGATGGGGAACTTATAAGCCTTTTTCATCTCTGAAACGAATTGTTTCATGCATGCCTCTTTCTCTTTTTCGTATTTATCTTTTGCGGCTGCCTGCAAGGTCATTGTGGCTACGAGCAGCAGAAACAAGAACTTAGCTATTGTTTTCATAAAGTAAAGTTTTATTAGTTATTATACGTTGTTATCGGTTTCGCTTAGTTGCCGCGCTCTGCTCCACGGCGGGGTTGTAGCGCACGCCCCACAGGTCGTAGTAGTCGAGCAGGCGGATGAGGCGGGGCTCAAAGTCGCCCCATCCCGCCAGGTTGTCGCCGCACCAAGCTTTCTCGGCAAGTGCCGCGATGCGCGGGAACACCATCTTCTCCACCTTCCACGGGTCGGGGCTGTACTCGGTCCAGCAGCATCCTTCCAGGCCCATGAGGTTGCCCTGTGCCTGCACGCTGGCCGAGTCGGGCATCACCTGGCTCTCATACACGGTCTTGACGGGCAGCGTATAGCCGCGGTCCTGGCCCGGAGCGAGTTCGCGCTGAGTAGAGTCCTCGCGCGAGGTGAAGTAGAAATAGCGTCCGCTGGCGTTAATCCATCGGTGGGTAGTGTCAATGCGCTCCCGGGGCATGTTGGGGCGCACGTGCCAGCTCATGATGATGCCGTCCTCGGGGGCCATGCCCTCGGCACCGCCGTCCCAGCCTATCACCTGCTTACCGTGAGCTCGGCACACCTGCTGCACGTGGCGCATGAAG
>JAZQPG010000264.1:0-11233 GCA_045628365.1 Sodaliphilus sp. | reverse complement strand
CTTTTCGAGCAGCTTGAGGCCGAGGACGCTGTCGAAGTCAGCGATGATCGCGCGTTTGGTCACCTCGTTGGTCTGTGCCTTGAGCACGACGTCGGCAGTGGAGATTCCCTCCTTGAAGGCGAGTTGCGCCGTGCGCAGGTTCTCCTCGGCCTTGGTGAGGTTGGCACAGGTCATGTCATAGGTTTTGAAAGCCTCCTGGTAGCGGAAGTTGGCCTGGCTCACCTGCAGCTGCACTTTCTCCTTCACGCCGTCGAGCTCGACCCGCTTCATGCGAGCGTCGGCCTGCGCAGCCTTGTACTTGCTGGAGAGTCCTCCCCAGTGCCACAGGGGCACCTTGACCATGGCTCCGATCGAGAAACCGAATCCAAACTTGTTGGCAAATCCGTTGTAGGTGTTGGGGTTGGTGCCGTGGAAGGCGCCTATTGCCACCACCTGTGGCAGCATCTCGCTGCGTGCCACCTGTGCCTTCTGATCAAAGATCTTGACTGCGAGTTCCAGCGAGTGGATGTCGTTGCGCTGTGCAAAGACGTTGTTCATGTTGATCTGGGCAGGACGCAGCGTGGTGTTTGCCACCGACTCCTTGTCCTCGTCCTCGAGCCTGAGGTCGCTGTCCACAGGCAGGCCGCAGGTCTGGGCCAGCAGCATGCGCGACAGTGCCAGGCCGTTGTTCACCTTGGTGAGCCCCACCTGAGCCTCATTGAGCTTGACGTCAACGCTGAGCAGTGTGGCGCGGGTGGTGATGCCCTGCTTGAGCATTGCCTTGACGTCGTTGTCGAGCGACTCCACCAGCTTGACATAGCTCTCGGCAAGACGTTGCTTGGCCTTGAGCGAAACCACCTGCCAGTAGGCTGCGTCGACGTTGTAGATTACGTCGCTCACGGTGTTGTCGCGCATTGCGGTCGCGAGTTGCTCGGCATAGTGGGTGATCTCGTTCATCGCCTTGATCTTACCACCCATGTAGATGGGCTGGGTGATGGTGATGGCACCGCCCATCACGTTGTGGGTGTTGAACGTGAGTGCATCCTTGGGCAGCAGGGCCATCTGCAGCGGCACGGGGGTGCCGTTGACGGTGACCGGTGCTCCCGTGGCGGGATCCACGAGCAGTTCGTACTCATAGTTCTGGGTGAGCGGGTTGAAGTACTTGACAGGTAGCAGCTGGTCCTTGTCGACGAGCGAGATCTTCTTGAGGTTGTAAGTGTATACACCCTCAAAGTCCACCTGCGGCAGATAGGCCGCGGCAGCTTCCTTGCGCTGGTATCCTGCCTGTTCTATCTTGAGGTCGGCGATCTTTACTTCCTTGTTGTTGCCCAGCGCCATGGCGCGGCAAGAGTCAAGCGACACGGTCTCTTGGGCCATAGCAGTGAAGGCCCAGGTGGTGATTATGGCGAGTGTGGTTTTAAAACGCATTGTTCTCTATTTGATTATACTAAATTGCAAAGATAGAAAAATATATATCTCGTCAACTTGTCGTGAGGTGAAAAATGCCACTATTTAGGTGTTTTGGAATAGTTTTTTCTTTGCTTTTGGCTGTAAAGCCACTTGGACCGTGTCGGTTGTGCTGGAAAAAAACGTAGGGGTCCCAGGGGTGAAAGCGAAAGTGAAAAAAAACCAGGTTTTCACAACAGGTAATTGACAATAACCCGGACCCATGGAAGAGGGTGGGAAAATGTCGCGTGGATTGAAACAAAACACCGCTCCTCCCTCGGCCCGTTTGCCACTGAGCGGCTACTCTTTGGAGCCGAGGACAGGGCACAACAAATGGGTCGTGGCGGGCACATGTACGTCACGAGGTCCGGTTGCTGCTCGAGTTGGGATGAGGGGTTGGGGTGGGTGCGTTATCGGTCCATGTCGTCGAGGTCGAGCTCGCCGTTGATGAGGAGGTGGTCGTCGCCCATCTCATACTCGCTCCACTCGTCGTCGGTGAACAGGTAATAGTCCTTGTTCCAGCACGAAGTGAGTGAGGTTGCGATGGCAATCCCTGCTGCAATGATGAGTATGTATCTTTTAAGTCGGTTCATGATTGAACTGCAAAGTTAATGAAAGTTTTTAAAATTCAAAACATTTGTCATTAGATTTTTTTCGGTCTGATGCTATGTTGACGGCCGCAATGTGGAATTTGTTATTCGCTTCATGTGAAAAAAAGTTGAAAAAAGTGTGTTTGGGTGTCACAAAATGGCGGTCTCGCTTTATATTTTAAAGTAAAATTCGTAACTTTGCAGTTTGAATAATTAATTTTTATTTAACAGTGGATACTCGATACATTTTTGTCACAGGTGGAGTTGTTTCCTCGCTAGGCAAGGGAATCATCTCGTCATCGATTGCGCGGCTGTTGTTGTCACGCGGTTTTAACGTTACAATCCAGAAGTTTGACCCATACATCAACATTGATCCGGGTACACTCAACCCCTACGAGCACGGTGAGTGCTACGTGACGGTCGACGGCCACGAGGCTGACCTTGACCTGGGTCACTACGAACGTTTCACCAACATCAAGACCACTCGTGCCAACAACATCACCACCGGCCGCATCTACCAGAGTGTCATCGACAAGGAGCGCCGTGGCGACTACCTGGGCAAGACTGTGCAGATTATCCCTCACATCACCGATGAGATCAAGCGCAACGTCAAGCTGCTGGGCAACACCGGCAAGTATGACTTCGTGATCACCGAGATTGGTGGCACGGTGGGCGACATCGAGTCGCTGCCGTTCCTGGAGGCCGTGCGCCAGCTGCGCTGGGAACTGGGCAACAAGTGCGTGTGTGTCCACCTCACCTATGTGCCCTATATCCATGCGGCCAAGGAACTCAAGACCAAGCCCACCCAACACTCGGTAAAACAGCTGCAGCAGCTGGGTATCCAGCCCGACATCCTGGTGCTGCGCACCGAGCACGACATCCCCGGCCCCATGCGACTGAAGGTGGCCCAGTTCTGCAACGTGCGTCCCCAGGCCGTGATCCAGAGCATCGACGCTCCCAGCATCTACGAGGTGCCCCTGATGATGCACGAGCAGGGTCTCGACACTGCCATCCTCGACATGACCGGCACCACTTGGTTTGGCGAGCCCGATCTCAACGAGTGGAACAACTTCCTGTATAAGCTCAACAACACCTCGGGCGAGGTGAAGATAGGCCTCGTGGGCAAGTATGTGTCGCTCCAGGATGCCTACAAGTCGATTGACGAGGCGTTGTTCCAGGCGGCCACCTACAACGGCTGCAAGGTGAAGATCACCTACATCAACAGCGAGCGCCTCAACGACGGCAACGTGGACGAGCTGCTCAGGGAGCATGACGGCATCGTGGTGGCACCGGGATTTGGCCAGCGTGGCACCGAGGGCAAGTTTGTGGCGCTGAAGTGGTGCCGCGAGCACGACGTGCCCACCTTTGGCATCTGCCTGGGCATGCAGTCGATGGTGATCGAGTATGCCCGCAACGTGCTGGGGTATGCCGACGCCAACAGCACCGAGATGGACCCCAACACCCAGTACAACGTCATCGACCTGATGGAGGAGCAAAAGAGCATCACCAACCTGGGCGGCACCATGCGCCTCGGAGCCTATGCCTGCCACCTGCTGCCTGGCACGAAAGTTGCAACAGCCTATGGCAAGGAAGACATCGAGGAGCGCCATCGCCACCGCTTTGAGTTCAACGATGAGTACCGCCAGGCGTTTGAGGACGCCGGCATGAAGTGTGTGGGCACTAATCCCGAGACCGGCCTCGTCGAGGTGGTCGAGGTGCCCGACAGACGCTGGTACATAGGCACGCAGTATCACCCCGAGTACAGCAGCACGGTGCTCAGTCCCCACGCTCTGTTCATGGACTTCGTGCGCCACGCCATTGCTTACCGCGACGAGAAGAAGGCAAATTGATTTGTTGAAACAAAAAAATTAATAACAATAGAAACAGGGGCTAGGGCCCAGTGCCTCCCCGCATGATTTAAGACTTATTTATGGATAAAAACACCCTAACCGGATTGCTGCTGATGATGGCCGTGATATTCGGCTTCACTTGGCTCTCCTCTCCCAGCCAGGAAGAACTCGCCGAGCAGCAGCGACTCCAGGACTCTATCGCCAATGCCGAATTGAAAGCATCGGCCGACATTAACAAGAACGCCGTGGTGGACAAGTTCACTGCCGAGGACATGGCACAGCTCAAGGAAGTGCTGTCGGGAGTGGGCAACGACTCGACCAGCAAGGTGATTGATAAGGAAGGCGTGAAGCTGTCGCTTACCGGCGGTGATGTGACCGGAACCATCGACCTGGGCGACGCCAAGGTGGACTTCACTGAGGTTACAAATGACTCTACCAAGAACGCTGCGCTTCACAACCGTGCCGTGGCTGCTGTGAAAAAGGCCCTCGAGTTGTACACCAAGAACGGGGCGTTTGCCGCCTTCCTCTCGGGTACCGAGCAAATCGTGAAACTGCAGAACGACTCGCTTGCCATCGAAGTGAGCACCAAGGGCGGTACCATCACCCGTGCAACCCTGCGTGCCTACACGTCTTTCAAGAAAAACGTGGAAGTGTTCACCCCTGGCGACAACGAGTATAACTTCACGCTGAGCAACAACTCCCAGCGTTTTGACACCCGCAACTTCTACTTTACCCCCAAACAGTTGAACGACAGCACCGTGCTCATGCAGCTCGACCTGGGCAACGGCTCTAAGTGGGGCCTCAAGTACACACTCGTGCCCGGCAGCTACATGGTGCGCATGGAGATGGTTCAGGAGAAGATGAACGAGATCATCCCCATCAACATCAACACCGTTGACCTGACATGGCATCAGAAGATGTCGCGCCACGAGGAAGGCAAGATGTTTGAGGAGCGCAACAGTGCCATCTACTACAAGTACTATGGCGATGGTGGTGACGTGGAGAATACCAAGGAAAACGGCGACGACGAGAAGGATCTCACCAAGGACCGCCTCAAGTGGCTCTCGACCAAGAACCAGTTCTTCAGCGCTGTGCTCATTGCCGACAGCTGCTTCAGCGGCGCCAATCTCGTGAGCCACGAGATAAACAAGGACAGCACTGACTACAACAAGTACCTCAAGGACATGACCATCAACACCGTCATCCCTTATGCCAGCGACAAGGCTCAGCCCGCGTCGTTCTACTTCTACCTGGGCCCCAACCGTTATCCCACGCTGAGCGACTATGACAAGTACTCTCCTGGTGAAGACCTCGAGCTCACCCGCCTCATCCCGCTGGGATGGAAACTGTTCCGCTGGATCAACACCGGCATCATCATCCCCGTGTTCACATGGTTGGGTAAGTTTATCAACGGATATGGCATCATCATCCTGCTGCTCACCATCCTCATCAAGCTCATCCTGTCACCGCTCACCCTCAAGAGCTACATGTCACAGGCCAAGATGCGCGTGCTCGCTCCCGAGATCGCTGCCATCAACGAGAAGTATCCTGGTCAGGAAAACGCACTGAAGCGCCAGCAGAAGACCATGGAGCTCTACAGCCTGGCCGGCGCCAGCCCCCTTGGCGGCTGCCTGCCCATGCTGCTGCAGATGCCCATCCTCATCGCGATGTTCACCTTCTTCCCCTCGTGCATTGAGTTGCGCGGTCAGTCGTTCCTGTGGGCTGCCGACCTCTCGGCTCCCGACAAGATCATCGAGTGGAGTGTTCAGATCCCCTTTATCTCAAGCTTCTTTGGCAACCACATCAGCTTGTTCTGTATGCTCATGACAGTGACCAACATCGGTTACACCTACCTCTCCATGCAGTCGCAGGGCCAGCAGAACACTATGCCCGGCATGAAGATGATGATGTATTTCATGCCCCTCATGTTCCTGTGCTTCTTCAACAACTATGCATCAGGCTTGAGCTACTATTACTTCATCTCGCTGCTCATCACCATCGCGCAGACCTATGCTTGCCGTTTCTTTGTCAGCGAGGAGAAGGTGCGTGCCAAGATTGCCGAGAACAAGGCTAAGCCCCGTACTAAGAAGAAGAGCGGCTTCATGGCCCGCCTCGAGGAGGTACAGCGCCAGCAGCAGCAAGCTCTCAAGGAGCAGCAGAAACGCAACGGCAAGCGCCGCAAGTAAGAAAACAAACCGATTTTAAACAGATATATTTATGAATTACAAATGTCCTTATTGCGGAGGAATGTTTGCTATCAACCAGCCCGCTCCGAGCTGCCAGTGCCCCCATTGTGGCCAGGTGGTGCAGCTGGGAGCTCCTCAACAGCCTCCTTACCAGCAGCAACAGCCTCCTCAGCAGCCTCCCTATCAGCAACCTTACCAACAGCCCATGCAGCAAGCCTACCAGCAGCCCATGGGATATGAACCTGGCGTGTTTGACAACGGTCCTTCGGGCAAAAGCCGCGGCGTGGCAGCGTTACTGTGCTTCTTCCTGGGTGGCTTTGGCGCTCACTATTTCTACGTAAACAAAGCCGGTGGAGGCTTCATCTGCCTGCTGCTTAGTTTTTTAACTTGTGGTGTCTGGAGTATTGTACTGCTCATCCAGACCATCAAGTTTTTCACTATGACCCAGAGCGAATTTGAGAACAACTTTGTGAACACTCCCAAGTCGTTCCCCATTTTCTAAATCACTGACACTTGCACCGGAGAGACCCCTGCGGTAATGCGCAGGCGTTTCTCCGGTGTTAACAATAAAACACCCCACCACCTCATGGCTAAAGGCAAGAGTACAAAACGACACAGGTCATCAAGGAAACGCTTCGACAAGCCGATGCAGCGTTTAATCCTTGGTGTGCTCGTGCTCGTGCTCCTGGGAGGCGTTTACTTTGTCCAGAAACGGTATCACGGCCTGGAAAGGATTTTTCACTACAACATCTCGCTGGGGCTTAACTATCCGGTGCGGGGTATCGACGTGTCAAAGTTCAACAGGAAGATCGACTATAAAAAGGTGGCCGACGACGGTTACACCTTTGTCTACATCAAGTCGAGCGAGGGTAACACCGGTCGTGACCCCATGTTCAGGAAGAACGTGGACAGGGCCTCCAAGGCCGGCCTCAAGGTGGGAGCCTACCATTTCTTCCGCATGAACCGCGACGGTGCGGTGCAGGCACGTAACTTCCTGGCCTCGGTCAAGGGCGTACACCTGGACCTGCCCCTGGTTATCGATGTGGAGGACTGGGGAAACGCCCCCGTGTCGCGGGCGGTCGTCAACCAGCGCCTGCGTGACTGCGTCAAGACCATTAAGGACGCCGGACGCTCGGTGATGATCTATACCAACGGCGACGGCAAGAAACGATACTATGACGTGAGTTGCAAGGGTGTGGACCTGTGGCTGTGCACCTTCAGTGACCCCGATGATGTCAAGGACAAGGGACACGTGATGCAGCAATATAGCCACTGGGGACGCGTCGACGGCATCAACGGCAACGTTGACCTGGACGTGTTCATGGGGTCGCGCCGAGAGTGGAACGATTGGCTTGACCGCGTGAAGTGACTCCCGCCATATATATTAATTTAATGTGTAAACAGAACTATGAAGCGACTCTTGACATGTGCTACATTAGCAATGATGCTGCTGGCGGGAATTGCCGCGCCACAGCTTTGTGCGGCCACTTACACGTGGAGCCAGTATGACCTCACGTTTGAAACTCCCGACGGAGGTTTTGTGCGCTACAGCACATCCACCTACTTCGAGGTGCAGTGGGACGAGATGGTGGTCACAATCACTCTCTACAGCAAGGGAAACAGCGACAGCAAGACCATCAGCAGCAACCTCATGCGCAAGTCTCTGGACTACAGCATGTATGACACTCGCCAGGACAAGATGAAGGTCAAGGGCTTCAAAACACAGTATATCGAAGGCACTATGCCCAACGGCAGCCGTGCCGTGATCGCCGACCTCGTCAGCGACAACCAGGACCTCGTCATTGAGGTTATGGTTAACTACCTCTTTGGCAACCGTGAGGTTGTCGACGACATCATCAAGAGCTTTGCCCAGGGCAAACAGGCTGATGTGAAAAAAGAGAAAAACCGCAAGCAAAAGGTGCAGAGCCGCGAAGACGCCCTCAAGCAGCAACAGCAACAACAGAAGCAGCAGCAAAAGCAACAGCAGCAGCAACAACAGCAGCAACAACAGCAACAGCAGCAACTTCAAAAGCGCCAGCAACAGCAGCAACAGCAGGAACAGGAACGCCGTCGCGAGGAAGAACGCCAGGAGAAATTAAGGAACAAGAAGACCTATGAGGCCTGACTCTCTTAAAATATTACCAAGAAAATGAAAAGGATTATCACACTCTCACTGATGGCTCTGGCTACCATGGCAGCGATGATGGCCCAGGGCACTGCGTCAATCGACAGCACCGCCATGTACATGCCGCTAGTCTATGAACAGCACCAGGGACCCGACACTGCCGCCGCCACCCCCTCGCTGTCGCCCTCGCTCTACCAGCTCGATGCCGGCGACGAGTGGCTCACGCGGGAAATTGGCAACACCCAGCGCCGACGCCGCGTCAGGTACGAGACCATGCTGGGCTACCCCTCGGTGGTGCGTTACAACGTCAACACCTTGCCCGAGCCCCCCAAGGAATATGCCATCAAGAGCGACCCGTCCAAGGCTCTTCTCTCGGTAGCACCACCACAGGTGAAAGTGCCCGATGACGAGAAAATCGCCAGCGAGGAGATAAGCCTGCGCAGCTGGCTGCACACTTTCACCGGTTCGCTACACTTCACCCAGGCCTACATCAGCAGCAACTGGTACCAGGGCGGTGAGAACAACGTCAACGTGCTGGGCGACGTGGAGTGGAAGTGTGACCTCAACCAGGACGTCCACAAGAACTGGATGTTTAACAACACGATGCGCTACAAGGCGGGCGTGTCCACTGCCCACGGCGACAGCCTGCGCAGCTACATGGTCAACGAGGATAACTTCCTGTTCACTTCACAGCTGGGTTACAAGGCGATGAAACACTGGTACTATAGCGCCACCCTGAATTTCAAGACCCAGTTCTTCAACACCTATAAGTCAAACACTAATGACCTCAAGGCTGCATTCCTGTCGCCCGGTGAACTGAACCTGGGTCTCGGTATGACCTTCAGCGGCAAGAGCGCCCACGGCGAGCGCACCTTCAACCTCGCCATCGCACCCTTGAGCTACAACCTCAAGATATGCCGCGACATCGCCCGCCTGTCGCCCACATCGTTCGGCATCGACGCGGGCAAGCACACCAAGCACAGCTTCGGTAGCAACCTCGAGGCCAAGTGGGTGATCAACTTCACGCCCAACATCTCGTGGAGCTCACGCCTCTATGCGTTCACCGACTATGACTACGTGCAGGGCGACTGGGAGAACACGTTCACCTTCTCGGTGACACGCCACCTCAACACCAAGCTGAACACCCACCTGAGATATGACAAGTCGCGTCCGCGCGACGACAAGTGGACCTACTGGCAGTTCAAGGAAATCCTGAGCCTGGGTCTCACTTACCGCTTTGCAACCAACTAATAAAGATAACCGGGATTGATTATGCGCAGGGTTCTGTTTCTCATTCTTGCCAGCATGTGTGTGCAGTGGGCCATGGCCATCATGGTATACCCCTATCAGGGTGCCGTGTATGAAGGCGTTGACGAGGACTCGATGCGCGTGAAACTGTCCCAGATGGACTTGCAGCCGCTGGAGGGCATCTGGTATTACCCCGATGAGGACATGACCGTGGCCATCGAACGCATGCCCGCCGGCCGCTTTATGAGCCCCCAGCATCCGCCTTATCACGTCGTGTTGCTGTCGAGCCCCGACATCGACATGCTGCCGGGCACCGAGATTGGCTTTATCGTGTCGGGTGCCCTTGACAAGGAGTTTGAGCTGCATCTGTTCTCAAAACGCTGCGACGACGGCAGTTTGGAGAAACCGGTGATGTGCTATGCCAGGCTCGATAATGATGGCTCCGCGATCACCTTTGAGCGGCCGGGCTGGGACGTGAAGGTGAGAATCAACTTCGCCCGCTTCCTGCCCAGCATCTTCAAGGGCGTGTCGGTGATACCCGAGAAAAAAGAGAAGAAAGTCGCCGAGGGTTTCCGCAAGGTTTATCCTGCCAATGGCAACGGCAATGCGTTTAATAAAGTGATATACCTATGAGAACGATAGCAATCATAATGGTAGCCATGCTGGCGATGGCCCAGTTCCATGACGCGGCCCGCACCCGCACCACCCACCGGCAGCTCTCGACCGGCGCCGTGGCGATGGACCGCGTGATGCCTGAGGCCGGCGACACCGCCACCACGGTGAGCCAGGATGCCGTCACCCTGAGGGGCTATAACAAGCGTGCCAGCGACAGCAAGGAGTCGTTTTTCATCACCAACAACCTGAGCCACCGCATCTCGGCCGTGCGCCTGCTCATGCGCTACTCGATGCTCAACGGCACCGTACTCCACGAGCGCACCGTCACCGTGCCCGTCACGCTTGGTCCCGGCGAGACCCGGCTGGTCTCGGTCAAGACATTCGACATCCAGCGTCTGTTCTATTACTACGGAGGCCCCAAGCCCCGCAAGAGCGCCACCCCCTTCAAGGTCGCCGTCCGTCTCCAGGGTTACGACATTCCCGTGGGCTGCTGAGCGCCTGATGATTAAAGAATAAGAATAAAATACTAGAATATGAAGAAGATAATCTTAACCCTCGCCGCAGTAGCGGCTTGTGCCACAGCAGTTGCACAGGGCATCACTCCCGCGATGCTCCAGACCTTTGAGAAGGACTACCAGTCTACACCCGCCAACAAGGCGCTGTTCAACGCCGTTGCGGCAAACAACATCGACGACCTGGCCCGCAATTTCAAGGCCCGCAACTCGATGAACAAGACGTTCAGCGTCGAGACCCCTGAGCAGAATATCCACAACCAAAAGCAGTCAGGACGTTGCTGGATGTTCAGCGGCTTCAACGTGCTGCGCGCCAACTTTGCCAAGGCCCACGGCGACAGTGTGCGCGTTGAGTTCTCTCACGTCTACACCTTCTTCTATGACCAGCTCGAGAAGGCCAACATGATGCTTGAGGGGGTCATCAACACCGCCTCGCTGCCCATCGATGACGCTAAGGTGCAGTTCTGGTTCAAGTCGCCCGTCAACGACGGAGGCACCTTCTGTGGCGTGAGCGACCTGGCCGACAAGTATGGCCTGGTGCCCATGAGCGTGATGCCCGAAACCTATTCGGCTGAGAACACTAACCGCATGACACGCCTCGTGAAGAGCAAACTGCGCGGGCAGGGCCTGGAACTGCGTAAGATGGTAGCTGCCAAGGCTAAACCCGCCGACATCGAGGCCC
>JAZQPG010000263.1:0-5193 GCA_045628365.1 Sodaliphilus sp. | reverse complement strand
GGCAAGCGCTACCTCATGACCGAGGTGGGCGACAGTTGCCTCGTGGGTGTGTCACAGGTCACTAAGGTGGACCTTACACGCATGCCCGGACTCACCACCATAGGCCACAACGCGCTGCAGGGCACTGGCCTCCCCAATGTCAACATTCCCAAGACAGTTACTAAAATAGGCGACCAGGCATTCTACAACTGCACCAAACTCACCGACCTCACATTCTTGCACACAGGCTATATTCCCGCTATGGGCCTCAACGCCTGGGGCAACAACGCATCATCATTTACTGCCTATGCACGATGGAAAGACCTCAGCCTGCTGGTCGACGCATCGTCGTCATGGGCAAACGAGAACCGCATCAACGGATACATCTCCAACACTGCGTCTTACAAGGACATCACAGTGTTCCACCCCGTCGACTGGGATGCCAGCGGTCTGGAGGCATACATCGTGACCGGTTACAACGATACTCGTCGCGAGATATCTACCAAGAAAGTAAGCAAAACTCCCGGCGCCGAGGGCGTAATCGTGGGCGGCATCAATGCTAATGCGATTACTAAACTCAAGCGACCTGCCACCTCGGTTCCCGCAATCAATGACAACTTGCTCATAGGCCACCTCTGCGACAGAATCGACGTTTACGGCCAGAATGGATTTATCTTCAATAGCAGTGACCAGACTTTCATCCAATCCTTATTCCCCAGTCAAAATTATGTCACCTATGGTGACGCTTGGCTCAATTGCCTGCCCAAGCATACTTTGCAACAAGGCACCACATGGTATGTGACATTCCCCGGCAGTGGCCTCAAGGGCGACGTGAACGGTGACGGCAACGTCGACATCACCGATGCCAACATCCTGATCGACATCATCCTGGGCAAGGACTCGGCTAGCAAGTACGGCGGCCGTGCCGACGTCAACAATGATGGCAACGTCGACATCGACGACCTCAACGCCACCCTCGATATCCTCCTGGGCAAGTAATGAGATTAGAGATTAGAGATGAGAGATGAGAGATGAGAGATGAGAGATAATAGATAAGAGAGTTCGGAGAGTTCTGAACTACTTTACCACTACACAATTTACTGTTTTTTAGACCACCATGATGGGAAAAACCATTTCGCTAGCTTTTTTTGCGCTCTTGGCTATCGCCGCGAGTGCCGCGCCCATCACGCGCCAGCAGGCACTAAACCGTGCCCAAGCCTCCCTTGCCAAGCAAGGTATCAACATCAACGTTGCCGACATGCAGGCTATGCCCCTCAAGGCACAAGGCACACACGCCACCGCTGCCCCGGCCTACTATGTGTTTAACTCTAGCAGTTCGTTTGTCATCGCCGCGGGCGACGACCGCATGCCCGAGGTGCTGGGCTACAGCGACAGTGGAACCATCGACCCCAATGACATGCCCGACGGCCTCATGGCATTGCTCGAGAGCTACGCCATCGCGGCAAGCGACATGTCCACCATCGACACCACCCTACCCCGCCAGGCAGGCCTGGGCGGACGTCCCCCCATCGCCCCGCTACTCACCTGCAAATGGGCTCAAGGAGCACCTTATAACCTTTCATGCCCCTTGTATGACGGGACCATCCCCTGCGTTACAGGTTGCGTTGCCACAGCAATGGCTCAAGTGATGCACTACCACAAGTGGCCTAATAGCATCAGCACTCCCATCCCTTCCTACACCTCGAAAACAAGAGGGTTTTATATGCCTGAGCTAAGCCCTGAGGGATTCCCCGGATGGAACAACATCCTTGACACTTATGGTTCTAATATCACCGATGTCCAAGCCGAAGCTATCTCAAGCTTAATGCTCTACTGCGGCCAAGCTATCAACATGGATTATGGCCTGCAGTCCAGCGCTAGCACTGAAAAAATTGCCACAGCACTTATCAACTACTTCGGATATGCTCCGTCAGCGCAACCTGTCTATCGTCAGAATTATAGCGCAGTGGACTGGACAAACCTTATTTATACAGAACTGGCGGCTAAGCGACCGATACCTTTTTCAGGAGCTAATGTTAAAGGAGGACATGCCTTTGTATGCGACGGTATTGACGCTGAGGGCCGCATCCACATCAACTGGGGATGGGGAGGCTCGAGCAACGGGTTCTTCTATCCAACCAACCTCACCACCCCGTCCCAAAGCAACGGAGGTTCAGACGGCTACAACAAGAGACAATGTATGATAATCGGCATCACCCCCGGCAACAAGCCCATTGATCCCGCCGACAGTGACATCATGTATTGCTACGACCTCAGCCTGGTAAAGGCTTCCTACACACGCAGCAACGCTAGCCAGCCATTTAGCGACGTAGCACTGCATTGTGTGGCACACAACCTCTATCCCGAAACCGCCGACATCGACTTTGGCATGGGCCTTTATGACACATCGGGCAATCTAATGACCGTGCTGTATACCTACGAGTTCAAGCAGTTACCCACGGGCCACGGAGCCTCTCGAGACTGGGTGTTTAACTTCCCCGCTATCGTACAGGAAGGAACTTATATAATACGCCCTGTTTGCTGTTTACACAATTCCCGCAAGTGGAAGGCATGTTCTGGAACATCTGCAACAAACTGGCAGGCAACAGTGACACCCACCGAACTAACGTTTAAGTTACTGGGCAACAGTGAGCCCGCATCTTACCGTGTCAACTCGGCTACATATAGCGGGAGAATGGAAACCAACCGCTCCATCGAAATGACAGCCAACGTCACCAACACCGGATGCTCCTACTTCCGCATGCTTTATCTCCTGGTCGACGGCAAATGCCACTCAATGGCCCAGTGCCCCATGAGCCCAGGGGAGACCGGAGACATCGTGATGCATTTCTCAACGCCTACTGCCGGAAACCATACGCTCATGCTTTCTTATGACGAAGGTCCTGCCAGCGCGATATGGCAAGACACGATAAACATTGGTGAGTCTTATTCCGAATACCTCGCGTTTGATTCCTACACGGTCAAGAACCTCATGCCTGGCAAGAAGATATATGGCAACACGTTTGCCTTCACCTGCAATGTGACCAACAACAGCATCGACCAAGAATATGACGACTATATCAGAGCCTATTTGTATACAGTCACTAACCAGGTTCCGGAAAAAGGGGTTGCAAGAATTGACAATTCACTCTCGTTGCAATGTGGCGAAACCAAGGAAATCGCGTTTGAATTCCCCGACCTGGAGACCGGCAAAGACTACATGGTGTTCATCTACATTTACAAGAACGGCCTGTTGACCAATAACGGCGGTCTTTACGGCCACACCATCATGGGCAGCGACTTCACCCCCTGCGACATCAACGCCGACGGCACAGTAGACGTTAACGACCTGAACATCATCATCGGTATCCTGCTCAACGAGGAAATCAGCTTCCCGATATATATCGAGCGAGCCGACGTTGACGGCAACGGCACAGTCGACATCACCGACCTCAACCTCACCCTGAACAACCTCCTGAACTTGTAAAAAAATCCTCTCCCCCAAAGAGGAGAGCCGAATAAGTCAAAGGGGATAAGAAACCATATAGACCATCTAGTCTATATAGCCTATGTGGCTTATCCCCTTTTATAAACCCTAGAGAGCCTAGAATGCCTAGAGAGCCTATCCTCCCTCTCCCTCACAAAAAAACAACAACGTTTTTCAAAAAACACCCCTGTACATTGCTGTTTACTAAACAATTTTTACTATCTTTGTAGTTTAAAATTATCGTTTTTACAAACCGCTAATAATTACCAAATTATGAAACACAGAATACTCTCTGGGGGTTTATTCATTCTCGCCGCTATCGCAGTGGGCGCCGCCCCCATCACGCGCCAGCAGGCGCTCGTGCGCGCTAACGCCGCGTTGTCGCGCCAAGGCATCAACATCAATGTAGCCGACATGCAGGCCATGCCCAACAAGGTACAGGGCACACATGCCACTGCTGCCCCGGCCTACTATGTGTTTAACTCAAGCAACTCGTTTGTCATCGCAGCCGGCGGCGACCGCATGCCCGAAGTACTGGGCTACAGCGACAGCGGCACCATCGACCCTAATGACATGCCCGACGGCCTCAAGGAACTGCTTGAGTGCTACGAAGTGCAGGCGGCTAACCTCACCGGCGAAGACAGCATGCCCGTGCCCAACGGCAGCATCTCGCGCACGCCCATCGCACCGCTGCTCAGCAGCAAGTGGAACCAAAGTGCTCCATTCAACAACCAGTGCCCCGTCTACAGCGGCACCACTCGTTCGGTTACCGGTTGTGTGGCAACTGCAATGGCACAGGTGATGTACTACCACAAGTGGCCCGCAAGCATTTCACAGACCATACCCGCCTATACCACTAGGACCAAGGGCATCTACATGCCGTCACTGAGTCCCTCAGGCTTCCCCAGCATGAGTGCTATGAAGGACTATTATCTATGGAACGACAACGACGCATCGGCCACCGCAGTGGCCAAGCTGATGCTCTATTGCGGCCAGTCACTCGAGATGAACTACAACAACTCGTCGGGCGCAGCGACAGCCAACATAGGCTCGGCGCTGTACAAATACTTCCGTTATGCCCCCACCGCCCGTTACCTGACCCGCGCAAACTACACCGCCGAGGAGTGGGCAACCCTCATCTATAGCGAGCTTGCAGCAAAGCGTCCCGTGGTGTATCGCGGCTCGGCCTACAACGGCGGCGGCCACTCGTTCGTTTGCGACGGTATTGACGCCAGCGGCCTGTTCCACATTAACTGGGGCTGGAGCGGCAAGAGCGACGGTTACTTCTTGCTCACCAACCTCAACCCCGACGACCAGGGCGCAGGCAGCAGCGTGAGCGACGACGGCTACATCGTGGGCTCGGCAATGGTCATCGGCATCACGCCCGAGAACAAGACCATATCCAGTTTAGAGCAAACTCCCATGTACTGCACCGACATGACACCGACATCGGCTTCGGTAATACGCTCAAGTTCAAGCGTGTCATTCCCCAACGTCACACTGCACTTCGGTGTTTATAGCCAGATCTCCACGACTGCCGACCTCGACTACGGCCTGGGACTCTACTCACCCGACGGCGCACGCCTGGCAACGCTTTACAGCGACAGGTTAAGCAGTTTGCTGCCTAATTATGGACTTGCATACGACTATAGCATTAGCATCCCGGCATCCATCCCGAGCGGCACATTGTACATCAAGCCCATCTGCCGCTACCACAACAATGGCGA
>JAZQPG010000262.1:0-2893 GCA_045628365.1 Sodaliphilus sp. | reverse complement strand
CTTGCATGGGGTTTCGCATAGTGATGCTCTCCGAGCCTCTAACGTCTCTGACGTTTTACCGGGTAGCAATCACATAGATTTTGGGACATCATTTCCAAACAAACTTGACAGCCTAGGACTGTCCCTATTAGGGCGTTTTGGTTACTGGGCGGTCATGACGCGGAAGAAGTTTCCGCCCCATATCTTGGCCAGGTCTTGCTCGGTGTAGCCACGCTCAAGCAGCATCATGGTGATGTTGATCATGTCGTTGTCGGCATTGAGGCCAGGGACGCCGGCACCACCGTCAAAGTCGCTGCCTATGCCCACGTGGTCAATGCCGGCCACTTTCACGATATAGTCAATCTGGTCAATGACGTCGACGATGGTGGCCTTGCCGTCCTTGCGCAGGTAGCCCTCGTAGGCGTCGACCTGCACCACGCCGCCGTGCTGTGCCAGGGCCTGGAGCTGCCGGTCGGTGAGGTTGCGGTCGTGGTCACACAGCGCTCGGGCGCCCGAGTGTGAGCATATCACGGGTTTGGTGCTCAGTTCCATCACGTCCCAGAAGGTGCCCTCGCTGCAGTGGGACAGGTCCACCATCACGCCCAGGCGGTTCATCTCCTTGACCACCTTGCGGCCAAAGTCGGTCAATCCCTTGTTGCCGTCGACGGTGTTGCTCGATGAGTTGCACACCTGGTTGTCGCGGGTATGGGTCAAGGTGATGTATTTCACTCCCATGCCGGCAAGCTGTTCCACCCTGGACAGGTCATACCCCAGTCCCAGGCCGTTCTCCACGCCGATGAAGATAGCCTTCTTGCCCTGTGCCTTGAGGCGGGCCACGTCATCGGCACTCGTTGCAAATCCGCACAGGTCGCTGTACTGCGCCACCTGCTGTTTGGTGACGTTGATGAGCCACAGGGTCTTGGCCCACGCGTTGTCAAAGGTGGCATCATTGAGCGGCCGCGGCACGTAGGTCTTCTTGCCGTTTTTCACCTCCGAGGTATCGCTCCACACCCATGCCGCGAGGAACTGTGAGTCGAGATAACCCTCCTGCATCTTGGGGATATTGACGCGGTTAGTGCAACGCTGGCCCAGGGTGGTGTGCTGGCGGGTGAAACTGAGCGGGGCGTCGGTGTGGCTGTCGACCGAGAGCACGCGGCCGTGTATTTCCTTGGCTTTCTTGAACAGCGATGCCTCGCCAATGAAGAAGTCAAATATCTTGTTCATGTCCTCATCCTGACCGCGGAATCCCTCGGGATGCCATTGCACGCCCAGGACGCGGTGCAGCGGGTAGAAGTCGATGGCCTCTATAACGCCGTCGGCGCTGGTGGCATCAACGTGGGCCTCGGGAGCCACGGCTTTCACTGCCTGGTGATGGGCGCTGTTGACCTCGAGCGAGGTCTTGCCCAGGATGCGGTGCAGGGTGCTGCCCTCGGCAATGCTGATGGCATGGATGCGCTGGTCACCGGCGGTGACACGGTGGGTGATGCTGTGGTCGCTGACCTGCGACGGGATATCCTGGATGAGGCTGCCGCCCAGGGCCACGTTGAGCATCTGGCAACCGCGGCACACGCCCAGGACGGGGATGTTGCGGTTTGTAGCCAGACGTATGAGTTTCAGTTCGTTGACATCGCGCAGGGTGTCTACATCACCCAGCTTGGCATGGGCTTTCTCGCCGAAGAACGACGGGTCCACGTCGACGCCGCCTATCAGCAGCAGGCCGTCTAGTTCCTTGACCACCTCGGCCAGATAGGCCGTGGTAGTGTCGGCCGGGATAATCACCGGGATACCCCCGGCGCGTATCACAGCGTTGTAGTAGTTCTGCCCCACCACCGAGGTGGTTTTGCCAGTGGATGCCGACAATCCGATGAGCGGCCGCACCCTACCCACGGGCGACACCACTGCGGCATCGGCCCACTTGTTCATCTGCTGCAGCGCGGGTGTCAGCTTTTGGCCACACACCATCTGCACCACAGCAACCAACAATGTCAAAGTAAAAAATATCTTCTTCATCAAACTTATGTTATTTTTTTCTGATGTTTCACGCCTAATAATATAACGTGTCAAGGTGGCCCCAAATTATCATTTGAGACAAAAATAAGTTTAGAATTTTGCTCAAATCCAGGGTAAAAAGGGGAGATTTGGGCAAAATTCCAAACTTTTTTTCTCGGAAACGTCTCTCTAATCTCTTATCTCTAATCTCTCCTCTCTAATTTACTCAGCGAGGATGTTGTCGATGAGGGTGAGCTCCTCCTGGCCGAAGGGGGCCACGTGCAGGGCGGTGAGGCTATCCTTGAGCTGGTCCACGGTGCGGGGACCAATGATTACCGATGTCACCTCGTCGCGGCGCAGCAACCATGCGGTGGCCATCTGTGCCAGGGTGTTGCCGCGCTGCAGCGCCAGGTCGTTGAGCTTCACGATCTTGTCGCGTATAGCATCGACATCGGCCTTGCTCACGGCGTTGCCCAGGGCTGCGCGCGAATCGGCGGGAATGCCGTGAAGGTACTTGTCGGTCAACAGGCCCTTCATGATGGGCGAGAACGCGGTGAACGCCATGCCGTGCTCCTTGCAGTACTGCAGGTGGCCGTCCTCAGGTTCGCGGCACAACATGTTGTACTTACCCTGGTAGATGACGGGGTGCACGTCGCGCGCCTCGAGATACTCGACACACTGCGCGAGCTTCTCAACAGGATAGTTGCTCAAGCCCACGTACAACGCCTTGCCGGCACGCACGATGTCTACGAGCGCCTGCATGGTTTCCTCGATGGGAGTAACGCCGTCGTAGCGGTGAGAGTAGAAGATGTCGACATAGTCCAGGCCCATGCGCTGCAGGCTCTCGTCAAGGCTGCCCAAGAGCATCTTGCGCGACGAACCGGTGCCATTGGGGCCAGGCCACATGTCATAGCCCGCCTTGCTG
>JAZQPG010000261.1:0-14877 GCA_045628365.1 Sodaliphilus sp. | reverse complement strand
GAAGGCCGGGGGGGGACGGCACGGGGAGGGACAGCGGCCACAATGGGGCCGCAAACGGGACCGCACGGAGGAGGACAGCGGGGGACAGAGGGGCGTGGCACGCGGAGGGGATGGGTAAATCTTGGTGGCAATAAAAAAGCTAAGGGAGGGATTGTTGCCGGTACAATCCCTCCCTTGACTTGATGCGGTAGCTTTGGTCAGGGCATGATGCGGAAGACGCGAATACCCAGGTTACTCTTGCGATTGCGAAGCATATCGTACATGCTGGGGGTCTCTAACATCACCTTCTTGCCTATCATTGAAGCGTCAAGCAGATGTATTTCGCCTTGTTTATCCTTATATATTATACCCAGATGGGAAATGTCGAGTCCCTGGGCGTTGGTTACGAGGCCAACAAAGTCGCCAGTCTTCAATGCTGCTTTCACGTCTTTGTTCTTAAGCCACTGTTTCTTGATGTAGGGCATGCGGTGATTGCGGTATCCTGCTTCAAAGCCTTTGATCTTTTCAACCATCTCGGCATCGTTCTTGAGGGAGGTGTAGCTATCCTTGTGCGTGCTCATGAAGTTGATGTTCTTGACAAGGTAGTCGGCGGTGGGAATATCAGGAGTCACCTCCACGAGGTTGCCGCGGCTGTGGTTGTTAACAATCCACTCGCTGATGTAGTGCAGGCGGCTGGAGTAGTCGCTCATTTCGCCATTGCGGTAACGCAGGTTCTCCAGATGTGATGCATAGTCCCTCCACGAGTAGCGACCGGTCATCGTGGTGCGAGAGAGAGCATACAGGGTCTCGATGAATGTGGTACAGTCGAGCTGGTGAATGTTGATGGTGAGCATCTCGGTGTCGCCTTCAAGGGTGTGTGCCACATAGGGTGTCCCTAGGAGTTGTTGGGCATAAAATGCAACCAGTTCATTGGGGTCTTTAAGCCCACTGGCATATCCTTTGTTAAGAAGTTCGTTGATAGCAATGGTGTCGCTCCCGCAGTGGAATCTCATCTGCTGCTTGGCAACAGCGTTTACTGACTTAACTGTTTTGGCCGGAGTCACGGCGTCGGCCGGAGAAGTTTTGGCAGGTGTACCAGCATTGGCCGAGCAAGAGCATAGTGCCAATGTGATGCTGAGTATGGAAATTAGTTTCTTCATATCGTGGTGAAAAATTAATGATTGATATTGATTAGCAAAAGTAATAAAAATTATCGAAGCACACAAGCATTAGCGCTGTGAAGCTCCCTCCATCTGGTAAAAAGACAGCGGGAAGGTGAGCGAGGCGGTGCCGTCCATTGTGGGCTCGTTGGTGCTATAGTCGTGAGTGACGTCGTGATAGACCACATCGCCTGGCTGAAACTGTTCGTAGGCATTTGAGGTCACATGCGGCATGTCATCGGTGAGGTTGACTCCTTTGAGGCTATTGAAAATCGAGGTATACACGGGTCCGTCAATTAGTCCACCTGTGGGCATGCCCGCGTTCTGGAACACATAGTTGCTGTGTGGCGCATGAGGATAGACGCCATTAGCCGGTAGTTCTACGACCATGCTGGTTCCCCACGGGTTACAGCCGAAGAGCCAGTCTCGCAGGGCCGCTTCCATGTATTCATAGGCCCGGTCGCCCGTGAGAGTGCGGTACAGGATGCACTGGGTGAGCATCGCGGTGGTGAGGTTGTTGCTGCACCACACGCCTGGAATACCCCACAAGAACGGATTGCCGGTGGCGTTGGCCCGGTCGAGCGTGCGCTGTATACCGGTACGAAGGTTGGAGACAAACTCTGCGGCAAGACGGTCGTTCCCGGTTTCGCGTGCAGCCTTGACAAGTTGCACGTGCCCCATGTTCATGAAGGGATACCACTGATAGTGGCGTGCGCTATCGGCTCCCATCCATGGCGTGATGGGCTCGCGGCGGCCATATTCCATAGCCTGGTCAATGTATTTCTTGTCGCGGGTCATCCTGTAGAGCTCGGCAGCACCGAGTTCCATGTCGTCGACCCAATTGTCCTCTTCATATATATATGGCGAAACCACCGACACCGTCTGGGCATTGCCTGGCATGTCGATTCCAACCTGATAAACATCCACGGCTTTGCCTCCTATGTGAGCAGCAAACCCGGGGTAATAAGGTGCCAGCACCTTGGACCCGAAGGCGAAGTCACTGGCAAATTTTCCGGCCGTGCTGGCGGCTCCCATAGTCGCGTTCATGAACTTGCCGCGCTGCTGAGGCTTACCGTTGACGAAGTAAACCGGACGTCCGTTATTGGGACCAAAACCATAGTCGGCAGGATCGTCCTTGGGCAGTTTTGTGCCTATGTGGTCGCGGTCATCGGCAATCTGGTTATACAGCTCACCCTTCTCGGGGTTCATGCGGTCCAGCCAGTCAAGTCCCCAATAAATCTCATCCACGATATCAGGAATGCCATTCGAGCCTTTCAGCCCGTTGGCCTGGTACTCATCGGCAAAGGCATCGGGATTTTGTTCAAAGGCAAACATCATCTGGTAGATAGCATTGGCCGACGTGGTGGTATACTGCAGCAGGTCGGCGGCATCGTGCCAACCGCCTGTCACGTCCAGGAATTGTCCTTCCTTGATGGGATGATACTTGATGTAGCCATCCTTCCTGTGGCAGCTGTCGCCGGTAAACGGGTTGAACCCGCAACGCTGCTGCCGCATGTAGTTAAGCACGAAGTCGGCCGTCCCGTCATAGGCATGGCTGTCGATAGAAAAAAACGGGCTCTGTGCAACACCTTTTACTGCAACATAGTACTTGCCGGCCGTGGTGAACGACGAGAAATCAAGCCTATAAGTCGACTTCATGTGCTGGAGCGCCCCCGAGGGGGTAACCAGCTTTGAGGTGTAAGCAACCTTTCCGGTATTTGCATCGATCAGTTGAAACGACTTGACGTTAACAGCTTCATTAGACATGAGGACAGCCACCTTGACCGTGACCGGAAGATATCCCAACTGATTGATGCGTATCCATGCACCTGCCCTAAGAGAAACCGCAACTAATGTTGCCAACGAAAACAAAATAAATAAACGCTTCATAGTGAACACCCGATTATTAATTACTTATTTTTAAAAACAGCCCTCCAGCACGCCGAGGATAGCGAGTAGTCAATGTCATCGGCACCGGCATCCCAGTACATCAGGCCGCGCACCCTACCGGTGTCGACATAACGCTCACCCTTCACAGTGATACTCTTCACGTTATCATATGATCCATAAAAAGTACCATTGAAAGTCATATAAGGACACTGGGCCTCTTCGTCCCAATTATTGAAATTATAACCTAGCGAAGACGAATACTTGTGAAAATCACGGTAATCGATAACCCCGGGGGAAGATTCAAAACTGTGTCGCACATAGAAAGGAATGCCCAGCACCATCTGTTCCGCCCCATATCCCGCATTCTCATATTCGGTAAGCGTGCGCTCAATGTCCCAATAGGAAGTGGAGCTTTTACATGCCGAGTTAAAACCTCGATGTCCTCCACTGGCATCATCCAGGTCATAGGTCATGATGTTAACCCAGTCAATATAGGGTTTGATTGCCTTGAGGTCAAAGTATTTCCAGCCACCTGTTGACACGCGGCGCTTATCCATGACATACCCCGCTAAAGTGATGAGATAATCGTTACCCAGCGTCTCGCGCAACTGCTTTACAAGCAACGTGAAGTTGTCGGTGTCGTTAAGCGGATCGCATGCCGCCCCACTCCACGACAAACCAGGCATTTCCCAGTCAAGGTCAATACCGTCAAGATTCCATGAACGCATATAGGCAAGGCAATCCTGGGCAAATTTAATGCGGTTTTCACCAGAAGCGGCAATTGCACTGAAACCACCGTCCTGGCGATTATCACTATTAACCACAGTGTGAGTGAACGAAAGCAGAATCTTCAAGTCAGGGTTAGCCTCTTTGAGGGCAAGAACCTTCTTTAATGCCGTAGTGTTGTTATCGCCCTGGAGTTTAAAACGTTGATACACGTTATTGCGCACATACACCTCGGCTGCGTTGAAACACACATGGGTCACCATGTTGGCAAAAGGCAACTGCGATCGGTAATATGGAGCATAGGCAAGACACACACGGTCAATTCCATCTTTTCTTCCTAACAAAAGGTCTAGCACACAGTTAATGTCACCCACATCAACCGAGCCATCATCATTGACATCACACGAACCACCAAAATCACTCGCCTGCCCCTTTCCCAGTACGACATTAACGACAGCGTTGATGTCACTAACATCGACAACGCCATCACCATCAACATCGCCCCTGACATTAGAGCCACGGTTACCAGCACTGGCAATGCCACCAACAAACAGCATCACAGCAAACAAGTAAAAAGCAAAGTGTTTCATATCAACGGTTTAGTATGGTTAAAAGCATTTAACCCAGAAAGTGCAAGTTAGGAGCAATTGCCAATATTTTACTTCTCATAGGCATGATTTGTACTATCTTTCGCTCATATAGGAACCGCTATGTTCGTTCAATATAGCAAAAATCCTGACACAATGATAATCTAAAATCTTATACATGCCCCAATGCACTTTCTGTGTTTAATGAAAATGCATATTAGGTATAAAGGTAAAAAAATCACCCCCGGGACAAGTCCTGAGGGTGATAGTATAATAAGTTACAGACTTATCTGATAACCAGTTGTAAGGCAAGAGCTTACTCAGCAGCCTTAATCTCCTCAGCAGGAGCCTCAACCTTCTTGGTTGAACGACGGCTGCGACGAGTAGTCTTCTTCTTAGCAGCAGCTTCCTGTGCCTTAGCATCGAGCATAGCCTCATTGTAGTCAACGAGCTCGATAAAGCAAGTCTTAGCGTTATCACCAAGACGGTTGCCAAGTTTCAGGATACGAGTGTATCCACCGGGACGGTCGGCAATCTTGCCAGCGATATTGGTGAACAACTCTGTAACAGCTTCCTTGCTCTGAAGATAGCTGAAAACAACGCGGCGAGAAGCAGTAGTATTGTCCTTAGCGCGGTTGATGATGGGCTCAGCATATACGCGCAGAGCCTTAGCCTTTGCAAGAGTTGTGAAAATCCTCTTGTGGAGAATCAGCGATGTAGTCATGTTTGACAACATTGCGTCACGGTGAGCTTTCTTGCGGCTTAAGTGGTTGAATTTTTTATTATGTCTCATCGTTAATTACTCTTTTTCTAATTTATACTTTGAAATATCCATGCCGAATGAGAGGCCCAGGTTAGCGAGCAGCTCTTCAAGCTCTGACAGCGATTTCTTACCGAAATTACGGAACTTAAGCAAGTCGTTCTTGTTGAATACAACAAGTTCACCAAGAGTCTCAACCTCGGCAGACTTAAGGCAGTTGAGAGCGCGAACCGAGAGGTCCATCTCAACGAGCTTAGTCTTGAGCTGCTGACGCATCTTGAGTACTTCCTCGTCAAATTCCTCAACGCCATTGCCTTGTTCTACATCGATAGCAATCTTTTCATCGCTGAACAGCATGAAGTGCTGGATAAGGATCTTAGCAGCATCCTTCAACGCATCCTTGGGATGAATAGAACCGTCGGTAGTAATTTCAAGTATAAGTTTCTCGTAGTCGGTCTTCTGTTCCACACGGTAATTCTCTACCGAGGGTTTCACATTAATAATGGGAGTATAGATCGAGTCGATGGCAATAACATCAACAGGATCGTTGGGGTTAACATTCTCCTCAGCGGGAACATATCCCCTACCCTTATTAATAGAAAGTTCAATCTGGAATGATGCAGAAGGATCCACGTGGCAGATCTCAAGGTCAGGATTAAGGACCTCAAAACCACTCAGGACCTTGCCAATGTCACCAGCTTTAAACACATCCTGGCCTGAAACCTTGACAGATGCTTTCTCTGTATCGATGTCCTCAACAATGCGTTTCAGTCTAACCTTCTTTAAGTTAAGGATTACATTAGTAACGTCTTCCTTAACGCCGGGAATGGTTGCGAACTCATGTTGCACACCGTCAATGCGGATGTTGCAGATTGCATAGCCTTCGAGTCCTGACAAGAGGATGCGGCGCAGTGCGTTACCGATGGTAACACCATAACCGGGTTCCAAAGGACGGAACTCGAATTTGCCAAAGGTGCTGTCGGCTTCGAGCATGAGCACCTTGTCTGGTTTCTGAAATGCTAAAATAGCCATGGACTGTTAAAATTTTACTGTTTAGAATACAACTCGACGATCAACTGTTCCTTGATAGTTTCAGGAATATCCTCGCGTGCGGGAAGGTGGAGAAGCTTACCACCCTTTACGCTCTCGTCCCACTCGATCCAAGGATACTTGCTGTGGTTGAAACCAGCAAGAGCGTCCTGAATAACCTCGAGTGACTTAGACTTCTCGCGGACTGCAACAACCTGACCAGGAACAACGTTGTAAGAAGCGATGTTTACAACACCTCCGTCAACGGTGATGTGTCGGTGAAGAACCAGCTGACGAGCAGCTGCACGAGTAGGAGCAATACCCAGACGATAAACAACGTTGTCGAGACGTTGCTCGAGCAACTGAAGAAGATTTTCACCAGTTACGCCCTTAGCTGCAGAAGCTTTCTTAAACAGGTTGCGGAACTGACGCTCCAGTACACCGTAGGTGTATTTAGCTTTTTGTTTTTCGCGAAGCTGTGTACCGTACTCAGAGAGTTTTCTTCTCTTGTTGGCGCCATGCTGACCGGGAGCGTAAGGTCTCTTAGAGTAAGCCTTATCTTCACCAAAGATGGGTTCACCAAGCTTGCGAGCAATTTTAGATTTTGGACCGGTATATCTAGCCATTTTTTTCTAAATAATTAAAGATTTGTTGTGGAATCGCCACAGTGCAGCCGCGATTGCAGAGAGGTTGATGTAGATTGCAATCCAATCACTGTAAGGAGATTCGCGAAAAATAAAAATAGATGATGTTAATACAAGAGTTTAACGAATGTAATACAGCCAAAAATATTATACTCTTCTTCTCTTGGGAGGACGGCAACCGTTGTGGGGAAGCGGAGTAACGTCGATGATCTCTGTTACTGCGATACCTGCACCGTGGATGGTACGGATAGCTGACTCACGTCCGTTGCCAGGACCTTTTACATACGCCTTGACCTTGCGAAGGCCCAGGTCGTAAGCAACCTTTGCACAATCCTGAGCGGCCATCTGAGCTGCGTAGGGAGTGTTCTTCTTAGAACCACGGAAGCCCATCTTGCCGGCTGAAGACCATGAAATAACCTGTCCCTCACCGTTAGCGAGGCACACAATAATGTTGTTGAAAGAAGAATGCACGTGAAGCTGACCTACACCGTCAACCTTAACAACTCTCTTCTTTGCTGCGACTGTCTTTTTTGCCATACTTAATTATTATTTAGTAGCTTTCTTCTTGTTTGCAACTGTTTTCTTGCGACCCTTACGAGTGCGGGCATTGTTCTTTGTACTCTGACCACGAACGGGAAGACCGTTACGGTGACGGATGCCACGATAGCAACCAATGTCCATGAGACGCTTGATGTTCATCTGAATTTCGGTGCGAAGGTCACCTTCCACCTTGAATTCGTTACCGATCACCTCGCGCACCTTTGCTGCCTCGGCATCGGTCCAATCCTTAACCTTTGTATCCTCGCTGACGCCGGCTTTCTTAAGGATGGTTGCGGCACTGCTGCGACCTATACCATAGATGTAGGTCAACGAGATAACACCGCGCTTATTTTGGGGTAAATCTACTCCGACAATACGTACTGCCATATTATACTATTAAATTTTTTTGCAAAATTAATCAAATTTATTGAAATATTGAACGATTAACGCTAAAAAAGTGCTTTAATCGAGTGCAAACCTGTTACAAGAGCGGCAAATTAGCCCTGACGCACCTTGAACTTGGGGTTCTTCTTGTTGATAAGATACAAGCGACCCTTGCGTCGAACGATCTTGCAATCAGGAGTGCGCTTTTTGATAGAGGCTCTTACTTTCATAGTTCTATGTTTGTCTTTTTTTATTTGTATCTAAATGAAATTCTTCCTTTGGTCAAATCGTAAGGACTCATCTCCACTCGAACCTTGTCACCGGGAAGGATCTTGATGTAGTGCATGCGCATCTTGCCAGAAATGTGGCCAATGATGGGATGACCGTTCTCAAGTTCCACGCGGAACATAGCGTTGGACAACGACTCCACGATAACACCGTCTAATTCTATTGCTGTCTGCTTAGCCATAAACTAGTAGTAATCTAAAATTGTGTATTTCTAAATAATAATCTCAATCAGATGAAGCGGTCGCCAAGGACTTCCTTCACATAGTCAAACGAGGAAAGGATGTCAGGTTTACCGTGATGCACCGCAATAGTGTGCTCAAAGTGAGCACTGGGCTTGCGATCGCGGGTGCGGGTAGTCCAGCCGTCACTCTCAGTGACAATATTCTTGCTACCCATGTTGATCATCGGCTCAATAGCAATGACCATACCGTTCTTGATAAGAGCACCGGTACCACGGCGGCCGTAGTTTGGAACCTCGGGATCCTCATGAAGTTTCTTACCCACTCCATGGCCGCACATCTCTCGAACCACGCTATATCCATGACGCTCACAATAGGTCTGAATCGTGTTGCCGATATCACCGATGCGATTGCCAGGAACAGCTTTCTCGATTCCAAGGTAAAGTGATTCCTTGGTTGTGCGCAACAGGGCCTTCACTTCCTCGCTCACCTCACCTACACAAAACGTGTAAGTAGAGTCGCCGTTAAAACCCGCTGGTGTCACTGCTCCGCAGTCACAAGAGACAATGTCTCCTTCGCGCAAAGCATAGCCTGATGGGAAACCGTGAACTACAACCTCGTTAACCGAGATGCATAATGTGGCAGGAAAGCCATACAAGCCTTTGAAACCAGGGACGCACCCCTGTGAACGAATATAGTCTTCAGCTATCTGGTCAAGCTTGCGAGTAGTAACCCCGGGGGCCACCCACTTGGCGACTTCGCCAAGTGTGCGGGCCACTACAAGGTTAGCTTCACGCAGAAGCTCGATTTCTTCATCTGTTTTAAGATATATCATCTCAAGAAACGCACTGTTACTGTCAGTGTACAGAATTAATTGGTGCGACCTTTGATTTTACCAGACTTCATGAGACCATCATAGTGGTGCATCATGAGGTGAGTCTCTATCTGCTGCAAGGTATCCAGAACAACACCCACAAGGATGAGAAGTGATGTTCCGCCAAAGAACTGAGCAAACTGCTGGTTCACGCCGAAGAAGCGGGCAAACGCAGGAAGAATAGCTACAGCACCAAGGAAAAGAGAACCAGGCAGGGTAATGCGAGACATGATCGAATCCAAGAACTCGGCAGTCTTCTTACCAGGCTTAATGCCGGGAACAAAACCACTGTTCTTCTTGAGGTTCTCAGCGATATCATTGGGGCGTACTGTGATTGCAGTGTAGAAATAAGTGAACGCAACAATCATCAGGAAGTATACAACATTATACCATACACCATCCATGTCACCAAAGACACGGGCAAATGAACCGAGGACACCTTCATCCTGCTTGTTGAATCCCGCGAGAGTGATGGGGATGAACATAAGTGCCTGTGCAAAGATGATAGGCATCACGTTAGCAGCATTCACCTTCAGGGGGATGTACTGGCGTGCGCCACCATACTGCTTATTACCTACGATGCGCTTTGCATACTGCACGGGGACCTTGCGGGTACCCTGCACCAGCATAACGCCACCAGCGATAACTGCAAACAGAAGGATAATTTCCACGAGGAACATCACGAGTCCACCCTGAGCAGTGTTAAGACGTCCTACGAACTCTTGAACAATTGCACCGGGGAAACGAGCGATGATACCCACGAGGATGATCATCGAGATACCGTTACCAATACCCTTGTCGGTGATCTTCTCGCCAAGCCACATGATGAACATGGCACCGCCGGTAAGAACCAGAGTAAGGTAAAGCATCATCCAGAAACCGATACTAGCGTGACCACCGGCACCATTCACCTGCATCTGCAGGTTGATAAGGTAAGCAGGAGCCTGAACGAGCAGGATTGCCACGGTAAGGTAACGGGTGTACTGGTTGAGTTTCATGCGGCCACTCTCACCTTCCTGCTGCATCTTCTTGAACTGCGGCAATACCATACCCAGAAGCTGGATAACGATAGAAGCGGTGATGTAGGGCATGATACCCAATGCAAAGATTGACGCCTGCGAGAACGCACCACCCGAGAACATATCGAGGAGCTGCATAAGGCCACTGTTAGTGAAATTACGCATTGCCTCGAGGTCAGCGGGGTTGATGCCCGGCAACACAATGTAACATCCGATACGATAGATCAGGATGAAAAACAGAGTGATGCCGAGACGATTGCGCAGATCCTCAATCTTCCAGATGTTCTTAATTGTTGAAATAAGCTTCATCAGAATTAGAGTTTAACAATTGAACCACCGGCCGAAGTGATAGCAGCCTCGGCTGTCTTTGAGAATGCATTGGCCTCAACCTCGAGCTTGCGAGTGAGAGTACCCATGCCAAGGACCTTAACGAGCTGGCCCTTGCGTACCAGACCTGCCTGCATGAGGTCGGCAACGGTAATCTTTTCAAGATTGTTTTGCTCAGCCATAGCCTCGAGAACAACCAGGTTGATAGCTTTGTACTCAACACGGTTGATGTTCTGGAAACCAGTCTTGGGGAGACGACGCTGCAAAGGCATCTGACCACCCTCAAAACCAACTTTGTTCTTGTAGCCTGAGCGTGACTTAGCACCCTTGTGACCACGAGTTGAAGTACCGCCCTTGCCTGAACCGGGTCCACGGCCGATGCGACGTTTCTTCTTATTTGAACCTACAGCGGGTTGTAAATTATGTAATTCCATATTCTTTAATTGTAATTTAATTATTCACCAGCCTTGGTAACAACTACCAGGTGACGAACAGCGTTAACCATACCCAAGATTTCGGGAGTATCTTCGTGCTCCACTACTTGATTCAATTTGTGCAGACCCAGCGCATCGAGAGTTCTCTTCTGACGCTCGGGACGATTGATGCGACTCTTAACTTGCTTGACTTGTATCTTAGCCATAATAAAATCCTTTCTTATTAACCGTTAAACACCTTATCAAGAGTGACGCCGCGATAGTGAGCGATCTCGAGGGGACTTCTCATCTCCTGGAGGCCAGCGATTGTAGCCTTCACGAGGTTGTGGGGGTTAGAAGAACCCTTAGACTTACAGATCACGTCGGTAACACCGATGCTCTCAAATACAGCACGCATCGCACCACCGGCCTTCACACCGGTACCAGGGGTTGCGGGCATCATGATGACGCGAGAACCGCCAAACTTAGCGACCTGCTCGTGAGGAATAGTTCCGTTGTGTACGGGAACCTTAACAAGGTTCTTCTTAGCTACCTCAACACCCTTAGAGATGGCGGTGGTAACCTCGTTAGCCTTACCAAGGCCGTAACCGATAATACCGTTACCGTCGCCAACAACGACGATAGCAGCAAATGTAAACGTGCGACCACCCTTAGTCACCTTAGTAGTGCGGTTGATGGCAACCAGACGCTCCTTAAGCTCGATGTCGCTCGATATTTTAACTCTATTATTTTTCTTAACCATGATGATTTATTAAAATTTAAGTCCGCCTTTGCGAGCGCCGTCAGCTAATGATTTAATTCTACCATGGAACAGGAAACCATTGCGGTCGAAAACAACAGTGCTGATACCAGCCTCGAGAGCCTTCTTAGCTACGATTTCACCAACCTTGGCAGCGATTTCACTCTTTGTTCCCTCGTCAATGCCCTTAGAAGAAGCTGAAACGAGAGTGTTGCCGGCGAGGTCGTCAATGACCTGGGCATAAATTTGCTTGTTGCTTCTAAAGACACACAGGCGGGGACGCTCGGGAGTACCGCTGATGCGGCCACGGATGCGTGCTTTAATCTTATTACGTCTTTCTAATTTAGATATCATGATGTTCTACTTATTATTTGGCAGCAGCCGTTTTACCAGACTTGCGGCGAATAACCTCGCCAACGAACTTAACACCCTTGCCCTTATAAGGTTCAGGCTTGCGGAATGAACGAATCTTAGCGCAAATCTGACCGAGGAGCTGCTTGTCGCAAGACTCCAGAGTGATGAGCGGATTCTTGTTGCGTTCACTCTTAGCCTCTACCTTAACCTCAGCAGGCATCTTCAAGTAGATAGCGTGAGAGAAACCGAGGGCGAGCTCCAGAACCTGACCCTGGTTGGTGGCACGGTAACCAACACCCACGATCTCGAGTTCCTTCTTGAAACCCTGGCTTACGCCTACAACCATGTTATTGATAAGGGCACGGTAGAGACCATGCTGAGCGCGTGACTCGCGGTTGTCGTTGGGACGAGAAACCTTGATCACGTTGTCCTCAACCTCAACGGTGATGTTGGGGTTGATTGACTGCTTGAGCTCACCCTTGGGGCCCTTTACTGTAATCACATTGTCTTTCAGTTCAAATGTTACGCCGGCGGGTAACACGATGGGCAATTTACCAATTCTTGACATATCTTGTTCCCTCCTTTAATTAATAAACGTAACACAAAACTTCGCCACCGACCTTCTGGGCCTTAGCTTCCTTGTTGGTCATAACGCCCTTAGAAGTAGAGATGATGGCAATACCTAAGCCGTTCAGCACGCGGGGCATGTCCTTGTAACCTGTGTACTGGCGCAGGCCGGGACGAGACACGCGGGTGAGGCACTTGATAGCATTTACCTTGTCAACCGCGTCATACTTAAGCGCGATCTTGATGGTACCTGCGGGAGTTGCATCTTCAACGAACTTGTAGTTCAGGATGTAACCTTGGTCAAAGAGAATCTTGGTGATCTCTTTCTTCAATTTTGAAGAAGGGATTTCAACGACACGATGCTGTGCCTTGATCGCATTCCTCAATCTTGTCAAATAATCTGCAATAGGATCAGTCATTTTTAAATTGTTTTAAATTGATTCGGAACTCTGGACCCGTCGTGTCAGGGTCCGAACAATATTTAATACTAAAAAAATTAAATTTCTTTTTTATGTGTTATAGAAGCTGATTACCAGCTAGCCTTCTTAACGCCGGGGATAAGACCAGCCGAAGCCATCTCGCGGAAGTCGATACGAGAGATGCCGAACTGGCGCATGTAACCCTTGGGACGACCAGAGAGCTTGCAGCGGTTGTGCATGCGCACGGGGCAAGCGTTCTTGGGAAGAGCCTGGAGCTTGCGGGCAGCCTCATAAGCCTCTTGGGGATCATCACTGGTGTTGACAATCTTCTTGAGGGCGGCACGCTTCTCGGCGTAACGAGCAACGAGATTAGCGCGCTTTACCTCGCGGGCTTTCATTGATTCTTTTGCCATAAACTAAGTCTAATTTTTATTTGTTGTTAAACGGAAGTCCAAAAGCCTTGAGCAGTGCATAACCTTCCTCGTCGGTCTTAGCAGTGGTAACGAAGGTGATGTTCATACCTTGCATTCTGTTAACGCTGTCGATGTTGATCTCGGGGAAGATGATCTGCTCAGTAACACCCACTGTGTAGTTGCCACGGCCGTCGAGCTTGCCAGGGATACCCTTGAAGTCACGGATACGGGGCAGAGCGATGCGGATGAAACGCTCCATGAATTCATACATGCGGTCACGACGCAGGGTAACACGGGCACCGATGGGCATCTTCTTACGAACCTTGAAGTTCGAGATATCCTTCTTAGACAGAGTCATCACAGCCTTCTGGCCGGTGATGGTTGTCAGCTCGTTGATAGCTGTGTCGATGATTTTCTTGTCCTGTGTTGCGTCGCCAAGACCCTCGTTGAGGACGATCTTAGTGAGACGGGGAATCTGCATTGACGAGCTATAGTTGAACTGCTTCATCAAAGCGGGAGCAATTACCTCGTCGTATTGTTTTTTCAGCGTTGTACTCATTACTTAATCTCCTCTCCTGTTTTTTTAGAATAACGGATCTTTTCACCATTCTCGTTAAACTTGAAACCTACGCGAGTAGCTTTCTTAGTCTTGGGCTCAACAACCATGAGATTGCTGATGTGGATGGGTGCTTCCATCTTGACGATGCCACCCTGGGGGTTCTTAGCGTTGGGCTTAGTGCTCTTAGAGACCATGTTGAGACCCTCAACGATGGCACGGCTCTTCTTAGCGTCGATGCTGAGAACGCGACCTTCCTTACCCTTGTCGTCACCAGCCAGTACCTTAACGGTATCGTCTTTCTTAATATGTAACTTTGCCATTACTTATTTCTATTGCTTTAAATGTTATTAAAGTACTTCGGGAGCCAGTGAAACAATCTTCATGTTGGTGGCACGGAGTTCACGAGCCACGGGGCCAAAGATACGAGTTCCACGCAACTCGCCAGCGTTTGTCAGCAATACGCAAGCATTGTCGTCGAAACGGATGTAAGAACCGTCGGCACGGCGGATCTCCTTCTTAGTACGTACAACGACTGCGCGTGATACTGTACCCTTCTTCACATCGCTTGCGGGGATTGCATTCTTAACGGTAACAACAATGATGTCGCCTACCGAAGCATAACGGCGTCCGGTGCCACCGAGGACACGGATGCAGAGCACTTCGCGTGCGCCACTGTTGTCGGCTACTGTCAGTCTACTTTCAGTCTGTATCATAATTCAATTACTTCGCTTTTTCGATTATTTCAACTAATCTCCATCTCTTGGTTTTGCTCAAGGGACGAGTTTCCATCAGGCGAACGGTGTCACCTACGTTGCACTCGTTCTTCTCATCATGAGCGTGGTATTTCTTTGTCTTATTGACAAATTTACCATAGATTGGGTGTTTCTCCTTCCACTTGATGGTAACAGTGATAGTCTTGTCACCCTTGTTGCTTGAAACAACCCCAATTCTTTCTTTTCTTAAATTACGTTTTTCCATTATCACTTGGGATTATTTAATGTTGAGT
>JAZQPG010000260.1:0-6169 GCA_045628365.1 Sodaliphilus sp. | reverse complement strand
TTCATATTATTCTCCTTTCTTTTGTGCCCTTGGATGGGCATGTTTATAATTGTCTTTTAATTGGTTAAACGTTATGTGTGTGTAAAGTTGCGTTGTTGCCAGGGACTCGTGTCCCAGCAGTTCCTTCACGCTCTCGAGGCCTGCCCCGTTGTTAAGCATGACGCTTGCAAAGGTGTGCCTGAGCACGTGCGGGCTCATCTTGTCGCTTCCTCCCACGCTCTGCAGGCTGTTGTGCACGATGCGGTAGACCATCGATGGGTAGAGGCTTCCGCCGGTTTCCCTGACAAAGAATGCCTTGTCGTGTATCCCCAGTGTGTCGCGCAGGCTGCGGTAAAGCTCTATCCAGCGTTTCAGCTCGTTGCCGAAGGGTATCACCCTGTCCTTGTCGCGCTTGCCGTGCACCTTGAGTTCTCCGCGGCCGGTGTCCACCAAGGCGTCCTGTAGCCCGATGAGCTCGGCCTGTCGCATGCCTGTGGAGTAGAGCATCATCACCACCAGGTGGTCTCTCACGGCGTTGAAGTCGCCCGTGTCGATGTCCCGGTCGAGCAGCTCGTCCATGCTGCGTTGCCTCACGTGTGACGGCAGCCGCTGCGGCGTGCGTGCCAGTTCCACGTCGGCCGCTGGGTTCTCGTCGGTGAGTCCGCGTTTCATCATGTATTTATACAGAGCTCTCACGCTTTGCACCTTGCGGCGTAGGGTCCTGGCACAGTCTCCGGCATCTCCACGCTGCACCATCCAATTCCTCACGTCGGCTGCTGTGGCGCTTTCCAGCCTAGGCTCTTCCTTGCCGCCGGTGAGCGCTTCGCACCACTGGTTCAGGTCGTTGCGGTAGGCCTTGACCGTGAGGTCCGAGTAATTGAGCTCTAGGCTCAGGTACTGTGCAAATTGCTCTATGATGGTGTGCATAGTCATGAACGGTCTGTGCCGGCGGTCTGTTCCGCCGTGTATCGATAGCGAATTTACGCATTTTTCGCTCATCCACCAAATGTTTTCAACTTTTTTTGCAAAAAAACGTAGTAACGTAACCATTAGTGAAAGGGAATATCTCGCGCATAACTGAAGAAATTTAGGCTCTCTAGGTTTTTCTAAGCTCTCTAGGTTTTCTAAACTTTCTTAGTTGATTAAGTTCTTGCCTCTCACTGGGGGGGCATGCATGTGGCGCCGCTTCGTCGTTGAGGCACAGCAGGGGCTCCGGCATCTGTGCCAGAGCCCCTGCTGTTATGGGGGGGTACTGAGGCCCGAAAGCCCCGTGGAGGTATTACATGTCGTCGCCGGTAGAGGTTTCGAGGATGATTGCCACGATGATGTTGACGTCGACAACGTCCACGCTGCCGTCTCCGCTGACGTCATAGGCGGGAATCCTGTTGTCGTTAACGATAGACATAACCACAATGTTGAGGTCTGTTGCGTCAACGCAACCGTCGCCGTTCACATCGCCCTTGATGGGTGCTGCGCCGAAGAACTTGCCCCAGTTGGGGTGTGCCTTGTAAGAAGCCTCGCTACCCTCGGGGATGATGAGCTCGGCATTCTCATATACTTCGGGTTCGAATACACCGCCCTCGGGAGCCACGGTAGCGTCTACCTGGATGCGGGTAATGGCCTTAGCGCCTGTGAATGCATCGCTAGCGATAGTTGTCACTGTTGCGGGAAGCACGATGCTCTCCAGAGCCTCGCAGCCGGCAAATGCAGCGCTGTCCACGCTCACGAGTTTTTCACCGCCGTTGAATGACGTGATCACTGTGTTCTTGAACGCATTGTTCTCGATAGCCTCGGCATTTACGGTGATGGTCTTGATGTTGCTGTTGCTGTCGAATGCGTGTGCACCGATGGTCTTGTACTGGTCGATGAGGGTGGTGCTGGTGAGTCTAGCGTCGGTGTCGCGGTAACCGCCGTTCACGCGCATGTCGCCGGGATAAGCCACGAGCTTGTCCATTGCCAGGTTAGTGAGCAGACCCAGGTCGGCACCGTTAGAAGAGTTGGCATACTGTGAGCCTTCGCCCTGGTTCTGGATGAAGATGCGGCGAATCTTGTTGCCGGCAAATGCCTCGGGATCGATGTCGGTGAGGGTGTTGTAGCGCAGTCGCAGGATGATGGCCTGTGTGCCCTTGAATGCAAACGCCTTGATGGTGGTGATGCCAGCGCAGCCAATGTTGGTGATGTTAGCGTTGGTGCCGCCAATGCAGGTAGCGTCCTCAAATGCATATTCACCAATGGCTGTAATGGTGTAGGTGTTACCGTCGGCATCGGTCACTGTGTCCTTGAACCAAGTCTCAGATACGTTCTTGTAGGGAGTGCCGTCGGGGTTCTTGATGATCTCAACCTCGTCGCCGCTTGTGGGCATGTACCACAGGTTGCCGCTCTTGAAGGGCTCAACGTCCACGCCGATGCGCTTAACAGCGACAAACTTGCCCCAGTTCTCGTGTCCGGTATATGACTCAGCGCTCTCGGGGTAAACCCACAGCGTTGCGTTCTGGTAAACCTCGTCGTCAAAGACGCCGCCCTGGGGAGCCACGGCGGGCTGAGCGTTAACGGTAGCGATGCTCTTAGCGCCAACAAATGCATCGGCAGCAGTAGCGGTTACAGTCTCGTCCAGCGAGAGACTTCGGATGCCGCTGGGAGCAGCCAGCAGTGTAGTGCCCTCGGCATTGTAGATGCATCCGCCTTTAGCGGTGTAAGCAGTGTTGTCGCTTTCAACGGCTACGCTTGCGAGTGCGGTGGTGTTGTTGATCACGCCAGCGCCCAGCGAAGTCACTGCGGCGGGGATGGTGAGTGTGGTGAGGTTGCAGCCGTCGAATGCGTGTGCGCCGATGGTCGCGATGCTTGCGGGCAGGGTGAACGTGCCGCTCACTGTAGCGTTCTTCAGCGCGTTGTCGCTCATGGCGTTAACGGTGAACTTGTGGCCGTCGGTGTACTGGACAACCTGGCTGAACCAAGCGTTTGCCACGCCGGCATAGGGAGTGCCGTCGGGAGCAGCGATGAGAGTGACAAAGTTCTCGTCAACGGCCTGATACCAGAAGTTGTTGACCTGGAAGGGATCGGTGGGAACCTGATACTCGGCAAAGAACTTGCCCCAGTTGGGATCGGCCTTGTAAGCAGCCTCACTGCCCTCGGGGATGATGAGCTGAGCGTTCTCATATACTGCTGCGCTGAACACTGCGCCTGCGGGAGGAGTTACCGCGTCACACTTCACCACCATGATGTCGTTGTTGCCCTTGAAGGCATCGTCGCCGATGGTTGTGAGCGTTGCGGGCAGGTTAACCTCGGTGAGCTGTCCGTCGAGAGCCGCCTTGGCGCCTACTGTGGTGCAGCCGTCGGCCACTGTGAGCACGGTCTTGCCGTAGGGCACAGCCACGAGCGTTGCGTCGTCGATGGTGTAGACGCATCCCTCAACAGCCTTGAACGCGGTGTTGTTCTCGTTAACTGCGATAGTGTTGATCTTAGTTGCACCGGCGATGAAACCGGGACCCAGGGTGGTCACGCCAGCGGGAATGGTGAAGCTGGTGAGCGCTGTGGCTCCGTAGAAAGCCTCTTCACCTATCTCCTCGAGTCCTGCGGGCAAGGTCACGGTCCTGAGCGACGGGTTTTTCCAGAATGCGTAGGGAGCAATTTTCTTGATAGATGCCAGGACAGTGTAGCTGGTCACCAGCGATGTGGTCTGGACCGATGCCCCGCTATAGTGCTTGCCCGGATAATTGAAAAGGACTGTTAGGTCCTTACTAATTGCTAGACCGCCGTGGTTGGTTGAGCTGCCCAAGGTTGACAGGTCAACGAGGTTGTCGGCGTTGGCAAAGTTGAAGCGGTTCATCACGTTGCCGCGAAGGGCTTTTTCGTCAATGTCCATGTGTGCTCCTCTGAAGCCCATGAAGTTCATGGTGCCTGTCAACGAAGTACCTTCAAACGCGCCGGCTTTGATATAGACCAGCTGTGCCTCATACCAGATAGAGTTGCCGCTTGCCGAAGTGAGCGTCTGGCCCTTGAAAGCGTTCTCACCGATGCCGATGACGGTGTACTCCTTGCTGCCGTCGGACGCAGTGACGTCGTTAAACGGCAGAGCCCTGCCGGTGTAGTTGCCCGGAGCAATCTCCACGGTGGCATCATCTTCACTCACAACGGTGTAGTTAATACCGTTGGTCGCAGTAAAAGTCTGCGCTGCTGTCATGAGCCCCACTGAGGCTATCAGTGCGGCCAATGTAAATTTTCTTTTTGCCATATTTTGAAGTTTTTAAAATGTTTGTCAGTTAAGGTTGAGCATGATGTCGAGCACCATGTTGAGGTCTTTGACGTCAACTGTGCCGTCGCCGTTCACGTCCTGGCTGGCGCTAGCGAGCGAACCGTCGAGGATGGTGTCGATAAGGGTGTTGGCATCCTTGACGTCAACCACGCCGTCGCCGTTCACGTCGCCCTCGATGCCATGGTCGGGCACGTCAACGCCCACGATGTTCTGGAACTGCATCCACACGGGTGCTGTGCGGTAAGCCTCCACGCTGCCCTTGGGTACATAGAGGGTTGCGGTCTCGTAGGTCGCAAACTCGTTGCCTGTCAATGCAGGAGGCACTGCTGCCAGTATCTGGATGTGGTTGAGTGCAGTACAACCGCCGAATGCCTGGCTCTCGATGGTCTCTACCGTAGTGGGGAGTTCCACCTTCTTGAGCTGTGAGCAAGAGAGGCAGGTGTTAGTCTCAACGGTGGTGAGGCCTTCGGGGGCATAAATCTCGGTGACGCCAGTCAGGCGGAATGCCTGGTCACCCATGGCCTTGGTGCCGGGACGCAGGTGCACTACCATGTTCTCGCGTGCAGGAGGCATGGCGGTGAAGCGGTAAGGCTGTCCGTTCTCGGTGTAATACAGGCAGCTGTCGAGCACAGCAAAGTGCTCAGCGTTGTCCACGATGTCAAATTTCTTGAGGTTGGTACACATCACCCAGGGGTTGCGGCCCACGGTCTCAAGATGAGCGGGGATTACAGCCGATGTGATGCCGCTGCAACGGTAGAAGGTGCTGCCTACGAGGGTCTTGAGGGCATCGGGCAGGAGTGACTCGGTGAGCTTGGTGCAGCCATAGAACGCGGCACTGCCTATCTCCTCAACCTTGTCGCCCTTGATGCTTGCCAGGCTAGTACAGTTGTTGAAAGCCTGTGCCCCCAGCACTTTCACATTTTTCAGGTCTATGCTTGTGAGCGGTGCCTGCTGGAATGCCGAGCTGTCGACAAGTTCGAGGGTCTCGGGCAGGTTGATTGCCGAGATGGCGGTGCCTGAGAATGCAAAACCGCCAATCTCCTTCAAAGTCTTGGGCAGGGTGATGTTCTTGAGCCCCTCGCACAACATGAAGGTTCCCTTGGGCAATATTTCAAGCCCTTCAGGAAGGTTCACGGTGGTGAGGTTGGGGCAGCCGTTGAACAGGTACTGGCCCAGCACAGTGTTGGGGCTTGGGATAGTCACGCTTGTGAGCCACATGTTGGCGCAAGCGCTGTTGCCTATCTTCTTGAGGCCGCTGTGGAAAGTGATGTTCTTGATGGTGGGGTTAGTGTTGAACACCCAGTCGCCTATCTCGGTGATCTGTGTGGGGATGGTGATGTTCTCCACATATGTGGTTCTGAACCAGCTTGAGCTCACGACCACTGCACCGGGCACTGCACTGAGGCGGTTGCCTGCCGCATTGACCAGCATGGGGTAGTTGACGTTTTGCTGTGTGGTGTTGAGAATCTTGAAATACTTGTTGCCGGCAGCCACGTTGATGGTCGAGAACTGGTTACCGATGAAAGCCTCGTCAGTGATAAACTGCATGCTGGCGGGAATGGTCACACCTGTGCCCTTGCACTCGGCAAAACCTCCGTTGTCGATGAAGATGTAGCCCTCGGGAAGCACGAGCGTGCCCGATACCGAGCCGCCCTCAAAGGCTCCAGCGCCCACGCCCAGCACGGTGTAGGGGTTGCCGTTGTAGCTCACGGTGGCGGTGAGTTTTGAACTGTTCACGTTGCTGTAGGCATTGCCGGTCTCGGGGAACACGACCATACATTGCTTGTTGGCCTCGTCGGTAATCTTGTAGCTGATGCCGTTCACGGTAAAAGCCTGTGCTGTGAATGCACACAGCGCTGCGGCTATACCTAAAATAAAAGATTTGATTTTCATATTATGTGGTATTTGTATGTTGATTTTAATTGTATGTTTATCCTA
>JAZQPG010000259.1:0-5623 GCA_045628365.1 Sodaliphilus sp. | reverse complement strand
AGAACGACATGGCTGCGATCCGACTTGGGTGGCCGGTTCTTCCGGTTTCTCTGGTTCCGGGGTGGGTTCCGGTTCCTCTGTTACGGGTTGGGTGTTGGTGCCGATGTTTTCGTTCTCGTCGTAATCGGCCTGGAAAATTTTAGCTATTGTATCGAAGAAGCTCATATTGTGGTTGTTTGTTTGGTTCTACATTATAATAATGCAAGGATGGTCGCGATGAGTGCCCATATTCCTAGGGCAGCCGCCACTATCATGGGGACGCCGCTGCTGGGTGTGGGCTCGTTCTGGACGGTAGGGGTGTGTTCGGTGGGAACCAATCCTCGCCTGAGGTGTGCCACCTCCTGCTCCAGCTCGTGTATCTTGCGGTTACAGTCGTTGATTTCGCGCGAAGCCCTGTTGCGGGCTTGCTGCAGCTGCTCCACTTTTACCCTGAGTTCATTGCGCTCGTCAATGAGTTTGTGCTTGTCGCTGTTGTGGCGGTTCACCTTATTGAGATGGGTGTCCATGTGGGTCTTCAGTTCCTTGTTTTGCTGCTGCAGGTGCTTCATGTCGCTGTCCTTGGCGTCGATTTCCTGCTGCAGGGCGGCCTTGTCGTTCCTGAGCGACTGGATGATGTGCTTGAGGCCGTCAATCTCGGCGTGGAGGCTGTCGAGGAGCGACTGCGGGGCATCGATCTCGGGACCATAGGAGGGGTCGGACGTGGTGCTCTTCTCGTTGTTGACCACGAAGTTGTACATCTCCTTGCCGCTTGCAAATCTCATCTCGGGTCTCTTCTCCAGACAGTGCATGATGAGGGTCTCGAGCCATGAGGGGTAGTCCTTGACATACTCCTGGTCGGGGTGTGTGAGCTCAAATGTTTCCTTGCGAGCCTCGTAGATTGGCGGGGTGGGCTTCTCCTGGATGTCGCGGCTCAGGTGGAAGGCGGCCTCGATCGAGTTGGGATTGCTGGTGTTGAGCGGGAAGGGCACGTGTCCGGTGAGCATCTCATAGAGGATGACGCCCATCGAGAAGATGTCGGTCTGGGGGGTGATGATGCCCTCGCTGTTGTGCTTCTCGGGAGCCTTGTACTCGGGCGCTCCGCCGCGCATCATGCTGCTGCGCTGCACGTCGCCGTCCTGAATTGAGAGCCCGAAGTCGAGCAGCACGAAACTGCCGTTCTCGCGTCGCATGATGTTGCCCGAGTGCAGGTCGTTGTGGATGATCTGGTACTTCTTGACGAGTCGTGCCTCGGTCTCGTCGTCGATGAGCACGCGGCTGCCGTCATCGGGGTCGTCCTGCAGGTGGTCCTCGTCGCGGGTCATGCACGAGCGGAAGATGTCGTGGTGGCAATAGGAGAGAGCCTCGGCCATCTCTCGTGCCAGCCTCACCACCTCTCGTGACTCGATCCAGCGGTTGTTGCGCTCGAGGTAGTTGTGCAGGTTCATGCCGTCGATATAGTCCATCTCGACCACGGCCTTGTTGTCGCGCAGCAGTGGTTGGTAGATGTGCACGATGTGTGGGTTGTTGCCGTTGCCCAGTCTCAGCAGCAGGCGGCACTCGGCCAGGAACTTAATCCACAGCGGGTCGCTCTCGCCCATCGCGATGGTCTCGTTGAGCACTCGCACCGAGCGTATGTAGCCCAGGTGGTTGTGTTTCACCTTGTAGACCGATGCAAAGGCTCCGCGCCCTATCTCGTCGAGTAATGTATAATCGCTAAGGAATGTTGCCATTTAATATATAGTAAATGTTGTTCTAGTATAATTACTGGTCAATTGTTGTCGTTGACTACAGCCACGCTGTCGATAATCACCGGCTCGTCGTGTGACGGACGTGACGGTATCACGCGGGATGCCGTGTCGGGTGCCACGGGCTCGGGCTCGGGTTCGGGCGCAGTTTCCTGGATGGTTACCGGCGTGTCCACGTTTTGTATCACCTCGACGCTGTCGCTTGAGTAGTCGGGCTGGAGGTTCTCGTTGTTGCGTATGGTGCTAAGGTACCACAGCAGTCCTGCCAGGATGATGCCGCCCAGTATGCCGGTGATGATGTATCCGGTGTTGCTGCTTTCTTCCTCCACGGGAGGTGGGGGAGGCAACGGGCGTGACGGCGGCTCGGGAATGTCAACGTGGTGCCGGGGCACGTGGGTGGTGGGTGGCTCCGGCTGCTGGCGTTGGTGCTTGAGCCGGTCGAGCTCGGCCCGCAGTGCGGCGAGCTGTGCGGCCTGGCGCGATGTCGCCTGGCTGTCGGTGCTGGTCCATGTCTTGATAAACTCGTTGAACTGCTTTCCGCTGGGGAAACGCATCGAGGGGTCCTTGGCCAGGCAGCGCTCAATGAGCATCTCGAGCCAGTCGGGATAGTCTTTCTCATATTGCTGTCCGGGATGGGTTTCCTCAAACGTGCGCTTGCGCTGCATGTAGATTGACGGTGCTTCCTCGCTCTGGATGGCCTTCATCAGCAGGTACTCGGCCTCGATCTGGTTGGGCTTGGTGGTGTCCAGTGCAAAGGGGACGTGTCCTGTGAGCATCTCATAGAGGATGACGCCCATCGAGAAGATGTCGCTCTGGGTGGTGATGGTTGCCTCGTCGTTCCATTTCTCCGGGGCCTTGTACTCGGGCGCTCCGCCGCGGCGCTTGCTCGAGTGGAGCACGTCGCCGTCCTGAATCGAGAGCCCGAAGTCGAGCAGCACGTAGTCACCGTTGTTGCGGCGCATGATGTTTCCCGAGTGCAGGTCGTTGTGTATTACCTGGTACTTCCTTACCAGGCGAGCCTCGGTGGCGCGGTCGATGAGCACCTGGCTGCCGTCGTCGGGGTCGTCCTGGAGGTTGTCCTGGTCGCGGTCCATGCACGAGCGGTAGATGTCGTGGTGGCAATAGGCCAGTGCGCTACCCATGTGTCGTGCCAGTCGCACCACCTCTCCGGCCTCGACAAAGCGGTTGTTCTTGTTCATGTAGTGGGCCAGGTCCATGCCGTCGATGAAGTCCATCTCCACGAGGGCCTTGTTGTCGCGCAGCAATGGCTGGTAGATGTGCACGATGTGTGGGTTGTTGCCGTTGCCCAGGCGCAGCAACAGGCGGCACTCGGCAAGGAACTTGAGCCACAGCTGGTCGTTCTCGCCCTGTGCGATGGTGTGGTTGAGCACTCGCACGGCGCGTATGTAGCCCAGCTGGTTGTGGCGCACCTTGTAGACCGAGGCAAATGCCCCGTGTCCTATTTCGTCGAGTAATGTGTAGTCATTAAGAAATGCTGCCATGTCTATTCTAATATGGTAATAATTTTAGGGTTTTCCCTATGTTGTTGCAAATTCCGTGCCATTGCTTGGCGCGGGCGGTGTGGCGGGTGGTGCCGTGGCGTCTACTTGAACTTGTCGAGCCATGAGGCTTTATTCCTGTCTCCGGTGTTTTCGCCGCCAGCCTTGCCGGGAACGGATGGCGGGCTCTGGCCTGCCGGCTTGTGTGGCGCGGCGTTTTCCCTTAGCTGCCGCTGCAGTTCGTAGACCTGGTTGCGCAGCATCGCGCACTCGTCTCGGAGTTCCTCCATGTCCTCGTCGGGCTCTCCGTCCATGTCCAGGAAGTTGTCCTGTGGCATGTGCTGTTCCACGAAGTCGAGCAGCTCGCGGCCGCTGGAGAATCGGTCGCGCGGGTCTTTCTCGAGGCACTTCATGATGAGTTCCTCGAGCCAGTCGGGGTAGTCCTGCACGTAGGCGATGTCGGGGTACAGGGCCTCGAAGGCTCGGCTGCGAGCCTCGAACACTGACGGCGTCTGAGCCGTCTGTATGGCGTTCATCAGCTGGTACTCGGCCTCGATCTGGTTAGAGATCATTTTGTTGAACCTGAAGGGTACATACCCGGTGAGCATCTCGTAGAGGATGACGCCCAGCGAGAAGATGTCGCTCTGGGTGGTGATGGTGCCCTGGTCGGTCCATTTCTCGGGCGACTTGTACTCGGGCGCGCCTCCCTGGCGCTTGCTCGAGCGCAGCAGGTCGCCGTCCTGAATCGAGAGTCCGAAGTCGAGCAGCACGTATCCGTAGCCATCGTTGCGTCGCATGATGTTCTTGGCGTGCAGGTCGTTGTGGATGACCTGGTATTTCTTCACGAGCTGGGCTTTCTTGGCATCGTCTATGAGCACGCGGCTGCCGTCTTCGGGGTCGTCCTGCAGGTTGTCCTCGTCGCGGCTCATGCACGAGCGGTAGATGTCATGATGGCAGAAGGCGAGTGCACCGCCCATCTCACGGGCCAGGCGCTCTACCTCCTGGCACTCAACAAAGTTGTTCTGGCTCTCGAGGTAGTGGTGCAGGTCCATGCCGTCCACAAAGTCCATCTCCACGAGCGCTTTGTTGTCGCGCAAGAGCGGCTGGTAGATGTGCACGATGTGCGGGTTGTTACCGTTGCCCAGGCGCAGCAGGATGCGGCACTCGTTGAGGAACTTGAGCCACACGGGGTCTTGCTCCCCCTTGGCAATGGTCTCGTTGAGCACACGCACGGCGCGTATGTAGCCCAGGGTGTTGTGCCTGACCTTATAGACCGAAGCAAATGCTCCGTGCCCTATCTCGTCAAGCAGAGTATAATCTGAAAGAAATGCTGGCATATACTTCTCGTGTTAATCTTTATTTCTTTATATTGTATGCAATTCTCGTGCCATTAGGTTAACGATAAACAAAATAGTATATAATAAGGAGAATACTAATGTGGTGATGACTCACCCCAAATTATCGTTTTTAAGACTGGCTCGTCTTACTCGGGCTCGAGTTGCACCAGGGGTGGCTGGCTCTTGAGTTCGGCTATCGTTGCGTCCCTGTATGCCAGCAGGTCGTGCAAGGCTTCTATTTCATGCTCAAGCTCGGCGATGCGGGCGTTGAGCAGTGGCACTATGGGATCGTCGTGCCCGGGTGCCGCAACCGGTGCCGCGGCCTCGACGATGTCGTGCTTGATGACGAAGTCATACAGCTCACGGCCACTGGCAAACCGCTGTGAGGGCCGTTTCTCGAGGCATCGCATGATGAGCACCTCCAGCCACTCGGGGTAGTCGGTGACATAGACCAGACCCGGGTGGGCAGCCTCGAAGGTTGCCTTGCGCATCTCGTAGATGGACGGCGCTGCTTGCTGCTGGATGGCCTGGCTGAGCTCATACTCGGCCTTGATGGCGTTGCTTGCATGGGCGTCAAACTTGAATGGCACCCTGCCTGTGAGCATCTCATAGAGGATGATGCCCAGCGAGAAGATGTCGCTCTGGCAAGTGATGATGGTCTCGTTGTCCCACTTCTCGGGCGACTTGTACTCGGGCGCTCCGCCGCGACGGGTACTCGAGTGCAGCACATCGCCGTCCTGGATGGAGAGCCCGAAGTCGAGCAGCACAAATCCGCCGCCGTCGTTGCGGCGCATGATGTTGCCCGAGTGCAGGTCGTTGTGGATGACCTGGTATTTCTTGACAAGCTCGGCTTCCTTGGCGGCATCGATGAGCACGCGGCTGCCGTCGTCGGGGTCGTCCTGCAGGTCGTCCTCGTCGCGGCTCATGCAGGCCTTGTAGATGTCGTGGTGGCAATAGGCCAGCGCACCGCCTATCTCTCGCGCCAGGCGCACCACCTCGTCGGCCTCGACATAGCGGTTGTTGTCCTCAAGGTAGTTATGCAGGTCCTTGCCGTCGATGAAGT
>JAZQPG010000258.1:0-15053 GCA_045628365.1 Sodaliphilus sp. | reverse complement strand
CAGGTATTTGAGTTCACAGGAGCCATTGACGCCGAGGACAAGTTCCAGAAGGCTCTGCTCAAGGCCCTCGAACCCAAGGTGCGCGGCAACAAGACCGTGACACGCTCTACACTCACCGTGCTCATCGAGCACGACGAACTGGCAATGGCATTTGGCGAAATCATTTCCGACGGATCCGTGGCTCAGGCCCTCGAAGAGAAATTTGACGTGGAATGGGGAGTAAAGTTTGCAGCCGTCAAGGTCACAACCCAGCGCAAGGACGACCTCACTTACATCCCTGCTATCGATGGCGCAGTGTACTACAACATCAAGGCTCCCGGAGTAAACATCCCCGGCAACTCCGACAACTCCGACACCACCAAGCCCAAGAAACCGGCGGGACCGTCACTGCGTGCCACCATCAGCGTGCTCGAGGGCAGTGGCAACGGCTCGCTCGCACAAGACAGCTATGAGCTCGACGGCAACAAGATACTCGAAATGACCAATGCCCGCATGAACATAGGCGCGGGGACAAAGCACAGGCTCAACGGCGGCCGGTTCCGCGTGAACCACATCGTCATCAGCGATGACCCGGCTTCGCCTGAGTTCAATCAAAACAAATACGTGAGCCGCGCCCATGCCCACATCTCCTATGACTCCAAGCGGGGCTTCCTGTTCTATGTGGACCCCAACGGCACGCGTGCCGCCGGCAAGCGCACATGGATTTTCCGCGACGAGCACGAGATCGAGGTCAACAACGTTGAATTCCCCCAGATTCTCAAAGACGGCGACCTGATCGTGCTCAGCAAGAGCGTGTACCTCGAGTTCAAGATCATTAAGTAACAACATTAACACAGAATAATTACCTATGGGAATTTTTGATAAACTGATAAACATCCTTGTTCCGGCTGACAAGGAAGAAGAAGGCAAAAGCCAAGGTGCTGAAAACGGCAATCAGGGCATTAACATCACCGAGCCTCCCGTCCCCAGCGACGGTATCACTAACCAGTTGATACGCGACATGATCGTTCGCCAGTTCTATACCCACCTCTTGCGTGAATCAGTGGGAAAACGCATGCTTTACCCCATGTCGTTCACCATGCTCATGCACCCCGATGACTTTGAAGACCGCCTGCCTTACATCCAGTTCATCCTCGAGGAGATTGTTGACGGCTTCTATAAGATCATCCACGAGAAAACCGAAGTGTTCTCCAACAACACCCCGGTGTGCCGCAAGTGGTACTTTGACTTCGTGTCTTTCGAGGGTATGCCCCCGGGAGTAGAAGACGAGGAGTTCATTGTCGAAAAAAACAATCCCGTCGTCATGGCACAGCTGGCCCCCAAGGGTGCAGAGGGTCCCACGATGAGCGTTGAGAAAAACGTCAAGGTGTCGCTCAGTTGCAAAAACTCAGAGCTCAAGTTCAACAACGCCATCAACTTCGAGGCACTGGGACAAGCCAACATCCTCGACAAGGGCAAGTTTGAATACCCCTTTGACGCTTCGCTGGGCGGACGTGTAGAGACAGGCAACAGTAATTACGACCATCCTAGCCCCCGGATTGCACCCACCACTGGAAGCTCCACCGGCAGCACCACCGGCAACACTCCAAGACCTCCCCGCCATCCCCAGGACATCGGGTATGCCAAGATACAGTACCAGGCCGATGGCCAACGGGTCACTTACCACATGACCAGCACCTATATCACCATCTCGGGTAATGACGAGAAACGCAGCGGCAACAGCATCTTCAAGCTGCCCGTGGACGGCATCATCAACGACCACGTGATGATTCGCTACCTGCCGGCATCAGGAACGTTTGAACTCGCTGCCAATGGCCCCACGCGCCTCAACGGACGCAACATCGAACTGAGCGACAACGACAAGGTGAGATGGATGGCGCTTGCCAACAACTCCAGCATCTTCATCAACGAGACCGTAAGAGTCACGTTCCTCATCAACAAGTAATAATGCACTTAAAACCCTACAACTATGGCTAACGTAACAAACAAAGGCTTGACCGACATGGGTCGCAAGCGCACCAACAACGAGGACGCATTCATTGCTACCCCGCTGTGGGACGGCTACCAGCTGGCTGTCGCCATCGACGGCGTGGGCGGATATGAAGGCGGCGAGATAGCGGCGGCTATCGCCCAGGAAGGCATCGTGGAGTATCTCAAGGAACACACCGAGGGAGACCACCTGCAACTGCTCAGGCAGGCCGTCATCTACGTCAACAACAAGATCGTGCAGCAACACCGGGAGGACTCGACACGCAGCAACATGAGCTGTGTGCTCACCGCGGCCCTCTTCGACGTCAAGAACAACCAGGTGCACATGGCCCACGTGGGCGATTCGCGCATGTACATGTACTGCAACGGACAGCTCGACAAGCTCTCCCATGACCACTCGCTGGTGGGCTACCAGGAAGAGCAGGGCATCCTCAGCGAGGAAGAAGCCATGCACCACCCGCAGCGCAACCTCATCATGCGCAGCGTGGGAGCCGACATCATGAACGATGATACCGACCAGGTGGAGACCCAGACGTTCCCCATCCCGCGACTCGACTGCGCCTTCCTGCTGTGTAGTGACGGACTGACCGACCTTGTCACCAGCCAGCAAATCATCGATGTGCTCGAGAACGGTTCCTCAGTCCCTGCCAAGCTGCAGCAACTCGTTGACGACGCCAACGACGCCGGCGGCAAGGACAACATCACCGTGGTGATCGTTGAATTCAAGATCAATGAGGAAACAAGCAATGTCATCAACGAGCCCATCAGCGAAGAGCTAGAACCGCCCGCCGGCAAAACACAGACAGGCACATCGATGCCACCGGTCCACACCAAGAAGAAAACCAAGCTCACCAAGCTGGCAATACCGTTCTTTATCGTCACCGTACTGCTGATTGCCTCTATCGTGGCAGGCATCCTGATGCGCAACAGCATGCAGGCCGACTACGAGCAGCTGCAGCACCAGCACGACAGCGTCAAGGCACAGTGCGACAGCATCAAGCAGGTGGTCAACACCATCGAGAACAAGGTGTACTCAGGCGAAACACCCGACTACATCGTCAGGACTATACAGAACGATGTGTTCCTCCGTCCGGACACCACCGCCAAGCAAAACAATGAACCCACTGCGGCAAAGGCAACAGCTTCTGATGGGAAAACCCCTAACGAAGAGATAACTAAAGGGCATTGACACTATGAACGAAATCTTCAACCGGTCTACACTGCTGCTGGGCAAGGACGTCATGGACGCCATTGCACGGCAGCGTGTGCTTCTCGTGGGCGTGGGAGGCGTGGGGTCGTGGTGTGCCGAGAGCCTCATCCGCTCGGGCATCATGCACCTCACCATCGTGGACTCTGACCGCGTGAGCATCACCAACGTGAACCGCCAGCTCATGGCCACCACCCGCACCGTGGGACAGGTCAAGGTGGACGTGCTGCGCGACCGCCTGCTCGACATCAACCCGCAGGCCCAGGTGACCGCTGTGCAAGACATCTACAGCCTGGACAACAGCGACTGCTTCCACCTCGACCAGTATGACTACATCATCGACTGCATCGACTCGCTCAAGGACAAGATAACGCTGCTCGTCGAGGCCACCCGCCAGCCCGGGGCCACCGTGCTCTCGTCGATGGGCGCCGCCCTCAAGCTCGACCCCACAGCCATACGAGTGGCCGAGTTCTGGAACGTGCGCGGATGCCCTCTGGGATCGGCGATGCGCAAGCGCATGCGGCAGCGCAAGCAGTTCCTCAACAAGAAAGTGCAATGTGTCTACAGCGAGGAACTGCTCGAGAACCTGGGCCGCGACCAGGTCACGGAACCCGGTATCACCCCGGCAGCCGACGCACCCGGCAACCCCGAGCTCGCACAGCACGACTGGAATCAGTCCAAGGCCCAGATCAACGGCTCCCTGTCCCACATCACCGCCATCTTTGGCTTCACACTGGCCGGCCTGGTAATCCAACACATCACCCGCAACAAATAAACCCATAACATGAAGTCATTACCTCGTTCGCTTAACTTCCGCGACCTGGGCGGCATCGCCGTCGGGGACGGTGGTCGCGTGCCACATGGATTGTACATGCGCAGCGGCAAGCTGAGCGTGCTCAGTGCCGAGCAATGCGAGGAGATGTGCCGCCAGCACAATATCACTTGCATCATCGACCTGCGCACACCCGTCGAGGCACAGGAGTTCCCCGATCCCGTGCCGCCCGGCGTGCAGTATATGCAGGTGCCCATCCTTAGCGATGCCGTCGTGGGGATCACCCACGAGAGCGGGTCCGACCCCCTGGCAATCATGCTCAACCTGCGGCACCACCCCGACCAGCTCAAGCAACTCATGCCCGACATGGGGCAGATTTACCGCCACATGGCCACCGACCCGCAGTCGCGCAGCCAGATAGAAAAAGTGCTCACGACCCTGCGCGACAATGCCGCCGCAGGCCGTGGCACCCTGTTTCATTGCACCGCTGGCAAAGACCGCACCGGTGTCATAGCGATGTCGCTGCTGCGCTCACTGGGAGCCAGCGACACCGACATCATGCGCGACTACATGCGCACCAACCGCAGCGCCCTGTGGCCCACTGTGAAGAAATGCCTGGCAATACTGGTGTTCACCCGCAGCCTGACAATCGCACGCGCTGCACTCGACTGCTTCCTGGCCCACCGCCGCTTGGCATCCATCTACCTCCACAACACCTAGCCATCCCCCCGTGCCCCGCGGTTTTCAGCTTGCTTCTCCGTTAGGGTTCAGCGGCAGTAACCTTCAGGAAACGGCGCAGGTAGAGCACGGCAGCCATCGAGAGAGCTACCGGATAGGCCATCCACACGCCCAGGGCACCCCAGTCAAGGGTAATGCCCATGAAATAACTGAGGGGGATAGACACAACGATATAGGTAAAGAAAGAATACTTCATCAGCTTCTGCACGTCGCCCAGGCCGCGCAGCGCGTTGGCAAACGTCACCTGCGTTGCGTCGCCCAGCTGGTAAAGCACCAGCGGATAGGCAAGCACGGCAACGATCGACGCAACCTCGGCATTGTCGGTGAACAGCAGCGAGATGTCATGGCGCAGCGAGAAAGCGATGGCACTCAGGAACACACCCATCACCAGGATCATCTGCCAGCCAGCAAAAGCGGCACGGCGCACTCCCAGCCTATCGTGCAACCCATTGTAATTGCTCACGCGTATCGTCACCGCATTAGACACCCCGATGTAGAACATGAACACGAAGTTGGTGAGCGACAGCATCACCTGGTTGGCAGCCAGTACATTAGTACCCATCCATCCCAGGAAGATGGTCACAAGCGTGAACGACGCCACCTCGAGCCCCATCTGCACAGCGATGGGCCACCCCAGCCGGTTGAGCAGCCGCATGTGGTGCATGGAGGCATGGCACGTGCGCCACAGAGCCACATATTCCTTGTACTTAGGCCTGAAGAAGAACACACCCATGATGAGCAGCAATATCACCACGCGCGACGAGAAAGTAGCCCACGCAGCACCCTCGATGCCCATCTCCGGGAAACCGCAGTGGCCGAATATCAGCAGCCAGTTGCCCACGATGTTCCACACATTACCCACCAGCATCACTATCATGCCCATCGACGTGTCGTTGATACTGTCGGTGAACTGCTTGAACGCGCCCGACAGAGCCATGAACGGCAGCGACAACAGTTGGATCATCAGGTAAGGGCGCATCAGCGGCAGCAGCTCCTCAGGCTGGCCCAGCCACGGCAGCACGAAGTACAGCCCCACCAGCGCCAGCATGATGAGCAGCCCCTGCAGCAGGTCGGTCACCACGCTGCTCTTGAGCACCTCCACGATGCGCGGCTTGTTGCCCTGCGAGTACAGCGCCCCTATCTGCGACACAGCACCCGTCGAGTACCCGATGGTGAGCAGCAGAGCCAGCGTGAACATACTGTTGACAAACCCCACAGCCGCAAGCTCCTGGGTAGAGTGTTGCCCCACCATCACATTGTCGGCCAGATTCTGGAACGTAAGCCCCACCTGCCCCACCGTGATAGGCAGGCCCAACTTAAACAACGCCTTATACTCTTTAGGATAATAAAACCTCATACTCACATTTCCTCTCTTTTCACCCCACAAAATTACACATTTCCCCCCACACCACCAAACAAAACACTATCACCCGTCATTGCGAAGCCTACTCCGATAGTAATAGAGGGTTTGGGTTAGGCCGCGGGCGGATAGGTAGGCGGTGAAGGCGGCCCACAGGCGGTGGTTGCCCAGGGTGGCGGGAAGCAGGGCGTTGAGGGCAAAGAACAGGACGGTGGCCACGGCTACGGCAAGGAGCATGCCGCGGCTGCGGGTGAGGCCTATGAACACGCCGTCCCACACGAAGGCGGCCATGCCGGCCAGCGGCAGGGCGGCTATCCACCAGCGGTAGTCGAGCGACAGGTCTACCACCGATTGTTCGCTGGTGAGTACCAAGAATATCTCATGAGGGAAGGAATAGGCCGCGGTGAACACCACCGCAAGGACCGTGCCCCACAGGAACAGGCTCCTGATGCAACGGCGCAGCTGCGTGGAGTTGCCGGCGCCGTAGTATTTGCCCACGAGTGCCTCGCCGGCAAAGGCGATGCCGTCCATGAAATAGGCGTAGAACGTGTTGAGCTGGAGCATGAGTGAGTTGACGGCAAGCACGAGGTCGCCACTGCGTGCCCCCAGGGAGACCATGGCCAGGTGGACAAGGGTGAGCAGGAAGCTGCGCACGAAGATGTCGCCGCTCACGGTGAAATAGCGCCGCGATACGTCGAGGGGCCACCAGCGTCCGCGCCACAGCATGGACGCGTGCTCCGGGAAACGACGCCGCAGCAGCATGAGGCTGTAGGCCAGGCCCAGGAACTCGCTGGCCAGTGTGCCGGCGGCGATGCCCATGAATCCCATGTCGAGCACATAGACGGCCACCAGGCTCACCACGGTGTTGGCCACGTTGACGGTGATGGAGATGAGCATGGGTCCGCGCGAGTCCTGCATGCCCAGCAGCCACCCCTTGACGGCCATCATGAGCAGGATGGGAGGCGCTCCCCACACGCACAGGAAGAAATAGCGCCGCGCAAGCTCTGCCACCTGGGGCGATGCCCCGATGACCTGTAGCAGCAACCACTGCAGCGGCCACTGCAGGGCAATGACTGCGGCACCGATGGTCATTGCCACGGTCAACGAGTCGCGCAGCACCTTGACGGCTCCCTCACGGTCGCCGCGGCCATAGTGCTGTGCCGTGAGTCCGCTGGTAGACATGCGCAGGAACCCGAAGCTGAAGTAGATGAGGTTGAACATCATCGCCCCCACTGCCACGGCCCCTATGTAGGCCGCCGAGCCCAGGTGTCCGGCTATAGCGGTGTCGAGCAGCCCCAGCAAGGGGATGGTGACATTGGCTATGATTGCCGGCAACGCTATGCGGTATATTTCCTTGTTCATTGGAGGAGAGAGGAGAGATTAGAGAGGAGAGGTTTGAGGGGGGCGGAGATCTCGGAGACCTCCGAGTTCTCCGAGCGATTAAACTTTTAAACCATTAAACTTTTACCCGGCCATTACACTCCGAAGACGTTGCGCAGTATCCACCACAGCATGATTGCCGTGAATACCAGCGCAATCATCCACTGGGAGTTGACGGTGTTATAGAACTTCACCTTGGTGGTGCGGTTCAGCTCGGCATAGGTATAGGTGATAATGAGCGGGATGGACACGATGAGAGCACGGTTAAAGTGCCACGCCTCGACGATGTTGCCATGGAGCAGGGCGTGGAGGGCGCGCTGGGTGCCGCAGCCCGGGCAGTCATAGCCCGTGACGGTCTTGAACACGCACCTAGGGAAGAAGCGCGCCACCATGGGGTCATAACTAAAATATGTGGCCACCACCAGCAAGGCCGCGACCACACATATGATGATGAGAATTGTTTTTTTCATTGCATAGCAAACAACTGCAGCAGCGAGATGAACGGAGAGCACACCAGGCTAGAGATGATGCTGGCGATACACAGCCAGGCACTTATCTCGCTGGCACGCTTGGCACCCTCGATGTCGCCCATGGCATATTTGTTCTTTACCTTAGTTGAATAAACGATGGCCACCACGCTGAGCGGCATGCAACACATCACTAGGGTGATGATGCCCCACGCCAGGTTTGTGGGCGGGCACGGCTCCTGTGGAGCAACGGGCTGCACAGCGGCATACTGGGGCTGGGCAGGCGCCTGGGCAGGAACTGCTGGCGCAACATACACCTCTTCGCTGGCAGCCTGTACCTGAGGTGCGGCTTCCTGATCGGGGGTAGCCGGGACTTCAGGGAGTTCCGGATTCTCCGGGACTTCCGACTGGTCAGGCTGGTCAGGGAGTTCAGGAGTCTCCGGCTCAGCAACGGGCTCAGCAACGGGCACTGCTACAGACTCAGCTGCGGGGACCGCCAGCAGATGTGCCAGTTCGGGCAAAGCCGTGATTTTTACCCAGTCTTCAAGACCGCTGCGCCACACGTAGGCCTCGGCGGTAACATTCATCGATGCCAGTTCCTCAACAGTGTGGGGACCCGACTGTACTCCGTTTTGATTTATCCAGTACTGCATAGTATCAATGTATTATTGAAAGGCAAAGGTAATAATTTTTTTTTTATTATCCACATCACATCGACTTTTTTACAGGGCAACCCCGCCAAAATTTTTAAAAGCACAATTGAAGTCCCGTAAACAAAGAGCCGTAAACAAAGAAAATATTTTATTTATTTTTGCCTGACGAAATTGTAGTGTTGTATCAAATTTATTTGTAACTTTGCAGCAATTTGGGAATGGCGGCAGAGGCCGCAGCCCGAAGGACATATTTTGTTGAAAGCGTTTCGCTTCAATTCCTGACTTAGCAAAATCGCCAATTTTCTAAACACAAAAGGATATTGAGGCAACTCGAAACGCCTTCGCTGTGCTTGTATATCCCACCCCCGTGCAAGCGGGAGGATTCGTATAGGCTACGGCGTGGGGGTGGGTTGTTCAATTTTGTGTTAGGCGTTTGGCGATGCCTCTAAGTCAATTGACAACGACATCGTCCCACGCTTTCTGTTTTTTGTACCGTTAGCAAGTTTCAAGAGGGGGCGTGAGAAACACATATTTATAAATTTAATTATTTTATGAAAACAAAATTGGGATTACTATTTAGTATTTTCACAGTTATGTGTGTAGGGTTTAGTTCTTGTAAAGAAGATAGTAAAGACAATCCTTCTCCTGGAAATGGCGAGTTGAATGGACATGAGTATGTTGACCTGGGTTTGCCCGGGCACGTGATGTGGGCTACCTGCAACGTGGGGGCCAGCCGCCCCGAAGATTACGGGCTGTACTTCGCTTGGGGCGAGACCAAGGGTTATGCCAAGGGCGATAACCATAGTTTTGACTGGAAGAACTACAAGTGGTGCAACGGCAGTGAAGACAGCATGTCCAAGTACTGTACCGATGCTTCCCTTGGCATTGTCGACAACAAGACCGTCCTTGATGCTGCCGATGACGCTGCGACTGCCAACTGGGGCGCAGGATGGCGCATGCCCACAGAGCAGGAGATAATTGATTTAGGCAAATATTGCACATGGACGTGGAAAAACAAGAAATACGTCATCGAGTCAGTCACTTATACAGTAACAGGCTTTGAAGTGAAGAGCAAAAGCAATGGTAACAGTATTTTCCTGCCCGCTACCGGATACCTCAGCGGAACGAAACACTACGAAGAGGGACTGCGCGGTGACTACTGGCTAAATTCGCTCGACGCGAGCAAAGCCAACGAAGCCTTTTGGATGAGCTTCGATTTTTCATTCATAGGTTCTGGCAGCACTTTACGTTACTTTGGGCATTGTGTCCGTCCTGTGTGTGTTGTATCGAAATAAGGAGTTGCTTCGATGAAGAGGCTACATGAAGACAGCGCAACTCATTATTGTGAATAGTTAGATAAAAAATCAGAATTAAAGAACATGAAACATATTATTTATTACTTTTTGTTGGTATTTGCCATTAGCGCCACAACAGTGACAGCAGAAGGCAAGAAACCAGATTATACTTTTGTGGACGAAAACGGTCACGAGTATGTAGACCTTGATTTGCCCAGTCATGTGTTGTGGGCCACCTGCAACGTGGGAGCATCTTCTCCCTGGGAGTATGGCTTGTACTTTGCCTGGGGCGAGACCAAAGGGTACGACCGGAACCAGTACCATAGTTTTGACTGGAAGAACTACAAGTGGTGCAACGGCAGTGAAGACAGCATGTCCAAGTACTGTACCGACGCTTCCTTTGGCATTGTCGACCTCAAGACCGTCCTTGATGCCACCGATGACGCTGCTATTGCCAACTGGGGTGGCGGCTGGCACATGCCCACGGAGCAGGAGATGGTGGAATTAATCAAATATTGCAAATGGAAGTGGAAAAGGAACTATAAAGGTTCTGGTGTTGAAGGCTTGGAAGGGACTAGCAAGCGCAACGGGGCCAAAATTTTCCTGCCCGCGAACTGTTACAAAGACGGCAGTCACATCGACTGGGCGTGCTATTGCGGTCATTACTGGGTAAATTCCCTCTTACCGAGCAGAGAAAAAAATCTGGCCTATAATTTATTCATTAAGGATGTCGGTACATCTAGTACCATATCTAGTGCCCTCAGTCTACGTTACCTTGGGTTTGGTATCCGGCCTGTCCGCGACTTATCCAGTTTTTCAAATAAAAACTAAAATAGAAAAACATGAAACATATTATTTATTACTTTTTGTTGGTATTTGCCATTAGCGCCACAACAGTGACAGCAGAAGGCAAGAAACCAGATCTTTCTGGTAAGGATGAATATGGTCGTGAATATGTTGACATGGGTTTCGGCGTGTTGTGGGCTACCTGCAACGTGGGAGCCAGCAATCCCTGGGAGTATGGCTTGTACTTTGCCTGGGGCGAGACCAAAGGGTACGACAGGGACGTAAAACACAATTTTGACTGGAAAGATTACGGATTATGCTTCGGCACCAATGACAGCATGATCAAGTACTGTACCGATCCATCCTATGGCATTGTCGACAACAAGACCGTCCTTGAAGGTGAAGACGATGCAGCTACTGCTAATTGGGGCCCCGGCTGGCGCATGCCCACAAGAGAAGAGTTAGAGCTTTTGGCTGCCTGTTGCAAATGGAAATGGAAAACCAACTATAAAGGTTCTGGCGTTAATGGCTTTGAAGCGACGAGCAAGGTCAACGGTAACAAACTTTTCTTACCAGCCACTAGCTACCGTTTCCAAACTGACAAGGCAAACCAATACGAGTTTAAGACACCGGATGGATACTTGACTCTTTGGCGTGGCTACTACTGGTCTACTTCGCTCAGCACGAAATACAACACCGGCGCGTTTGTATTGGAATGCGGGCATAACCAAACGACAGGCGCTAAATTGGACGACATGGGACGTATGTTTGGCATAAGTGTCCGGGCTGTCCGAGCTGAATCAAAATAAGCATCCTTTATACGAAGAAGGAGAAATTAGACCTATACCGTCCGGCAGGATACCATGCGCCCACAATGGCATAAGGTCCTGCTGGACGGTTGCTTTTACAGGGTACCATCTCATAGCTGAATACTTATAACCACTCAGCTATAGCCCTGAACCAACGTTTATTACGAATTCATCCTCCTGAAATTAAAATCTGCGTCATCCGCGAGATCTGCGAGAGATAATCCCATAACTGAGTAGTTGCCCTAAATAGCAGAAATATGTTAAATAATCTGCAAAACGACTGTTCGGAGGCTTTAATGTGCGTTATTTATGTATTTTTTTGTATCTTTGCCCACAAAGTCGGTTATCTACTGAAACAACACAATTATTGAGAACGAAATGAATACTCCAAGATACATAAACCCTCTTACGGACTTCGGTTTCAAGAAGATATTTGGAAATGAGGATGTGATGATTGCATTCCTAAACGATCTGCTTGAGCCCAAATCCCCTATCGCACATGTTTTGTTTCTAGACAAGGATGAGTTGGGATTGACGAAGTATGAGCGTGGCGTTATCTATGACCTGCGCTGCACATGTGATGATGGCAGCGAGGTGATTGTCGAGATGCAGAACAAAGGTCAACTCAACTTTTCAGACCGTATCATCTATTATCTCTCGCGAAGCATTTCTTCTCAGGCCGAGAAAGGGAACACAGAATGGGATTATAAACTCACCCCTGTATATGGTGTGTTCTTCATTAACTTTCATCTTCAAGGATTCAAACCACAGTCTATTCGCACCATCCAGATGAAAGTGAATGAGACTGGTGAGATATTCAACGAAAATCTCAAGGCATTTACCCTTGAGTTACCCGGCTACCGCAAGATGCAAGAATCTGACTGCAAGACCTACATGGATTATTGGCTGTACAATTTGGCAAATATGGAAACTATGACTACACCAATGCCTTTCCAGGCACAACGCCCTATCTTCAGCAAGGTAGGCAATATCTCAGAGTTGGTCAACATGACCGAGCAAGAACGCGAGATCTACAACATCAGCCTTGACTCATATCGCACGAATCTATCTGTGATGAGAAATGAACGCGCCGAGGGACGTGAGGAAGGACGTGAAGAAAAAGCAATTGAGATGGCACGCGCGATGCTTCAAGACGGGGAATCCGTAGAGAAAATCATGCGTTACACCAAGCTCTCGAGGGAACAAATAGAAAATATGTAACTATTATTATGCCCTCCATCAACGCACAGCGCCCTATCTTCAGCAAGGTAGGAAATATCTCAGAGTTGGTCAACATGACCGAACAAGAACGCGAGATCTACAACATCAGCCTTGACTCATATCGCACGAATCTATCTGTGATGAGAAATGAACGCGCCGAGGGACGTGAGGAGGGACGCGCTGAGGGACGTGCTGAAGGACTTGCCGAGGGACGTGAGGAAAAAGCAATAGAGATGGCACGCGCGATGCTTCAAGACGGGGAATCCGTAGAGAAAATCATGCGTTATACCAAGCTCTCAAGGGAACAAATAGAAAACATGTAATTTTCATTATACCACTTGGTCAACGCACGGCGTGGCCTCGCACGGTCAAGGCAATGCGCGGCTTGGGGGCCGTGGTGTGAAGCACCACTTCTTTCTCAAACTCGCCGTCGGGGCGGCCTGTGGTGTCGTAGGTCACCTGCACCACGGCTGTGGCACCAGGCTGTATCGGATCCTTGGGATAGACGGGGGTTGTGCATCCGCAGTTGGCAAGCACACCAAGGATTATCACGGCGCTATCGCTATTATTCACGCACTCAAACTGGCACATGATCTTGCCGGCGTGCATGCTTATCTCGCCAAAGTCGTGCACAGTCTTGCCAAACGTGAGCCTTGTAGAGTCGTTCTTCTCGCAAGCCCACGCGGCCATTGCACCCAGTGCAAGCAAAAATAGTATCACAACGCGTCGCATCATGATGCAAAGATACTACTATTATCACGCATAAGCAAACTTTTTCACACCAAGCAACGGAACAACCGAAAGAATTTGGCAACCCACAATCATGCCCAAAAACACGGCAAAAGCGCGCTAATTAGAAAATATTTTTCTATACACTTGAATATCAACTATTTGCAATATGCGAAATGATATCAATTTCGCTTCCATTTTCTTGCACCTTAAATTTTTAAAGGTTAACTTTGCAATCGTAAAAACAACGCAAAAAAAAACGACTCGAAGTTATGAAACATCTCCTTTATGCAATAATCTTGATGACGTGCCTTGCTGGTTGCAACAACAAATTTGACGTGCAAACCGAGGTCCTTGAATTCAAAGACCCTGCTGTGGGCAAAGCACTGGCTAATATCCTCGATAGCGCCAACCTTGAGGAGTTCAATGATGCCGACGCCTTTTACATCAAGTGCCTTGAAACCCCTGATACCGCGTGGGTCGAATCGGAAGATCCCAATAGGCCATACGATTTCGTGTGTAATCTCAAGCTAGAAACCTATCATGGCGAACACGGTATTCCCATGGATAGTGTATATGGAGCGTGCAAGTTGGGCGACAAGTGGTGCTATGCCACATCTCCTGCAACCGTTGACCGTCTATTTAATAAAACAGGACGCACCCAACAAAACACCCTATGGATTTCGAAAGAAGAGTGCCAATGCGCTGAAAACGAAATTGAACTTAACATTGACTCTGAGAACAAAATCACGTATAGGTTTTTTAAAATAGAAATTGTAGATGACGATATATGAAAAGTTGTATCTATATATTCATAACCATGATGTGCATGGGTTGCAGCAGCCGGGTGCAAAGCATCCGTGCCGACTATGACCACGCAGTGCAGAAACAAGCTACATTTGACGGCGACATTGTGAGACCCTCATTTCCCGGAGGGGAGAATGCCCTTATAGAGTATATAGTAAAGAATTTTCATTATCCCCAATCGTGCGAGGTGTTTGGCGGCAAAGTCATCGTGCAGTTTACCGTCACCCGGACGGGCGATGTCACCGACATCAAGATAGTGCGGTCGGTTCACCCTGAAATTGACAAGGAAGTCGTGAGAGTTTGTAAGACCTTTTCCCGCTTCATCCCCGGCAGTTACCGCGGCGAGGTGCAAGACATGCCATATATATTACCCATCACCTTCAATCCGCAAAAATAAAGCGTTTGCCATACTGACGAATTTTTGTAACTTTGCAACGTGATCAAGAAACTGCTGCATATAGTCGTGGCGCTCGCCGCCGTGTTGTCGCTGCCCTCGTGCGGCGGCAGCGACTATGCTCATCGTCTGGTGCTGGCCGACACCTTGCTCGCGCAGGGGAACAGCAACGGAGCGCTGAAAGAGCTCAAAGCATTGCCAGCCAACGGGCTCAACGATGACGACAAAGCCTACCATGCTCTGCTCATGACCGAAGCCCGACTCAACAGCAACCGCGCCATCGCCAGCGACAGCATCATCAGCATCGCAGTTGGCCACTATGCACGCAGCGGCAACGACTCGCGCCACGCACGCGCACTGCTGCTGCAAGGATACGTCAACGAGGACATCGGCAACCTCGACAAGGCGGTGGAATGCCTCCACAAGGCCGAGGACATTGCCCAGAA
>JAZQPG010000257.1:0-3274 GCA_045628365.1 Sodaliphilus sp. | reverse complement strand
CCCTCCATAACCCCTCCATAACACCATAACATCCTCCCCTTTAAAGAGGAAAACCCAAAAGCATTTTAGTTTTTGGGGAAATTTTATTACCTTTGCAAGATATATATAACACAATAACGTTCATCACAATGAAAACTATCTACAAGAGAGTTCTCCTCAAGCTCAGCGGAGAGTCACTGGCGGCCGGACAAGGCCATGGTATCGACCCACAGCGTGTTGCCGACTATGCAACACAAATCAAGGAAATCGTGGACGCAGGCGTCCAGGTGGCCATCGTGATAGGCGGCGGCAACATCTTCCGCGGCCTGGCGGGTGCAGCCCGTGGCGTGGACCGCGTCAAGGGTGACCAGATGGGCATGCTGGCCACCGACATCAACTCGGTTGCGCTGTCGAGGGGACTCGACGCCGTGGGACAGCCCTCGCAGGTGTTCACAGCCATAGGCATGGTCCCCATCGGCGAGCAGTACACTAAGTGGCGTGTCATCGACGCCCTCAACCAGGGCAAGGTGGCCATCATGTCGTGTGGCACCGGCAACCCATTCTTCACCACCGACACCGGCTCGGCCCTGCGCGGCATCGAGACCGAGTGTGACGTGATGCTCAAGGGCACTCGCGTTGACGGCATCTACACCGCCGACCCCGAGAAGGACCCCACCGCCACCAAGTTTGACCGCATCTCCTATGACGAGGTTTATGAGCGCCAGCTCAAGGTGATGGACATGACCGCAACCATCATGTGCAAGGAGAACAACCTCCCCATCCACGTCTTCAACATGGACGTCGTGGGCAACCTCGCCAAGGTTATCGCCGGCGAGCCCATCGGCACAGTGGTTTATTGATTTATAAGAACGCTGCGCTTTAAGAACGTCTGCTGGCGCAGGCTATAAGGACGCTGCGCTTTAAGAACGGCGCTAGCGCGCCTATAAGAAACCCATGTGGCCTATGTGGCTTATGTAGCCTATCCCTCTAGAGAGCCTAGAAAACCTAGAGAGCTTAGAAAAATTTACACCTAAAGAAGACTGATGAAGGTCACGTTTGTTACACCCCCGGTACTGGATGGCAAGCGGCCAGCCGAGCGATCGGCAGGCTGCACCCATGTCGTGTACCCCATGCCCAACATCTACGAGCTCACGGTAGCCGCCGTGGTGGAGCAGATGCCGAGCTTTGAGGTGACCTATCGCGATTTCTCATCACGCCACGACGACAGCGACTGGCGCAAATGGCTGCAGCACGACAACAGCGACGTGTACATGGTGTGGATGGTGAACCTGTCGCTACACAACGACCTCATGGCCACCGCCATAGCCCACGACCTGCGGCCCGACTGCACCGTGGTGTTCCTGGGGCCCGGCGCCACCTATTTCATCCGCAAGGCCCTGGCCCACCCGCGCAACATCGTGGTGCGCGGCGAGCCCGAGGCAACGGTTGAGCACCTGCTCCAGGCTCTGGCCTCGGACAACGCCCTCGACACGGTCGACGGCATCTCCTATCTGGACGACGGGGGACAGGTGGTCAACAACCGCCCGCGGGCACTCATCACCGACCTCGACTCGCTGCCGTTCCCGGCACGTCACCTGCTGGAAGGCCGCACCTTCCGCAACCCCAAGCTCAAGAGTGACGGCTACACCACCATGGTGACCTCGCGCAACTGCCCCTTCCACTGCATCTACTGCGTGCCCAGCAGCCTCACCTTTGCCCGCGAGATAGAGTATCGCAAGCACAACGACGGCCGCAAACCGCTCATCACCAAGCGCTCGCTCGACAACATCGAGGCCGAGGTGGCGATGCTGCACGAGCAGGGCTACAAGGCAATAGGGCTGGTCGACGACAACTGCATCTGGGACGAGGAGCGCACGCGCGGACTGTGTGACATCATGGCGCGACACGGCATGTCGTGGGGATGCCAGGCACGCGTCGACGCCATCACCCCAGCCATCGCGGCCATGCTGGCCAGCAGCGGTTGCCGCTACATCGACCTGGGAGTGGAGTCGTTCAACGACGAGATCCTCGCCTACATCAAGAAGGGCATCACCTCGCAGCAGATCTATGACGCCATCGCAACGCTCAAGGAGCACGGCGTGCCCGTCAAGCTCAACATCCTCATAGGGTGCTGCCCGCTCGAGACACGCGACACCGTGGCCCACACCCTCAGCGAGGCCAAGCGCCTCAAGGTGGACCAGGTGATGTTCAACATCGTGTCGCCCTTCCCCGGCACCGAGTTCTACCAGATGTGCAAAGAAAACGGATGGCTCAAGACGGGCGCCTACGAACCCACCGACGTGCAGCGCAACAGCATCGTCAACTTCCCGCACCTCACCGCGCGAGACATGGAACGAGCCCTGCAGCGCAACAACATCAGCTACTTCCTGTCGTGGCACTTCATCACCACCCACATCAGCCGCTTCAAGTCTTGGAGCGAGTTCATGCATGCCGCCAGAGCGCTCAAAATCAAGCTCCTGGGATAACCTTCACGACTCATCTTTATTTAACCACGCCAAGAAAATGATTAACCTGTCTATCATCATACTCACCTGGAACAACATCGACGCCACGCGCCAGTGCCTCAAGTCACTGCTGCCCGTCATGCAGCGCGACGACGTGGAAACCATCGTCATCGACAACGCCTCTACCGACGGCACCCAGGCAGCCGTGCGCCGCGAGTTCCCCATGGTGAAGCTCACCTGCAACGCCACCAACCGCGGCATCGCCGCTGCACGCAACCAGGGCTTCATGCGAGCCACCGGAGCGCGCTTGCTCATCCTCGACAACGACACCGTGGCAAGCAGCGAAGCCATCGAGGGCATGGAGCGATACCTCGAGCAGCACGACGACGTGGGCCTGTGTGCCTGCCGCATGACCGACAGCAAAGGCCACACCCAGCCCAGCTTCCGCCCCTACCCCGGCATCATTTCCAAGCTGTGCAGCATCCTGCGCATCCAGCGCCCGCTGTCAACCTTCAAGACCGACCCCGACGGCAGCATCGAGCCACTCTACGTGATAGGCGCCTGCCAGATGATCAAGCGCGAAGCCGTAGCCCAGACCGGCATGCTCGACGAGGCCATCTTCTACGGCCCCGAGGACGCCGACTACTGCCTGCGCCTGCGCCAGGGCGGATGGCGCATCAAGTACCTGCCCCAGTACTCCATCATCCACACCTACCAGCGCGCCACAGCCCGCAACCCCTTCTCCTGGCTAGGCTACAAGCACATCCGCGGCCTCCTCCACCTCTACACCAAGTACCGCCGCCTCAACTACCCCCCCCCCCCCCCCCCCC
>JAZQPG010000256.1:0-14917 GCA_045628365.1 Sodaliphilus sp. | reverse complement strand
ATGTATTTAAGTTTGAAATAGTTGTAAAGCATGTTGATGCGTGCATTTACCAAAGCCATATCGGCAGAAAGCTTCATGTTAGAGGCATCAAGCATGTCGGTCAGCAATGCCAGATCATTGTCGTAACGGTTCATGACCACCGCATAGTTCTGGTCGGCAAGTTCCACCTGTTTCTCCTGAGTGCTTACCTCTACCGAACTGGTCAGTAGGTTGGTATAGTTTGCCTGTACAGCATTCTCTATGCCTTCGCGAGCCAACTGGACACTCTCGCGTGCCTGGGTGCTCTCGTGACGTGCCTTGCGGATGTCGTGCTTGTTCTTCCATAGGCTTGATAGGTTGTATTTCACTCCAATTCCGACAAACCACACGTTGACATTGGCGTTTTTTGGAATAAGGTCGGAGGTGTATGGGCCAAATAGGTTGTTTTCGGCAACTACTGCCACTGATGGTAGTGATGCTGCACGTGTGTTCTTAACCTTCTGTTCAGACATTTCCGTGGCAAGTGAAGCCTGACGGATGTCTATGTTGTTCTTCGTAGCCGTCTGTTGCCATGATACTTCAGAGGCAACCGCCTTGAGAGCCAGGCCTTCTTCCTCGAGAGATTGAGCGTCAACTTCAAAATTTTCTCCCTCAGGTAAATGAATTGCCGTGCCTATCTGATGACGGATAATCTTCTGCGCATCATCTACTTGTGTCTTGGCAAGCAGAAGACTTTGCAGTTGTAACTCGTATCGGGTAATGTCATTCTTCAGTACCGTTCCCGCTTCTCTGCGAACCTTCATCTGTTCGATAACCTTTTCCGTTAGCTCAATGTTCTTTGCTATCACCTGCGACTGATTCTGCAGTTTGTAGAGGTCAAGGTAATAACCGGTAAGCAGAAAACGCACCTCCTGACGATTCTTCTCCACGTCAAGTTCAGCTAACTGACGACTTAGTTTTGCCATTTCTATGCTAGAACTGATAGCGCCTCCAGCGTAAATTACCTGACTCACATGAGCCGTGAAGCTGTTGCCCCAATGTGGCGTCGGTTGTTTGCCATTTAGCACCTTCTGAGGACCAAGTCCCGGTACGATGTATTCCGTTGTGCCACTGGTAGAAAAACCTCGCGTCATTAGAATAGCATTAGCCGTGTAGGACCCCTGCACGTTTAATTCGACACTCGGCAACAAGGCGGATTTTGCCAATGCCACCCCTTCTTCAGCAGCCTTCAAAGCTGTTTCGCTTACCTTTATGCGCTGATTCTGTTGGTCTGCCAAATCAAAAAGCGACTGAAGGCTCATCCTTTGCTGTGCAAACGTAGGTACACAGCAACTTGCTCCGACTATCACCCAGACAGCCAGAGCACAAAGATACTTGTGATCGTTCATTAATAAGATAAATGTATTTTTATGATTCATTATTCGTCATAATTATTCCTTCCCCCGGAAATACGAATAATGAACCGTCATGGCTCGGACAAACTCCACGTTTGCCACAATGCGCTACAAACCTCTCTGATTAGGGGAAAAGATCAGAAGAAGAATTTCGAGCACTATTAATTGCGAAATCCAAAATTTGGGTGCAAAGTTACAAAAAAATGGTTTACCGTCAAAAACAAAATAACACACATCTTGCAACTTTTTCAACAATAAAACATAAATTTACATAATCATAACTCAAACAAGTCTATTGAAAACAAAAGGGCGAATTACCATCATAGAGACGTATCTTTTTAACTATTTAAATCTGATTAATCAGTTAAATCTGTGGCCAAAATTTATTTTAATTTAATGGAGGTTCGTTGGTCGCGGCACCAGCCTTCGGCTGACTTACCGCCACTCACTCCATTGAGCTCTCCTATCGGCTCGGTTCTGTCAGTTAGTTTGCGTTAACGTTGACGTTAGCGTTGACCCAGTTCCTTCATTTTGTTCTTGAGGATGAGGAAGCTGGGGGCTACCATCTCGTTGTGGCCGTGGTCGCCTATCTCGTAGAGCCAGGTGTGCTTTGGCACAGGCTCGCTGTTCGCGGCACGGGCTTCGCCCACTGGCCGCTGCTCACTCTGCCGAGTTCAGTTCTGCACGCACGTTATAGGTGTACTTCTTTCCGAGGGTTACGTTCGCTACCGCTCACTTCACCCCCGGTTATGGTTCGCTTTCGCTCACAGCACACGCTTTCAGCGCTTCTTTTACTTCAATTTTAATCATGTTCTTTTTACCAGACACTAATAATTAAAAAAATCTCCAGCAGGACTTCCCGCTGGAGATTTTTTTTTGGGGGGGTATGGACAATCCATTGGTGTGGCTATTGCCTGTAGGTGTCGCGTCGCATTACCTGGGTCATGCAGTGTGCTGCTCCATAACCGCCTATGAGGTTCTCGAGCGGCACCCACTCCACCTTGACGCCGTTTGCCTCATATTGCAGTTCTAGTTCCCTGGACTGATGGGCCACCGACATGATGTGTCGCGCGTCAATGGCAAGGAAATTGTTGGCATAGTGGTCGGCATCCTGCTTGCCGATGCGTATCACCTTGCAGCCACGCTTTGCAAGGAAATCCTTGAAGGACATGTCCTTGAAAGCCTTAACCTCGTGGTATGTCTTGCTGCCGGGCTTGCGAGCAAACATCTGTATCGTCAAGAAGTTGATGTCGCTTGCATCCTTAGCGTCATAACGGTTGTAACACATCGTCATCAGGTCCTTGTCGATGACATTGCAATAGGTGTCAAGATGCATCTGGTACTGATCTTTCCAGTGGTCGTTTACCACGACGATGGTATCATGTCCCATGACATCATGCTCCATCATTTGCTTCACGGCCCCCAGCGTGGTGCGTGCTCCGCAGCCCACTAAGCCTATTGTGCCAAATGGGATGTAGTCTCCGCCTTCGAGATAGTTCCCTTCGCCCGTGATGTGCCACACCGGTTGGAACCCCAACTGCTCATAGCAAGCCTCTATGATGTCAACCTCGGCAGCACGCTGCGATGAGTTCATGCGGCACATGATTTGTCCGCAGGGAGTAGAAATCGACTGGTCGCGCAAGAAGTATAGATTCATGAGCGGCGCATGCCTGTATATTGCCTCCAGGCCGGTGTTGTGTCCTGTCTCGCGCAACTCCACCGTGGGGTGCAGCAAGAGCGTGCGGCACAGGTCTCTCTTAGTCATCTTTTGCAGCACCGACTGGCGGTAGGCCTCTACCTCGTCGGCCGCGAGACCCGTGTGTGATGCATCATAGGTGAGACATGCGTCGGCCAGCTTGCACAGCTTTTCCTTGTCCATCGACATGAGCACCTCTTCCACCGTGTGGACCTCAATGCCGTTATTGCTCAGCATCCTGATGTAGCCGCGATGCTCGTCGGCAGCAGCATCGATGTCAAAATAGTTGTCATAGAGCCCTGCGGCGGGATGTATCACGCCATCATAGAGCTCCTGCCCGGGAGTGTGCATGAGGATCATGCGGGCGCGGGTGAATTCTGCTGCAGGAAATCCCTGTGTTTGAGCCACTGCAACGCTGGCAAACAGCGCCATTGCTGCAACTATAACCGATTGTAGTTTCATAATCTAGTTCTTTAAAATAATCATGGTCTTCTTGTCGGTGACGTGCACCCGATATGTCAGATTGACAAGGCGAAGTTACAAATAAAATCCGAAAAACTGAAACTCCACCCTTTAAAAACTTATGTCCCGCGCGATTTTGGTTTTGGTTGTGACAATACAATTAGTCATATACGGCCGCTGGCGCACCCGTGTCGGCCGGCTCACCACCGCTCCCCGTTATTTAGGGTCAAATTGCTCTATAATCATACAAAAATACCGCCCAAAAGGGTAACCCGTACCCAAGACCCTGTATGCTGAAATCAGATGAGAAAAACTTTGCAAACTTCTCCAAGCATTATAACCCATAAAAGAGAATGTTTCTTTTTACGACGAATATAATTTTTCATTTTTTTTTCAGTTAGTTCTTGTGTCTTCCACGTTATTATCGTAATTTTGCAATACTTGATTTAGCGCAGATTAAATCAAGTTACGTTTGTATATAATATCTAACAGCTGTTATACGTTGAACGCAATCGAATTTGAAAACATATCAAAGCTTTACCGCCTGGGACGAGTGGGTACTGGCACCTTGTTTGGCGACCTTAACCGCTGGTGGCAGATGGATGTTTTGCACCATGACGACCCTTTCCTCAAGATAGGCCAAACTAATGATCGGACAGGTAAAGCGGTGTCCGACTTTGTGTGGGCGCTGCGCGATATCAATTTCAATGTGGAGCAGGGGGATATTGTAGGCATCATAGGCAAGAATGGCGCCGGCAAGAGCACTTTGCTCAAACTGCTGTCTAAGATAACAGCCCCTACGACAGGCGAGATACGTACCCGTGGACGCATTGGCACACTGCTAGAGGTGGGCACAGGCTTCCATCCCGAGCAGACAGGCCGGGAAAACATCTACATGAACGGAGCGTTACTGGGCATGACTAAAAGAGAAATCACCAGCAAATTTGACGAGATTGTTACATTCTCGGGCTGCGATATGTATATCGACACCCCTGTGAAGCGTTATTCATCGGGCATGAAGGTGCGTCTGGGATTTGCTGTGGCAGCCCACCTGATCCCTGAGATTCTTGTAGTGGATGAAGTCGTTGCTGTTGGGGGTGCTGAGTTCCAGAAGAAAGCCATTGGTAAGATGAAAGACGTGTCAAGAGAACACGGAAGGACAGTGCTCTTCGTGAGCCACAACATGGCAGCAGTAAAAAACCTGTGCAACAGCGGGATTGTACTGAAGAACGGCATGATTGATTACACGGGTACGGCCGACGACTGCGTAGACTGGTATATTAAAGACAAGACACAGGCGGCGCAAACGGCAACCGTGATTACCGATGACTATCGCAACGGCAGCACCACGCGAGAACTTGAACTACTCGAGGCCAAGTTGCTTAATGAATTGCCCGAACTTGCCACCAACGAGTCAATACAACTGCGGGTAAAACTGCGTCGCAATGAGATGAGAATCAAGCAGAGCCAAATCTTTATAGGTATAAGGGATGAGGACACGAGACTCCTATATTACAGTTCGGCCCCGTTTGATATCCCCGACGGCAAAACAGAGTTTGAAGTCAGTGTCAAGCTTAATAACCACGACCTAGCCGAGAATGCCTATAGCATTGACATAGAGGTGGGCCAAATGGACTTTGCCAAACTTGCCACTATATATGACCGGGTGTTCAGGGTGATTGCATTTGAAGTGAGATATCTGGACATTGGACACAAGAGCGGCTTTATCCACTGGAATGCAAGGTGGGGCAGGATTTTGAAGCAAACCAAGGTTAACGCTAACGATAACATTGAAATACATATACACTAAATGCGCTTGATTGATATAATAAAAAACAGATATCGGGCATTGAGAAAGTTTCTTCACAAGAAGCGTCTGCATTTTTCTGAAAAGAAAAAGTGGTTTTACATGGCCTATCAAAAGAACTGGATGATAGATCCGTGCACCGACAAACGGCAGAATTACTGGAAGAAATGCGGAGCCCATATCAACGGTCAGGTCTATATAGGCTATGATGTGTATTTCGATGCCTATAAGGCTCACCTCATCACGATAGATGACGGGGCGTTCATCACGTCGCGATGCCTGCTATTGTGTCACAAGCGAGACATGGATTATTACTGCATGGGGGAAGACATAGGCCAGTTGCCGCTAAAGGAGGCACCCATACACATTGGTAAAGGTGCCCGCCTGGGCATGGGTACGATAGTTATGCCCGGTGTGACAATTGGCGAGGGAGCCGCAACTGGAGCGGGTTCGGTCGTGACTCGAGACGTTCCGGCATGGACGGTTGTTGCCGGTAATCCTGCTAGAATAATAAGAACGGCGCCATCCACTCCCCGGATAGAAAACAGTGACAATACATGACAATCTCTATCATCATACCTGTTTATAATGTCGCTCCCTACGTTGAGCAATGCATCCTTAGCGTCATGCACCAGACCATGAGACATGGCGTGGAGTGCATCATCGTGGACGACTGCGGAAACGACGACAGCATGGAGCGTGTGGAAAAACTCATTGCCGGGTATGATGGAGAAATTGAGTTCAGCATACTGCATCATGGCCACAACCGCGGGTTGAGCGTTGCGAGGAACACCGGCATCGATGCCGCAAAGGGAGAATACCTCTATTTCCTTGACAGTGACGACTGGATTGTGCCCGAGTGCCTGGAGCTGATGCTCGGCTGTGTAAAGAAACACCCCGGGGTTGACCTCGTGCAGGGAGGAATAATGTGCGACAGGTTTTTCGTAGGATACGAGACATCTGATTCCCGTTTGCCCGACTATGTGATCGGGAACGAACTCAAAGATACTTTTCTCAATCCCGTCAACTATCCGGGAACGGCATGGAATAAATTGGTGAAGTCAAGCGTTATTAAGGACAACTTGTTATATTTCAAGGAGAACCGCCTGCACGAAGACGACCTGTGGAAGTTCATGCTGGGCAACCATGTGGAATCAATATGCATGTTGAAACACGAGACCTACTGGTATCGCGTGAGGGAAAACGGACTGACAGGGATGGATAAAAACGCTTCACATAGCGCCATCGCGTCTAATGTGAAAGACTGCATTGCATGTATTGACCGCAACAACCCTGAAGCTCAAATCAAATATATCATGTATCTGGCCTATTTGGTTCATAACAGTGGTACCGTCTTCACTGGCCTCAAGCGAGACATCACCCGGCTTCTACCCAGGGCCAAGGGGAAGATGTGTTTTAGTTTATTGCTGTTAATGCTGGTGCCCCGCGCACTGCTCAACAGGCTGGGGGTAGGGGACCGCATTAAAAGGAACGTTTCATTTGTAATATAGTTGCCCATGAAAGTTGCGTTCTATTATTTCAACATATATCCAAGCACGATAGATTGCTCCAATGTCAATGCCGGCAATCCCGGTATAGGCGGGACGGAGTATCTAATGCTTCTCGTTGCGGGTGCTTTGAACAACAGGGACAACGGTATCCAGGTGAGACTATATAGTTCCTGCCCTGGCTCGTTTGGCAGTTCCCTGGATGTGAAGGTGATCGACAACTATGATGAGGCAGCACGCGACGCCGCAGCCAGCGGTTTTGATGTGTTTGTCATCAACCAGGAGGTGAAGTGGTATCGTGAACCGTTTAAGGGCCTTCCCCCGTCACTGAAGATCGTGGTGTGGTGTCACAACTTCCGCAGTCCCGAGGTGATGGAAATAATTGCCAGAAATGCCAATGTGGGCCGGATTGTGTGTGTGAGCAACGAGCAGGCCGACCTGTTTCGCGATTCATCTTCCTACCTAAAGACACAATGCATCTTTAATTGCGTTCCCATTAACGACGAGTTGATCGAGAAGGCTTCCCGGTCACCTCATAATAAGCGCAAACATGTCGTGACCTACTTGTCCTGCATCAATCCCGGCAAGGGCTTTGACAGGCTTGCGCGGATTTGGCCGTCGATACTAAAACAAGTGCCTGATGCACAGCTATATGTGATAGGCAACGGCAAGTTGTATCACCACGACACCCAGCTGGGCAAATATCATATTGCCACCGAGGACTATGAAAACAGCTTCATGCCTTATCTCACCGACGCTGAGGGCAATATTCTCGACTCGGTCCATCTCATGGGAGTGATGGGTACTGAAAAAGACGAGATACTGCTACAGACCCGTGTCGGGGTGTTCCCGTCGATGAAGGAAACATTCTGCCTGAGTGCGGTCGAGATGCAGGCGATGGGGTGCTCGGTAGTGACAATGCCCACAGCCGGTTCGTTTGATGTGGTTTATAACGGACTGGTCGCCCGCGATGACGACCAGCTGCTGAGGCATGTCGTCAAACTATTGACACAAGACGAGGTTAAACCCTATGACAAAACGATACGGTACATACAAGACAATTTCTCGCTGGATAATGTAGCACTCCAGTGGGAGAATTTGTTGAAATCTGATTTTGCCGAGAACAGGAAAGTGTTCTATCCACTTCACCATCCCGCTTACAGGTTCAAGTGGTTAAAAGAATGCATCAGGCTGGCTAAGGTGGTGTGTCCCGTTTTGCGCAGGGATAAGATTGTCGTGGAAAAACTTCTGCGCAAGCTCAAGTATGCCCCCGAGAAACGAATGTTTTAAAGTTGTTGTTCATGTAAAGTCGTTATGGTCATTTCGGTTATCGTTCCGGTATATAACACTGAGCACCACATAGGTGACTGTATAGAGTCGGTTTTGGCACAGACCTATGCTTCATTTGAATTGTTGCTTGTTGACGACGGCTCGACCGACAACTCTGGCAAGATTTGCAAGAGAATAAAACTGTAATTGCCTCATGATGAAACTGTCAATAGTCATACCGCTATGCAACAATGTCGGCTATGTGGAGCAGTGCATCAGCTCGCTCTACTGCCAGTCGTTGCGCGATGACGAGTTTGAAGTCATCGTTGTGGACGACGGCTCGACCGACGGCAGCGGTGAACTGGCCGACAAATTGGCATCAGAGCACAGCAACATGCACGTGGTGCACCACGGGTCAAACATGAGTACCGGTGCTGCACGCAACACGGGCATGGCACTTGCACGGGGTGAATATGTTCACTTTGTTGATGCTGACGACATGGTTTTGAAAGACTCTTACCGCTATGTGGTGGATGAACTGATGCAGTATCAAGCAGATGTGATATATATGGATTTCGTTCGTGACGCTGACTGTAAGACTCCTGTTCACTGCCAGGGCGTGGAGTATTGTGGTTCCATCAAGCAATTCCTTAAAGATCATCCGGTTAGTGTGTTAGTTTGGCGCAAGATTATCAAGCGCTCGTTCATTGAACGCTATGGCATCACATGGGAAAATATAAATTACGGGGACGATACTGCCTACACTTGGAACATACTCAGGAACGAGGGGACATTGCTTTGCAGCACTGCGAAGGTTTATTCATACAGGACAAACGAGAACAGTACCGTGCGCAGCCGTAGCCTTGACGGCCTTAAAAGGAGTGTAAGGAATCTGCTCGTCACAAACATCAAGCAAAAGGAGTATTACAAGCACTATGCCGACTGCCCAGGTGTTATTAAAAATTTCACTGAGAAATACCTGATTTTGTTTAACCGCATCCTGTTTACACAATTCAGCTTACACGAAACCAGGGAACTGTTTGCACAGTGTTCCGTCCTCGGGATTGAACACATTAATCACTCCCGAATAATCCATATTGCTGATTTCATCTACCGCCATCCGCTGATGTTCTACATGTGCCGACCCATAATCAGGAAGATATACAAAGCCAAACTCCATAACGACAACAAGAATCCCGATTTCCTGACCAACGCAGTCGTGAAGTAGATAGCAGGCTATTTTAGTGGCGTGAAAACCGCCTGCCTGATTGTGCAGGTTACTTGGCTAGCAGTTCCTTCATTTTGTTCTTGAGGATGAGGAAGCTGGGGGCAATCATGTCGTTGTGGCCGTGGCCGCCTATCTCGTAGAGCCAGGTATGCTTGTGGCCGGCGAGTTTCATCATGCGCTCGAGATACTGGTTCTCGTCGTAACGACCGTAGAGTTCGAGCTCGCGGTCACCGCAGGTGAGCAGCAGGGGCGGGCAGTTGCCACGCACCCAGTAGAGCGGTGCCCAGCGGTCGATGGTGGGCTGCAAGGGCGGTATGCCCTGCATCTTGCGCACGTTGTAGTGTGTGATTGCCTGGCCGCTGAAGGGGGCGTAGAGCATCACGCTGTCGGCATCCACGCCATAGCGTGCCAGCCATGACTTGTCGAGGCACAGCATCATGGCGATGTAACCGCCGGCCGAGTGTCCCGAGACGACGATTTTGCTCGTGCTGCCGCCATACTTGGCAGCGTTCTTGAATGTCCATGCCACAGCCTCGGCTGCATCGTCAAGGATATCGCTTACCTCGACACGGGGAAGCATGCGGTACTCGGCACCCACTACCACCATGTCCTGGTTCTTCAACTGCTCGGGAATCTGCTTGGTGCCGGCCTCAAGCCCGCCGCCGTGGAACCACAGCACCACGGGGCAAGAGGCCGCTGCCTTGGGGTAATACACATCTAGCTTGAGCTGCTGGCGCGAGTAGTCGTCGGTCTTCGCGCTGAAACCTATATCATTCACCTGGCCATAGTCACGGGCCATGGCTCCAAAGGCGCAAGCCAGCGCCAGCAATGTTGCTAAAATGTTCTTCATAAATAACTTGTAAGTATGAGTGGTAGATGGTTATGCTTTTTGGGGGGTATTCCTTTCTTGTTCGGTAAAAATAAAGAAAATATCATATTTTGTTTTTATGCTTAGAAAATTGCTAGCTCCGCAAGCAAAATAGAATTACCTTATAGAGTGTTATTTACCGGACGGTTATGGTTTTATTCCTCCTTGATTTTCTTGGGGTTCTGCATGGGGGCAGGCCAGTAGTTGGCTTCGATTTCGTCGAAGGCTATCTTGGAGATTTGTGCCATGTAGGGTGCTATCTCGTCTTCCTTCATGTTGATTTCGTTCATGAAGATGATGACGTAGAAATAACGTCCGTCGGGGAGGTTAACGAATCCCACGTCATTGTAGCCGCTGTACAGTCCGTTGATCTTACCTCCGGTACCGGTCTTGTGTCCCACCTGCACCGAGTCGGGTAGCAGTCCGGGTATGCGCCCTTGTCCGCTCTGGCACTTCAAGAGGCACTGATGCAGCCACTTGCGCTTGCGTGCCTGCTTGGTGATGGAGAGGGCGTCGCGTGGGGTGGTGTAGTTGTCAAAGTAGCGTTCCAGCTCGAGGTGCATGTCATAGCCTATCCACTTGATCTGGGTGTTGTTGAGGTGGAACTGCTTGAGGTAGTCGTTGGCAACCTCAGGACCTCCCAGTATGTTGATGAGGATGTCGCTGGCGTTGTTGTCGCTGTAGTTGAGCGAGTAGTGCAGCAGGTCGGAGATGCTCATGTCGATGTCGGCCCTTGGGTGCTCCTGGTAGATGGGGCTGTACACGTCATACTTGAGCATGTCGGTGGTGAGGTGGATTGCCGAGTCTAGATTGAGTTTGCCGGCGTTGGCGCGGTCCACGAGAGCCATTGCCACGTGTAGCTTGAACACGCTCATCATGGGGTAAATGGAGTCGAGGTCCTTGCTGGCAATGATGGTGTCCTCCAGGGCGATGACATATCCCACCTTGGCGGGGATGTCCTTGAGCACAGAGTCGATGCGTTCCCTGATGATGGTGTCGTTGGGATACTCTGTCACGGGTTCGGAACTGTGGCAACTGGTCACTGACGCCATCGCAAGAATGGCGAGCATCAGGGCTGTGATTGCGGGTAATACTTTCATATTAATCAAGTTGTTTGTTATTGTCTGGTGAAAAATGGGTGAAGCTCGTCGCCCAGTGTTGGGCAGTAGTCAAAGCCCTCGTGGGAGAAGGCTGCCAGGTCGCCGGGCGATGAGATTTGGTTCTCGAGGATAAATCGCACCATGGCACCGCGGCACGCCTTGGCCCACACGGCCTGCATCTTGAGCGTGCCATCGTACTTGCGCACGTAGAACAGCGGCTGCACGACGGTCACCTCGCGGCACACGCGTTTCCAGTCGAAGAGCTGCTCATATTCCCCGGTGGAGAGGTGTATGAGCACGCCGTCGTCGTCCTTGACGCTGGCGATGAGCATGTCGGTGAGGATGTCGCGCCAATACAGGCTGAGCGGCCGTCTGCCGGTTGCGTCAAGTGCCACGGAGTGTTCCATGCGGTAAGGCACGATGGCGTCCATGGGGCGTAACATGCCGTAGAGGAAACAGGTGATCCACAGGTGCTCCTGGGCATAGGTCAGCGCTTGCTCGCTCAGTGTTGCTGCGCGCAGATGCTTGTAGGCCTGGCCGTTGTAGGCAAGCAAGGCAGGCATCGTCGCTGACACCGGGAACGCCTGGTAGCGCTGCCAGTTGTCAAAGGCAAGCTGGCGGCTGCACCCCAGGTCGCTCATGAGCGTGTCGACGTCGCGCCGAGCCATCTCGGCAGCGAGTTGCTCGGCGATGTTCCGGAATCTCGGTTCGCTCCAGGGCTTAGCCTTGGTCTCGCTGTACATTATCTTGGCGTTAGCCAGTAGTATCTGCATATCCTCTTTATAGAAAAACTATGGGTTAAGGTGGGTTCAAAACACCTCTCAAAATCGCATTGACATAATTTGTGGAACTCACTTTAACGGATGAAGTGGGTGGGAGTCCATGGCTCGCGCTCGGGGGTAGGAGTGGTGTCCACGTCATGCATTTTCTTGAGCATCCACGCCATGTTGTTAGCCATGGTGCGCATTGTCTGCATTCCTTCCTCGTCCTGTGCGGCCTCTCCCTCGGTGCGCCCGTAGGCGATGTTCCAGTACTGCGATCCCACGAGAGGCATGTTGCACATCTGGAACGGCATCTGCAGGGTCTGGAACGCTGCTGTGGCGCCGCCGCGCCTGCACACGCACACGGCCGCTGCGGGTTTGCCCTGGAAGTTCGCTCCGCCGGCATAGAGCATGCGTTGCTGCAGAGCCATGACCTGGGCAGCGGGTTGCCCCCAGTAGACAGGCGCACCGATGACAATGGCGTCGCATGTAGCCATCTTTTCAATCACCTCGTTGCACATGTCCTGGTCGCCAAGCACACAGCGGTTGTCACCGTTCTCCTTACACTTGTTGCAGGCAATGCAACCGTGGATGGCCTTGGTGCCCACCCACATGGTCTCGGTGTCAATACCTTGCTCAGCCAGCTGCTTCGCAACCTCGTTGAGGGCGATGCTGGTGTTGCCCTCGCGACGTGGGCTTCCGTTTATAATCAGTACTTTCATATAAAATGTCTATTATTGTTGTTATTGTTCTGTATCGTTTAGTGTCCAGCCGTGCTCGGCATGGTAGATCATCAGGCGGGTCATGCCGCCGTCGATGCAAATGTTCTCGCCGGTGATGAATCCGGCCTTGTCGCTGCACAGGAACAGTACCATCGAGGCGATGTCCATGGGGTTACCCACACGTGCGGCAGGCTGCTGCGTGGCGTCGGGGCCGTGGTACACGGTGTAGGCGGTGTCGATCCATCCCGGGGAGATGCTGTTGACACGAGCTTTGCCAGCCAGGCTCACCGCCAGTGCATGGGTGAGGGCAGCGATGCCCCCCTTGGCAGCGGTGTAGCTCTCGGTCTGCGGCATGCTCATGCGGTCGCGCGATGAGGAGATGTTGATGATGCTGGCTCCCGGCGCGAGGTGTCCCATGAGCAGCTTGACGAGGTAGAACGGTGCGGTGACTCCAACGCTGAGTGCCTGCTGGAACTCCTCGTAGGTGCACTCGTCAATGCCTCGCATCAGCGGCAGGGCGTTGTTGACGATGACGTCCACATGGCCGTGGCGCTCAATCACGTGGGCCGCAAAAGCCTCGAGGACATCCTTCTTGCCGATGTCGCCCACGTAGTGCTCACCGGGCTGTATGTCGATAACCTCGACCCGTGCGCCGCATCGCGTGAATTCCTGTGCGATGCATTGTCCTATTCCCTGTGCTCCGCCGGTGACTATAACCACCTTGTCCTTAAACTGCTGTTCCATCTTTAATATTTCTCGGGGGTTAGAATATTGATTCGCTTGTCTCGGTGGTGAACAGCTCCAGGGCCTTCATGCCCATGATGCTGTTGCCCTTGCTGTTGAGGCGCGGGCTCCACACCGCTATTGAATAGCGCGAGGGGTAGATTGCTGCTATGCCGCCTCCCACGCCGCTTTTGCCCGGCAGTCCCACCAGGAAAGAGAACTCACCAGCCTCGTCATAGAAACCGCATGTCTGCATGATGGCGTTGATGCGCTTGACGCGCGACATGGTGAGTTGCACGCCGCCGTGGTCAAACGGCTCGTTGCTGCGGGCAAACGCCAGGAACGCACGCGACAGCTCGTGGCAGTTCATCTCGAGCGAGCACATGGTGAAATAGAGGTGCAGCACGTCGTTGATGTCATTGTCGATGTTGTGGTGATACTTGAGCAGGTTGGCAATGGCCGCGTTTAGATATCCGCTGCTTTGCTCGGACTCGGCCACCTCGCGGTTATAGTCAATGTCGTCGCAGCCACATAGCTCGCGCACGAAGTTGAGGAAAAACTCCTCGGGCCGGTCGATGTGTGACAATATGACGTCGGCAGTGACAATGGCTCCCGCGTTGATGAACGGGTTGCGGGGCTTGCCGTGTTCATACTCGAGCTGAACCAGCGAATTGAAAGCCGACCCAGAGGGTTCCTTGCCTATTCTCTTCCACAGGTCCTTGCCCAGGATGCTTAGCGCAATGGCCAGCGAGAACACCTTAGAGATACTCTGGATAGAGAACCTCACGCCGGCATCGCCCAGCTCGTAGGTCTCGCCGCTGAGCAACTGCAGGCTGATGCCGAACTGGTCGGGGTCGACCTGGGCTAGGGCAGGGATGTAGTCGGCCTGCTTGCCTTCGCCCGCCAGCGGCTGAATCTCCTTATATATATTATGTAAAACCTTGTTGTAATCCATTGTTCGCTTATAGGTTGCGGTTTTTGCCCGATACCACCTTGCCGGCGTGCTTCTCGCTGAACTCGCGGTTGATGTCGGCCAGTTCCTTGAAGCCGTAGATGTAGTCGTCATACATGTCGACAAAAGAGCCGCCCTCGTTGACAACATCCTGTCCCAGCGCCTCACGTACGATCTGTGCTCTCTCGGCCACGGTAGTATCCTTGATAAGTAAACTCTTCATACCTATTTTGTCTTTTTTGTTATATACATTAATATCGCTGTAAAAGAAGAGCCTAATAAAGCTAATGCCATATCTTTCTGAGCGTCCCACATATCGCCTTGCTGACCGTTATAATTATTGGCAGCTTCTGTTGTCATTACGATAGTAAGTAGCCACTCAAATAGTTCATATATCATACTGCCGGTTTGTATAATCATCCAAGCAGTAACAATTGCGGTCCCCTTG
>JAZQPG010000255.1:0-6343 GCA_045628365.1 Sodaliphilus sp. | reverse complement strand
GTGCTCAACACCCTCGACCTCTACCCTGCCGACACCACAGCAAGCGCCAAGGTGCTGTTCGTGAACTTCGGGGAGGCCGAGGCTACACAGTCGCTCAAGAACATCAAGGCCCTGCGTGCAGCTGGCATCAACGCCGAGCTTTATCCCGATGCAAGCAAGATGAAGAAGCAGATGGCATATGCCGACGACCGCAAGGTGCCCTACGTGGCAATCATCGGCGACAACGAGCTCAAGGACGGCACTATCGCTGTCAAGGACATGGCCACCGGCGAGCAGCAGTCGCTCACCGTGGAGCAGTTGATTTCAAAACTGGGCGAGTAACCGTAAAATTTCCACAGCTTTAAGCACAGACCGATAACTATGGATAGCATGTACGAGCGACTGCGGTCACTGCCATTGTTCCAGGGCGTGGGTCCGGAGCGCATCTCCGAGCTCGTGGAGCGACTGCCGTTCCACTTCCTCAAGTTCAAGCAGGGGGAGGTGATAATCAATGCCGGCGACAGGTGCAAGGGAGTGCGCTTCGTGGTGTCGGGCAGCGTGAGGATAGTGATGGAGAGTAGCGACTTCGACGTCAAGCTGCTGCAAACCCTCAGTGCTCCCGAGGTGCTGGGGCCCGACAGCCTCTTCGGCATCGATAACACCTACCCGTTTGCCGCGTTTGCCGCTACCGACTGCGGCATCATGCAGCTCACCAAGGCCGACTACATGAAGATGCTCATGACCGACAAGGTGTTCCTGTTCAACATCCTTAACTACCTGTCAAGCAACTGCCAGCGTCACTCCTCGATGCTGCACATGACACAAGGGAACATTGCCGAGCGGCTGGCGCGTGAGATTACCAACATGACGACTCCGCGCAGCACCGACGTCGTGCTCGAGTTCCGTCAAAAGGACCTGTGCACATTGCTGGACACTGACCATGATACTCTCGTCAAAGCCTTTGACCAGATGGCAGCCCACGAGATCATCACCCACTCTACAAGCAAAATCGAAGTGCTTGACGTGAGAGCACTGCAAACAATGTTTTATCCCGACTAAACAATAACAACGACATGGCACATATCACATATTTCCCCCAGGGGACTTGTTCACAACAGATGGACATCGAAGTAGAAAACGGACGAGTAAAGCAGGCTTTCGTCCTGGGCGGCTGCAACGGCAACCTCCAGGGCATATGTAGCCTCGTGCGCGACATGCCCGTCGACGAGGTGATCGCACGCCTCGAGGGCATACGCTGCGGCTACAAGAGCACCTCTTGCCCCGACCAGCTGGCCAAGGCCCTCAAGCAAGCCAAGGCCCGCGGCCTGTAAAAGGGTCTCATCAATGAGGCCGATAAACCGGCTATTGTCAAGGGAATGGTCGATAAATGGTCGATAAAACCAGTTTTGGCCGATAAAATGGCCCGATATTTTAGTATTTGGCCGATAAAGAGGTTTTCAACTTCGGTTGCCATCTCTCTGGGGGGGGGATGGGCATGCCGGCAACAACGGTGAAGCGATATTTGCGGCAGCTCGTCAGCATGGGGTATGTCGCCGCTCATGGTGCCAACAAGAACCGAACATATAATACAGTATAACAATATGCCTAAGATTACTAGCAGGGAGTATGCCGTGCCTTTTGTGCTGGTTACCACTCTGTTTTTCATGTGGGGATTTGCCCGCTCTATCCTTGACGTGCTCAACAAGCACTTCCAGAACACCCTCGACCTGACCATCACCGAGTCGACGTGGATCCAGGTCACCACCTACCTGGCTTACTTCACGATGGCCATTCCCGCGGGACTGTTCATCAACCGCTATGGCTACCGCCGCGGCGTGGTCGTCGGGCTGTCGCTGTTTGCCCTTGGTGCATTCGCGTTTGTCCCCGCCGATATCATCGGCAAGCTCTCGGTGTTCCTGGTGGCATTGTTTGTCATAGGCACCGGGCTGGTGTTCCTGGAAACTAGCGCCAACCCTTACAGCACCGAGCTGGGTCCGCGCGACACCGCATCGAGCCGCCTCAACCTCTCGCAGGCATTCAACGGCCTGGGCAGCAGCCTCGCTCCGGCCATCGTGGGAGGATTCCTCTTCTCGGGAGGATCGGTCGAAGTCCCCTACATCGTCATGGGATGTGTGGTAGTGGTTGCCGCCATCGTCTTCTCGAGAGTCAAGCTACCCGAGATCAAGCACGATGACAGCGACGACACCGCCGGCCAGTCAGGTTTCAAGAACATGCTGTCGCTCCTGGGACACCACCGCTTCATGCTGGGCTTGCTCGCCCTGCTGTCCTACGAGGTGGCCGAGATTTCCATCAACAGTTACTTCATCCAGTTCACCCACGGCATGAACTGGCTGGAGCCACACGTGGCATCCACCGTTCTCACCGTGGCGCTGATGTGCTTCATGGTGGGCCGTTTCGTGTGCTCGTTCATCATGCAGCGTGTTGCCGCCGAGCGCGTGCTGCTGGTGTGCGCCGTGGGTACCGTGGTTTGCATCTCGCTCGTACTGCTGTGCGGCGAGTCGCAGCTTGGCCTCTATGCCCTCATCGCCAACTACGCCTTCGAGTCCATCATGTTCCCCACCATCTTTGCCCAGTCGCTACAAGGACTGGGGGGCCTCACCAAGACCGCCTCGTCACTGCTCATGATGACCCCGGTGGGCGGATGCGCCTTCATGCTCGTGGGCATCGTGGCCGACTCGGCAGGCTTCCTGGCACCATTCTACATCCCGCTGGCAGCCTTTGTGATAGTACTACTTTACACAATCTCCATTAACAACAAGAAAAAGAAGAAATAATGCGCGACGACATCTGCTGCATAGGCCACATCACCCATGACCGCATCATCACCCCCCGCGGCACCACCGAGCTGCCCGGAGGCGTGACATACTATTTCTCACACGGAATCAGCAACCTGCTCAACGATTGCCCCGGACTAAACTACCGCCTGGTGGCTTCACTTGCCCAGAGCGACATGCAGGCTGTTGACGACATACGCTCGCGTGGCATACGCGTCGAAGTTGTCCCCAGCCGTGAGACAGTGTTTTTCGAGAACATATATGGCGAGGACGTGAACAACCGCACCCAGCGAGTGCTGGCCAAGGCCGATCCCTTCACCGTTGAGTCGCTAGCTACAGTCGATGCCAAGTACATCGTGCTGGGCACACTGCTTGCCGATGATTTCCCGCTCGACGTGGTCAAGTCTCTGGCCAGCCGCGGCACCCTCGTTGTCGACGCCCAGGGTTACCTGCGCGAGGTGCGCGGCGACAAGGTCTATGCATGTGACTGGGAAAACAAACAGGAATACCTCAAGCACATCGACATCCTCAAGGTCAACGAGCACGAAGTGCGTGCCCTCAGCGGCCAGGAAGACCTCCTTGCCGGAGCACAGCAACTCCTACAATGGGGCGTCAAGGAAGTGCTGCTCACCCTGGGCAGCCTGGGCAGCTACGTGGTCACCCGCGACGAGACAATAAAGATCCCCGCCTTCGAGCCCAGCGAGGTCGTCGACGCCACAGGGTGCGGCGACACCTACGTCATGAGCTACCTCTTCAAGCGCGTCCAGGGATGCGGCATCAAGGAGGCAGCCACCTTTGCCGCCGCCGTGAGCACCATCAAGCTAGAGCACAGCGGCCCCTTCACCGGCACCGCCGCCCAAGCCCAAGCCCGCATCAAGTAACCCCACCCCCGAGCCAACTCTCAAAACAACACAACAATAACAATAGCGCTGGCAATCTACAAAAACAGACAATGCCAGCGCTATAACTATTTATACCTTTGCTTACTTATCTTCCAAGTACCTTGTCTAGGATTGAGTTAAGATCATCAATGTCCACACTGCCATCGTTGTTCTTGTCGGCACGACCACCATACTTATCGGCGCTATCTTTTCCCAAAACAATATCAACCAAAATGTTAGCATCAGTAATGTCAACAACGCCGTCATTGTTTACGTCTCCACTGATTGATGGGATATTATCATCCACAATGTGTGCAAAATTCTTCCAAGCCTCAGTTACCTTATATGCCCCTGTGCATCCTGCGGGAACGTGCAGCACAGCATTGTTGTAGGATATCGATGAGAATGATGTCAACGGTATCACTACAGGTGTCTTATAGGCGGCATAGATATCGGCCAGAGCACTGCAGTCGCGGAATGTTCTTTCACCGTAGCTTGTTATCGATGCAGGAATTGTAGCCTTAGTGAGAGCACTGCAACCTGAGAACGCATAGTCTCCCAGTGATTCCACGCCCGCAGGTATTTCTACCTCTTTCAGCGATGTGCACTGGTAGAACGCACCATACTTGATTTGCTTGACCGAAGCAGGAATGTTCACGTCGGTGAGCGACGAGCATCCCCAGAAGGTCCAGTCCTCAATAGCAGGGTTTTCTGATAATATTTTAGCTGTTTTAAGCCCGGTACAATCTCGCAGTATGCCTTGCCCTATCTCATTAACCGAAGCAGGAATGGTTATGCTCTCAAGACTGTGGCAATAACGGAATGCCATGTACCTGATTGCCTTTAGCCCATTAGGAAGCGTAATGTTTTTCAGCCCAGAGCAGCCCACAAAGGCTTGCTTGCCTATAATCTCTACTGTTGCAGGAAGTTTCGCCGATGCCAGCCCGGTGTGTTCGGCAAACGCAAAGTCGCCAATTATCTTTGTGTCGCTGGGGATAACCGTGGTTTTACATCCGGCAACAAGCGTCTTGCTCGCTGTCTCGACAATCGCATTGCAGCTGTTGGCTGAGTTGTAAACCGTGTTGCCGCTTGCCACGGTGATTTTAGACAGGCTATTGCAGGCGCGCAGCACTTCGAGACCTATCTTGCTGACGCTTGCCGGAATTTTGAACTCTGTGAGTTTGGGGCAGGTGTGGAATGCTGCAAACCCTATGCTGTCAAGCCCCTCGGGCAGGACAACGCTTGCCAGGTCGTCGCAGTTCTTGAACGCCTTCTCGCCGATGCCGCTCACCTTGTAGCTGTGGTTGCTGTAAACCACGGTGGCAGGGATATTAGCAGCAGTGAGGCCCTTGTAGTTGTCGTGAGAGTCAAGCTCGGTATAAGTTACGATCACCGACTTGACGTCGTCGTTGACAACATACTTGATGCTGCCAACCATGAACTCCTCGCCGGGCATCAAACCTCCATCTCCACCTTGCACTTTGCAGGTCTCGTCGGCGGGGAAGAACGACTGTCCGTTGGCATTCACTAATTCGCTGTTCTTGATTTCCAATACGTTTTCACCGCTAAAACTCTTAGATGCTTTGAACGTGATAGACATCACTGGGCCGCTTGATAGGTTGAACGGACGCACGTCTTGCGTGTAGGAGATGATATGAATCACGCCATCAGGAGTAGCGTTGCAGCCCCAACTGTGGTTGCGTGTTGCTCGTGCGGGGTTCAGCTCAATGAAATAGCCGTCCTCGTCTTGCAAGATTTCAAGTCCCTCGGGCAGCACTAGGTCGGTCTGAAGGCCTGTTACCTCGGTCGCGTTGTCCATATTGAGGTTTACCGTCTTGGTCTCGCCGGGCTTTATCTCAAAGTTGTCAATCCACAGGCGATAGTCGGCAGCGCTTGCCGCCACAGCCACGAGAATCGAAAGGATATATATAATGCTTCGTTTCATAGTCATATTTTTATAATTTATTCTAATAATCGAAAACTCAATTAAACTTTTAATCCTTTAAACCTTTACTTCACTACCACTTTCTTGTTACCCACGATGTAGAATCCAGCGGGGAGTCCTTGGGTTGCAGTCTCGGGATTAACATTAGTGCGGATGAGCTGACCAGCGGTGTTATAAACATTCACTGGTGCGTTGTCCACGGTGATATCGTTAATGCCGCTAAGCTCAGTAAAGATGGTTATCTCGTTGAGTTCATGCTCGCAACCGTTGGGCTCGCAGAACAGGGCGTTGGTCACGTTGATTTCTCCACAGCCTTTCACATCGATGAGCAGCAGGTCGCCGCTGTTGCCAGCAAACAGGCTGTTGTCGCCGGCAAACGAGATGAGTCGCACGGTGTTGTCGTCCACCATGTTCATGTCGAGCGAGTGATGTCGTCCGGCACGGTCGGTGAGTCGTGCTCCGGTCACCTTCATGCCTTGAGGCAGCTGCAGGTCGGCCTGGAACGCAGTGTAGTTGGTGCTGTTGTCCAGAGCAATTGCTATGGTGCGTGTGCCGTCGGCGCGGCTTTCAACCACGCTTGCCGAGAGCTCGTTGCTACCCCTCATGCGCGGCAAAGCAAACTTAATATCGGGAGTTGTGTATGTGCCCAGGATGATGTTGCCTATGAGCACCACATCGCTCACGCTCACTGTCTTGTCCTCGTTGACATCGGCCGAGAGGAAATGGAACGGGTCGGGGTTGCG
>JAZQPG010000254.1:0-8654 GCA_045628365.1 Sodaliphilus sp. | reverse complement strand
CTGAGTTGCATCGAAGAGTGAACCGAACTTCATACCTACGATGTCGCTAGAAACGATCTGGTCCTCAGTGTAACCGAAAGACTCGTTAGAAGCAGCCTTCATAGCAGCGTTGATACCCTCCTTGGTTACGTCCTTACCCTTAACAACAGCAACCAAGATAGTGGTAGAACCAGTTGGGGTTGGGATACGCTGAGCAGAACCGATCAACTTACCGTTGAGCTCTGGGATAACGAGACCGATAGCCTTAGCAGCACCAGTTGAGTTAGGAACGATGTTCTGAGCACCTGCACGTGAACGACGGAGATCGCCCTTACGCTGTGGGCCGTCGAGGATCATCTGGTCGCCAGTGTAAGCGTGGATAGTTGACATGATACCGCTCTGGATGGGAGCATAAGCGTTGAGAGCAGCAGCCATGGGAGCGAGGCAGTTAGTGGTGCAAGATGCAGCGCTGATAACCTTATCCTCAGCTGTGAGAACGTTGTGGTTTACATTGTAAACGATAGTGGGGAGGTCGTTGCCTGCGGGAGCAGAGATGACAACCTTCTTAGCGCCAGCTGTAAGGTGAGCTGAAGCCTTCTCCTTAGAAGTGTAGAAACCGGTGCACTCGAGAACTACGTCTACGTCGAGCTCGCCCCAAGGAAGCTCAGCAGCGTTGGGCTTAGCGTAGATAGTAATCTTCTTGCCGTCAACAACGATGAAGTCCTCACCAGCCTCAACAGTGTGCTTGCCCTCGCCGAACTTACCAGCGAAGCCACCCTGAGCTGTGTCATACTTGAGAAGGTGAGCGAGCATCTTGGGAGAAGTAAGGTCATTGATTGCTACTACTTCATAACCCTCAGCCTCAAACATCTGACGGAATGCGAGACGGCCGATGCGACCGAAACCGTTAATTGCTACTTTTGTCATTTTGAATTTTGTTTTTTTTAATTAAAAAAATAAATATCTGGTTGTGTTTCAATACATTGGAACGCACGATAGCGAGGCTTGCGCTCGATGGGTTCAAGCGCAGTTACCCATTATCTGTGCAAATTTACGCATTTTTTTTCTTTTACCTATATTATAACGTGAAAAATGTGGAAAAATTTCCCTAATTAAGATATTTTAAACTTTTGGCTGTCTCTGAGGGCTTTGTCTTGCCGTCCCTCGGAAAAAGCCGTTATTGCCGGGAACGGTGAGTGATGGCTGCTGTTACTGGCAATGACTGACGGGTACAAAAATCCCGCGACGCCTGGGGAGGTGCCGCGGGATGTGGGTATTATAGGTGAAAATAATTAGTCTTCGTGCAGCATGATAGCGAGGATCATGTTAACGTCGATGATGTCAACGATACCGTCCTTGTTGAGGTCGGCACGGCCGTCATAGTTCTCGGCCTGGTCAAAGCCCAGGAGGATGTCGCAAACGATGTTGAGGTCAACAACGTCAACAACGCCGCTCAGGTTAACGTCACCGGGAATGTGAACGGGAGGAGGAACAATACCTTTGAAGGTGATTACTGAGCTGAACTTGAATGAGTTGAGGTAGTGGTAAGTACCGTTCTCAGCGATCTCGGCCAGACACCAGTTCTTGTTGATGTAAATCTTGCCAGCAGCCATATCGAGAACGCCGGTGAGACCCTTGTCATAGGCATCGGACTGGTTGAACTCGATGGGGTTAGCGCTCACGTGTCCGGGAAGTACCTTGTAGATATTAGCTGAGGGGAATGTCACCTTGTTGTCGGCGCCTACAGTGAAGGGCAGCCATGCAACACCGTCAAAACCAGCTACGATACCGCCTGTGGGGTTGCCGTTGTCGTCAAAGTTGAAAGTAACGCCGAGGGGGAATGTCTCTGTGAAGCGGTCCTGCTCGCGAACTACGTCAGAGGTGATGTCACCGTTAACGGGGAGGAGTGAAACGTTATAGAATCCCTCTACCGCGTAGTTGAGGTTCTCGCCCTCGCGAATCATAGAAGCCACAGCATAGTTGCTGGGGAAAGAGATGGTGCCATCCTCGCCGATAGTGAGGATGATGTCGGTCGACACGGTGGCGTCGCCCACCTCAAGCATAGCCTTGTAGGTGTCGGTTGAATATACAACCTGGCTCTGGGGAACAATGAGTTTGCCGTCAACGAGTGTTGCAGTGACGTCGTGGTTGCTCTTGGGCAGGATGCCGGTGATAACATAAGAGTTGGGGGCAGTACCCATCTTGAAAGTAACCTTAGAACTCTTGTTGATGTTTCCGTTTAATACGTCAAGAGCTTTGAAGATATACTCGCCGGCGATGCCGTTGGGGTCTTCACGGTTGAGGTTAAAGCTGATCTCAGAGTTGAACTTGAACGAGTTGAGGTAGTGGTAAGTACCGCCCTCAGCGATCTCGGCCAGACACCAGTTCTTGTCGATGATGATCTTGCCGTTCTCCATGTCGAGAACACCGGTGAGGCCCTTGTCATATACATCACCGTTGTTGAACTCGATGGGTTCAGCGCTCACGTGACCGGGAAGTACCTTGTAGATGTTTGCCGAGGTGAAGGTCACCTTGTTGTCGGCACCCACTTTGAATGCCAGCCATGTAACACCATCGAAACCTGCTACGATACCGCCAGTGGGGTTGCCGTTGCTGTCATAGGTGAAGGTAACACCGAGGTCGAATGTTTCCTCGAAGCGGTCGTCTTGACGAGCTACGTTAGAGGTGATCTTTCCGTTAACGGGAAGGAGTGAAACGTTGTAGAATCCCTCTACCGCGTGGTTGAGGTTATCGCCCTCGCGAATCATAGAAGCCACAGCGTAGTTGCTGGGGAAAGAGATGGTGCCATCCTCGCCGATGGTGAGGATGATGTCGGTCGACACGGTGGCGTCGCCCACCTCAAGCATAGCCTTGTAGGTGTCGGTTGAATATACAACCTGGCTCTGGGGAACAACGAGCTTACCGTCAACGAGTGTTGCAGTGACGTCGTGGTTGCTCTTGGGCAGGATGCCGGTAATAACATAGGTGTCGGCTGTAGCGCCTTCCTTGATGGTTACCTTAGAACTCTTGTTGATGTTTCCGTTGATTACATCAAGCCCCTTGAAGATGTACTCGCCGGCTAAGTTGACAGCCGATGCCGAAAAGGCAACAAGTGCTATCAAAACGAAAGATAAAAGTTTATTCATGTGATAAAATGTAATAATATTGATAAATTGTTGTAATAAATAAACGTTTTTTGTTGTATTTTAATTCAAATATTCGCTTGGTATGCAGAATGTTTGAGGTGAAAAAACGAGGCAAAATTAAACAAATATCACGCTCAAAAGAAATAAATAGTGTTAAATAAGTTTAAATCAAGGTATAAAGTGAATTTTTATTGTATGGATTGTTTCCGTTTATAACACGTGTAAGTGAATATGTATACAATGTTACGATGTGACCCCCCATTATGCTGTGATTTAAGAACGAAAGATGCCTTGCTTGGGGGCTGGACGGTGGAACTGTCGCCCCCGGGCGTGGATGTCGGGCTGGAAGAGAAAAGAGAACGCTCCTGCCGGGGAGTCCCGGAAGGAGCGTTAATGAGAGGTTGCTATGGCGTTATCGCCTTTGTGGTTTCTTTACTTTTTCTTCAGCAGGTCGCGAATCTCGGTGAGCAGCTTCTCCTCAGCACTGGGCTCGGCGGGAGCAGCGGGTTCTTCCTCTTTTTTCTTCTTGAGCTTGTTGATGCCCTTGATCATGAAGAAGATGCACAGGGCGATGATGATGAAGTCGAGGACGTTCTGGATGAATTGACCGTAGGCAAACACAGCCTCGCCGGCTTCCTTGGCAGCAGCCAGGGTCTTTGCCTGTCCGTCGCCCAGGTGGATGAACAGGTTGGTGAAGTCCATGCCGCCGGTAGCCACGCTCACGAGGGGCATGATGATATCTTCAACGAGTGAAGTGACGATTTTGCCGAACGCGCCGCCAATGATTACACCGACAGCCATGTCCATTACGTTGCCCTTAACGGCAAATTCTTTGAATTCTTTAATGAAACCCATAATGTGTTATTTGGCGGTCCCCAGTTGCATGCCGGCGTTGGCGCGTAGCGCATCGTGCGTGACCGGGGGCCTGTTTTAAATGTAATATCATTGCGGCAAGGCGCCGTCTTGCCCGTTAACTGAATGCAAATTTCAGCAAATATTTGTAATTATACAAGCATTTGCGCTGTTTTTTTGCTCGAAGACCATTACAAATCCTCAGTAGCTGAGGGTAAACAGTCGCGGTTTGGTGGTGTACTCGGTGTATCCGGGTGCCATGACGAGCGGGTGGGCATGGACGGGAGTGGTGTGTGCGCTGTAAACATACACGGTGCCGCCCTTCACGTCCATGGTGCCGTCACACTTGACCCCCTTGGGCGACGCCAGGTCTTCCTTGGCGCCGGTGGTGACGGTGGCGAGGCTGCCGCCGGCGATGACCAGGTTCTGGTGGGCGTTGATGCCCTTACCTCCCACGCCGGTGCTCTTGACGAGCAGTCGCCCGGCGTTGATTATCAGCGTGCTGTCGGCCTTAACACCGGCGCAGCTGGTGGTGTCGGTGGCCAGGTCGGTGTCCCTGATGACGGGATTTCCGCTGGTGATTACGGTTGTGCGTCCTCCGTTGAACTTTACAACCGAGTTGGAGGTGATGCCTCGGGCACCGGGCGCGCTGGTCTCGATGTTGACCACGCTGCCGTCAATGAACACGCCGTCCTTGCCGCGGATGCCGTGTCCCGAGGTGCTGTTGATGTAGAGTTTGCACCCCTTGCGCAGGCGCAGGTAGTCATCGGTCGAGATGCCGTGTCGTCCGTTAGAGTAGATGCTGAGCGCGCCGCTGCCGCTGATGGTCATCTGTCCCTCGCTGAATATCACGCCCTTCATGTCTTCCTCGGGGACGTGGATGTAGTCCTTGCCGTCGCGCAGGGTGTTGGTTGTTCCTGGTGCGAGCACGAGATACATCGTCTTGCCGCACTGGTTGTTGATGGCGGCTCCGTTGGGGTTGGTGAGGTCGAGCCCGTTGAATGTCATCTTGAACTTGTAGTCGCTGTAGACCTTCACCGAGCCGTCGCTGCACGAGCCCGAGAGGGTGATGTGCACGCGGCTGGCAGTGGTGTTGATGGTGACGTGTCCGCCGTTGATGGTTGCCTTGGTGCGGGTGGTGGTGCCTGTCACCTTGGGGCCCTCGTCGGTGAAGTTGACCTTGACGTTGGTGGTCCAGGGGCTGTTTTCCCAGTAGTCGTTGTAGGCCTCGTCGTCGGGGTCGCTGGGGATGATGTCAAGCCCCTCGTCGAGGTCGCTGTCGTCGAGAGCGATCTCCATGGGGATGATCTTGCCGGGATTGCTGTCGATGAGCTCCTGGAGGTCGCTGTCGTCGTTGACACATGATGCCATCACCAGTGCCACGAGCGCGAGCATGCTATATCTGAATACCTGTGTCATAGCCTAGAACTTGTAATTGTAACCCAGCATGATGTGATGGGTGTCGGGGTGGGTAGAAACTGAGGTGTTGTGCAGCTGGTACACGTATCCGGCCTCGAGCTGGTGGTGCTTGCGCAGGGTGTAGCTGCCTCCCAAGGTGAACTTGGTTTTCTCGAGCGAACGGGTGGTGTAGACCTCGGCGCTCAGGCTGGGGGTGAACTTGCAGTGGGGGATGTTGTACTCGAGCTTGAGTCGTGATCGCAGCACGTTCTTGCCCTTGCCCTTCACTATGCATTGTTCCATTTGTTCGTTGTCAAAGTCATAGCGCGTGGCCGACTGCTCGGGGCGGTAGGTGTAGGCCCATCGCTCGCGCAGCGACAGGTTGAATCGTCCCAGGTTCACGTCGCCGGTGAGCGACACGTAGAAACGGTGGCGCACGCCGTAGTAGCTTAACCGCCAGTTGTTGTAGGAGCCGTCCTCGTGCAGGGTGAGGTGCTCGCGGTTGTTGTTGAGCAGCATCTGGTATCCGGCATCGGCCTTGAGCCACGGCGTGATCTTGTACTTGAGTCCTGCGCCCAGCACGAAGTGGTCTATGGTCTGGAAGTCATTGCGGGTGCGCAGCTCGGCATCGGCGTTGATCGAGACCTGTTTGTTCAGTTTCTCCTCGACGCCTGCACCCAGGATGAGGCCGGTGTCGTCGGCCTGTGCGGCCTGCGGAGCGGCGATTGCGGCCGCGGTGGCCAGCGCCAGTATTATTCCTTTACTTCTTCCCATACCTCGCGTTTGGGTTTGATGGTGTTGTTAATCTCTGCGTCGTTGTCGCTGTTCTGGGTGTAATAAACCTTGATCAACGCTGCGTCGCGCAGGAAGTCCACGCTTCCCACTACCACGCGGGTAACCTCTAGGCCGGTGCGCTCCCTGAGGTCGGCGATGAGTTGCTCGCGGCACTCGGGCTTGATGAGCTCGATGCGGTCATACTGCACCAGCTTGTGGCTATCGTTGCGCCTGAGCAGCATCATCTCGCACACTACCATCGCGATGATGGTGAGCACGTTGGGCACGAGTTGCTCGGGGAAGCTGATTTGTGATCCCAGGGCGTTGATTACCGACAGGCAGATTACCGAGAACAGGTAGGTCATCTCGCGCACGGGCATCGCGTCGGTGCGGTAGCGCATGATGCTGAAGATGCCAAACAGGCCTATGCCCACTCCGATGCCGGTCTTGCCCTTGAGGTCCTCAAGCACAAAGATCATGAAGAACACCAGGAAGTAGATGGCTACACCCAGCATGATGTAGGTGAAGTAGAAACTGCGGTGCTTTGACTTTTTGTAGTACAGGAAGTGGACGATAATCCACACAAACACCAGGTTCATCAGGAAGTTGAGCACGTTGATGTGCCCGAACATTCCGGTTGCCTTGAGGTCGTTGAGCATTGTTGCGAAGTCCGTATTCATAAATTATGACTGTGTTTAAATAGTTTTCAATAAACGTTCTACCAGCCGGCGGCGCATCTTGAAGCGGTTGCCGCGTGCCTGGGGGTTGGTGAAGGTGACGCCCATGCAGTACTTGCTGAACCCCTGCGGCATGATGCGCAGCTGGCGCAGCATCTCGAGGATGGGCGAGTAGCAGCGTCCGTCGCGCTTGAGCTCGATGATCACCAGCCCGTCGAGCGAGCGGTCGATGCCGGTTGCCACGTTGTGGAACCTGAGCGCGGTGTCGATGGTGAGTCGCTCGGTGCGGTCATTGTTGACCATGGTGATGCGGCTGAAGCTGTTTTCGAGCATGGCCCTGAGCCCTGCGGTGTCGGCGTGGTACTGTCCCTGCAGGAACTCGGTCACCTCCTGCTTGACCATGGGTGCGGTAAATCTCATCTGCTCCAGCTCCTTGCCGGTGGGGATGCCGTCGATTGCTGTGCGCTTCTTGCGGGTGCGCCGGTGGTTGTTCTTGGTCTTCACCTCGAGGAAGTGCAGGTCGGAGGCCACGTAGGAGCGCATGCGCACCTTCTGCCTGGGCAGCGCGCCGTTGTGGTGGGTGTTGTACATGCTGAGCCCCTCGGTGTCGAAGTAGACGGTGCGGTAGGGTATGAGCCTCAGGCCGCCGGTCTCCTGGATGCGGTACTGGTCACGTGCCATTTCAAGCAACTGAGCCAGCTTCGGCACCGTGGTAACAAACTTGGTGTCGATGCGGTTCATCAGCTTGATGCCGCTCATCTCCTCGAGCGTGATGGGGCGATATGTATTGACGATTTCAATCATCCTCGTTAAAACTGTAGCAGCGCGTGCGTGCGTGTGAGCCACGTCCTGAATGTGACGGCACAGGCCGCATTATGGCACATGCGGCACAAAGTTAGCAATAAAAATTGAGAGGAGCACAATTTTGGCCCGCTTTTTTGCGGTGGTTGCCGGGCAGGCTCCTTTGCCGGGCGGGTGTTTAATGGGGGGATGGTGTGGTTTCCGGGGTTAAGCCCTCGGTTCCCCTCGTCCTTTTCAGGTCATTTCGGCCTTATCATCCGGTGATGATCATTATCACGCAGTTGATGTCGATGACGTCGACCACGCCGTCGCCGTTGACGTCGCCGTTATTGGTCAGTGCGCTGCCGTCGTTGCCTCCCATGAGCACGTCGACGATGCAGTTGATGTCGATGATGTCGACCACGCCGTCCTTGTTGACGTCGCCCGGCAGTGCCGTGCCGCCGCCCTGGAGCTGCGTGTCGCTGAACTCGAGGTAGGCATAGTCGTCCATCGACACGGTGTGGGTGCCGGTGGCGGTGGTTACTGTGGCGCGTGTGCCGTTAAAGGTGATTGTCGTGCCGGTGGCGGCATAGGAGTTGCCGCTTGCCGCGTCGGCCTTGACGAAGTTCAGGAACGGGAACGACTGGGCCTGTGCCGCTAGCACGAGGAGTAATGAAGTTGCGATTGCGATTAAGTGTTTCATATAAATTGTAGTATTAAAAAATGGTGCCTAGGTGATAACACATCACCATGATAATGGCAATAATCAATGCAAAATTATAATAATTTTTTGATAAAATCAACTAAAGTGGAAAGAATTGGGGCCTGGGGGTTGTTTTTTTTTAATCGTGACGGGTCGGGATGTAGCAAAAAAATGGTTTGATCGTGCCGATTGCCCCCGCCGGGGCACGATATTACACTAAATTGAAACATTTGTGTTATGTTAATCCGAATTATAGCAGTAATTTTGTATCGGTTAAATAAAAGATTGGTTCCCGCTTGATTTTAGCGGGGATTGAAAAAAGGTTAGATTTGTTTATGGGTTTAT
>JAZQPG010000253.1:0-20514 GCA_045628365.1 Sodaliphilus sp. | reverse complement strand
CTTCCTCGCTGAGATTCAGCAGACCAGCGACATCACCTACCGCGTCTATGACTTCGGCCGCAAAGATGCACACGGCAAGCCTCGCGAGCTCCACATCGAGCAGGCCAAGGATGCCATCGACTACCAAGTATGGCCCGACTACCGTACTTCCTACGACTCGACCCAGCCCACCTCGCAGCTCATCAACTGCCCTTACTTCGTGGTGCATCGCGTCGTCGTACAGGTGGCACAGCAGATCGACTTCCACTGCGACTCGTTCGTGGTCGTAGTCTGCCTCTGGGGTGAAGCCAATATCAACGGTGTAAAGGTGCGTCAGGGCGAGACGCTGCTTGTCCCTGCCTCCGAGAATGTCCTCTATATCTTCGGCAACGCCACCTTCCTCACTGCTCACATCGGATAATCTGACACATTACTCGATACCTAATCACAAAACATATAACACCAGATGAAACATTTCCTCTCAGCGATGGCCACTGCGGCTATCCTCCTCTCTTCTTGCAACAGTAAGCCTGCGGCTCCTGCAGCCGAGGAATATGCAAACGACCCTCTCGAATATGCCCTCTCTCTCGGTCTGGGCTGGAACCTCGGCAACAGCATGGATGCCCACGAGCAGGGTGTTTCGGGCGAGGCGCTCTGGCACGACCAGGCTGCCACCCAGCAGACCTTCGACGCCGTCAAGGCAGCCGGCTTCGGCAGTGTGCGTATCCCCGTCACATGGATGGGCCATATCGGCGAGGCTCCCGACTCTACCATCGAGAATGGCTGGCTGGAGCGCGTGGCCGAAATCTGCGGCTATGCCAAGCAGGCCGGCCTCAAGTGCATCGTCAACATTCACCACGACGGCTTCGGCGCTGAGACCAATCCAGCCAAGAAGGGCTACTTCTGGCTCAACGTTGCCGAGGCAGCCAAGGACGAGAAGAAAAACCAGGAAATCAAGACCAAGCTGGCAATGGTGTGGAACCAGATTGCCACCCGCTTCCAGAACGAGGGCGAGTGGCTCATCTTCGAGACCATGAACGAGATCCAGGACGGCAAGTGGGGCAACGGCGAGAACCTCACCGACGGCGGACAGCAGTACCGCGTGCTCAACGAGTGGAACCAGCTGTGTGTCGACATCATCCGTGCCACCGGCGGCGAGAACAAGACCCGCTACATCGGCATTCCCGGCTACGTGTGCCAGCCCGGCCTCACCCTCAAGTATCTCGCGATCCCTGAGGACGAGACCCCTAACCGCATCATGGTGGCCGTACACATGTATGACCCCTGGGACTATGCCGGCTCGGCCAAGTACAGCGAGTGGGGCCACACGGGCACCGACGTTGTTCCCGACAAGTCGGGCGAGGTGGCCTATGTCAACACGCTCAACCAGCTGTACAACAAGTTCGTGCGCAAGGGTATACCCGTCTACCTGGGCGAGTATGGCTGTGTTCACCGCAACACCACGCGTGCCGAGAACTTCCGCAAGTACTACCTTGAGTACACCTGCAAGGCGATGGGCGACCGCAAGATTCCCGCCATGGTGTGGGACAACGGCAGCCACAAGTATGGCGAGGAGGCATTCGGCCTGATGGAGCACGACGACGGCAAGTTCATCTACAACGGCGCCGAGATCGTGAAGATCATGGTTGACGCGTGGAGCAACCGCGACGCGTCTTACACGCTGGAGAGCATCTACAACCGCGCTCCCAAGTGATTTACCAAGCAACATAAATTCCATTATATATTAAAACAAAAACCAGTATGAAAAAAACTAACATGAAACGTGCTGCCTGTGTTGGCGCGGTGATGCTGGCACTAGGTACTGTTGCTCCCGTAACAGTATCGGCAGCTCCTGCCGAGGTGCCTGCTGCTGCAGCACAACAAGAAGGCAAAGTGACCGGACAGGTCGTTGATGCCGACGGTGGAGTCATTGGCGCTACCGTAGCAGTTAAGGGAACTCAGATTGGTACCGCAACCGACTTTGACGGTAACTTCTCTGTGAAAGCCAAGAAGGGCGACGTCCTCGTTATTTCCTATGTGGGTTATGCCACACAGGAAATAGTTGTGGGCGACGGTCCCATCAGCGTGACACTGCAGGAAGACAACACCATGCTCTCAGAGGTTGTTGTCACCGCACTGGGCGTTAAGCGCGAGCGCAAGGCCCTGGGTTACGGTCTGGCCGAGGTAAAGGGTGAAGACCTGCAGAAGGCTAAGGAAACCAACGTGATCAACTCACTGGCCGGTAAGGTTGCCGGTCTCGTTGTGAGCAACACCGCCGGCGGTGCATCGGGTTCTACCCGCGTGCTGCTGCGTGGTAACACCGAGATGACTGGTAACAACCAGCCCCTCTACGTTGTTGACGGTGTGCCCCTGGACAACACCAACTTTGGTAGCGCAGGCACCGAGGGTGGTTATGACCTGGGTGACGGTATCTCGGCCATCAACCCCGACGATATCGAGAACATGACAGTGCTCAAGGGCCCGGCTGCATCGGCCCTCTACGGTTCTCGCGCTTCTCACGGTGTGATCCTTATCACCACCAAGAAGGCCGACAAGGACAACTTCAGCGTAGAGTACAACGGCTCGCTCACCTTCGACTCTCAGCTCGCAAAGTGGGACAACATCCAGCAAATCTACGGTCAGGGTAACGGCGGTAAGTACTCTCACAGCGCTACCTCGCAGACCAACATGAGCTGGGGTCCCAAGGGTGACATGAACACCATGCTTTACTTTGACAAGGTGGAGCGTCCCTTCATGATTTATCCCAACAACACCACCGGTTTCTTCCGCACTGGTCTCACAGCCCAGAACACCGCTATCATCAGCGCCAACAGCGGCAAGACCGGCATGCGCTTCTCGTTCACCGACATGCGCAACAAGGACATCCTTCCCAACACCCACATGAGCCGTGACAACTTCAACCTGCGCGTGAACACTTCACTGGGCAACGTTGACTTTGACTTCACCGGCAACTACACCCGTGAGGATGTGAAGAACCGTCCCGCCCTCGGTGACTCGCAGAGCAACATCGGTAAGAACCTCATGACCCTGGCCAACTCTTACAACCAGGAATGGCTGAAGAACTACCAGACCAGCGCCGGCGAGTACCAGCCCTGGAACGGTAACGACCAGTACAACAAGAACCCTTACTGGGATCTGTACAAGAACAGCAACAAGAGCAACAAGGACATCTTCCGCTTGACAGGTAAGGCTATCTGGAACGTTAGCAAGCACTTCAAGCTGCAGGGTACAATCGGTACCGACATGAACAACATGACCTTCGAGGACTACATTGCACGCACTACCCCCGGTAAGGCTGCAGGTCAGTTGCAGAACTCTATCTTCAAGAACCGCACTTACAATGCCGAGATCCTGGGTCTTTACAACAACAACTGGGGTGACATTGACTTCAATGCAACCGCCGGCGGCAACATCTTCCGCGTTGACAACAAGACCACTATCATCACCGGCACCGGCCAACAGCTTGACGACATCATCGCTATCATGAACTACACTGAGCAGAACGTTCAGGAAAATTCTTACAAGAAGCAGATCAACTCAATCTTTGGTAGCGCAAGCGTAGGTTACAAGCACACTTACTACCTCGAGGGAACAGTTCGCGGCGACAAGTCTTCAACCCTTCCCCGTGGCAACAACACTTACATCTACCCCTCGGTATCGGCTAGCTGGGTATTCTCAGAGTACCTGAGCAAGAAGGATATCCTCACTTACGGTAAGCTGCGTGCATCATGGGCCCGCGTGGGTAGCGACACTGACCCCTATCAGCTCGCTCTGGCTTACTCAACAGGTAAGTACTCATATGGCGGCGGTTACGTTATCGGTATGATTTACAACAACGTGATGCCCAACGCTAACCTCAAGCCCACAATGACCAACTCTTATGAGCTCGGTCTCGAGACCAAGTTCTTCAACAACCGCATGGGCATTGACTTCACATTCTACAACCAGACATCAACCGACCAGATCATCAGCCTCGCTTCTTCTACTTCATCGGGTTACCAGTATCGCCTGGTTAACGCCGGTAAGATCCAGAACAAGGGTGTCGAGCTCGCAATCAACGGCCGCGCCCTGCAGCTTGGCGACTTCGCATGGGACCTCGGCGTGAACTTCTCTAAGAACTACAACAAGGTTCTTGAGCTCGTTGACGGCATGGACTACTTCGAGATTGAGCGTGCTTCATGGTGTAACGTAAGTGTAGGTGCCGAGGTAGGCAAGAACTTCGGTTCAATCGTTGGCCCCGACTTCAAGCGCACTAAGGAAGGTCAGTACATCATCAACCCCACAACCGGTCTTCCCGAGGTTGACGGTACACTCCGCACCCTGGGTAACGCTTCATGGGACTGGACTGGCGGTTTCTACTCAACATTCTCTTATAAGAACTTCCGCCTGAGCGCCGCATTCGACGTTAAGGTTGGTGCCGACCTGTACTCAATGTCAATGCGCTCGGCTTACGACACTGGTAAGGCTATGGAAACCCTCGCAGGCCGCGATGAGTGGTACAACAGCGAGGAAGCTCGTCTTGCTGCAGGCATGAGCAGCGAGGAATGGATGGCTGCCGGCAACACTAAGGGCTTCGTTGTTCCCGGTGTTATCGACAACGGCGACGGTACATACCGTGCTAACGACATCGCTATCAACCCCGAGAACTTCTGGCGCAGCGCCGCTAAGAACGCTCCCGGTCTGTTCATCTACGACAACTCTTACGTTAAGTGCCGCGAGATCACCCTGGGCTACACCTTCTCACAGAAGCTGCTTGGTAGCAAGATCAAGGCTCTCACAGTATCTTTCGTAGCTCGTAACCCCTTCATCGTGTGGAAGAACATCCCCAACATCGATCCCGACTCAGGTTACAACACATCGGGTATGGGTCTTGAGTATGGTTCACTGCCCTCACGCCGCAGCTATGGTTTAAATGTTAACCTCAAATTCTAAGAAAGGACTTTATTATGAAGAAATTATTATATAAGGTTGCAGGCCTCTTGCTGATTGCCCTTCCCGTTGCCCTGACATCATGCAGCGACGACTACATGGAGGATATCAACACCGACACAACCAAAACGCCTGAGATCAACCCCAACGCACAGCTCACTACAGCTCTGCTTCAAACTTACGGTGACTTCGGTATGATGGACGCTTACCGTTGCTATGTAACCGGTTTCACACAGTACTTTGCTGGTGGTTGGAACGTGTCAAACTATGCCGGTGCAGTTCACTATGACAACGACATGACCCGCACCATCTGGGAGGAGCTCTACAATGTAGGTATCAAGAATGCGGTTGACGCAATCGAGAAGACCAAGGAGACTAACCCTAACCTGAACGCTATCCTGCGCATCCACCGCGTTTACCTGATGTCGGTTCTTACCGATACCTATGGTGACATCCCCTACTTCGAGGCTGGCAAGGCCCTCTATGGTGGCAGTGCAACTCCCGCCTATGACAAGCAGGAAGACATCTACAACGACTTCTTCAAGGAACTAGAAGAATGTATCAAAATCCTCCTGGACGTAAAAAACACTGATGCAGTAACCGGCGACGTTACCGCTTATGGTGGCGACGTTAAAGCTTGGGCTAAGTATGCCAACTCACTGCGCATGCGTTATGCAATGCGTATCAGCGATGTTGCTCCCGAGAAGGCAAAGGCTGAGTTTGAGAAGGCTGCTAAGTTCAAAATCAACGACGGTGTTGGCTATATCAACAACAACGGCGAGAACGCAACTATCACTTACATCGACGGTCCCTTCACCCTCTATGATGGTGCACGCGACCTCGACTTCCGTGTAAACGCCCTCGGTGAGATGCTCTATGGTCAGGACTCTGACTCTCCCACATTTGTGAGCGCTACACTCTTCAACCGACTCAATGACAGAAAAGACCCCCGTCTGTATCGCATCTGCCGTCACTACCTCAACCCCAAGCGCAGCGCTGTTAAGGCCGACGACGCATGGAACGTTGACGTGACCGAGGAGGTTGTTGCTTACCAGAACAGCGACAAGGGCGATGGTCCCCACCCCTGTGACATCGGCGCCGCTTGGTGGCACAACTGGGTTAACGCTCCCGCTAACGAGGACATCCCCACTCTGGGTCGTCTCGTGAACATGTATCCTGAGGTTGGTTTCGACCAGTCTAACTACAATGCCCGCATGATGCGTCCCTTCCTCTCAATCCAGTTCGAGAAGGCTGAGTGCCCCGGTATCCTCATGACAAGCGCCGAGGTTAAGTTCCTCCTTGCCGAGGCTATCACTAAGGGTTGGGATGTCGATGGCTCAATCGAATTCTACTACAAGGCTGGTATCCGCGAGGCAATGGAGATGCTCAACCAGTACTACAAGATTAAGGCTATCACCGAGGAAGAAATCCAAGATTATCTCAACAGCACTACTACTGAGGGTGTAAGTCCTGAGAGCATTAAGGAGATGATTAACTATGAGGCATGGATTCTCCACCTCATGAACCCCGCCGAGGGTTGGGCTAACCTGCGTCGCAGTGGCTATCCCACTCTTGAGAACCGCTACAACTATCCTCGCTGGACAAGCGACTTCACCTACGACGACGATGACCTCACAACTCCCGTGCGTCTGAAGTACCCCAACCTCGAGGCTAAGTACAACAAGGCTAACTACGATAAGGCTATCCAGAACCTTGGTGGCACCGACAACTGGCACCACCGCGTATGGTGGGATACCGAGGCCGACCACGTAACTCCCCTTAAACCGTAATCCTCCCTGTATAATTCTAAAATTAAGAAACAATGAAAAAGTTATATACGATGCTGACCGCTCTTGTGGCAGCAGTAGCATTCAATAGCTGTTCGGTGGACAACGAACCGTTCATCACAGCAGGTGAGGATGACTACCCCCGCATCCTTAACACCGAGCTTGAGGAAACTTCAGGCGGCAAGCCTTCAAAGCTTCCTACTATCGACCGCACTCAGAATTTCACATTCGAGGCTATCGTAACTCCCACACAGTTCACTACAGTTAGTTGGTTTATTGACGGCGAGAAGGTAACTGAAGGCAACAAGATTGACATGCCCATGCTGGCTGGTGACTACGATGTTAAGATCGTGGCAACAACTACTAAGGGTCTCTCAACTTACCGCAACTGTTCACTCAAGGTCGTTCCTCTCGAGGGTGACCCCGCTCTTGCAGCAGGTGCTAAGAACCTGTGGTGCCAGACAAGCACTGTAAAGACAATTGCCGGTACCAACCTGAATGGTGTTACTGAAGTTTACATCAACGGCGTTAAGTGCGACGGCGTGGTTGCCAACGATGGAACCATTACATTTGTTGTTCCCGCTCTGCCCGATGGTGATTACCAGATGGTCGTTGTTAAGGACGGCGTTAAGTATGGTATGGGCAAGGTTACCGTGAACGCTGAGCCCTTCAAGGAAGCAGCTGGCGAGAAGACTCTGTGGGAAGGCGACTGGCAGGTAACTTGGGACACTCCCTTCATAGATCTCCAGCAGCTGTCTATCGCATGGTTTAACGACGGTACTTGGAAAGAAGGTACAACAATCCGCGTTTATGTAAGCGGTGAAGGCCAGGGTACTGTTGCCACTTCATGGTGGAACAACCCCTTCACTGGTCTCGAAGGCGAGGCCAACCGTGGCGACCGTCCTATCACTAGTGATACACAATATCTTGAGTTTACTTTCACCGACAAGTCAGAAGCTATGATTACTGGTCAGAACGGTATGTTCATCGTTGGTAACGGCTACAACATCTCTAAGATTACTATGATGGTGGCTGAGGTTGTACTGTGGGAAGGCGAGCATGTTGTGACATGGGACACTCCCTTCAAGGATCTGCAAGAGCAGGCTAAGGAGCTCTTTGACAACGGCACTCTTGCTCCCGGCAAGACTATCGCTGTAACTGTTAGCGGTAACGGCCAGTGTGCTCTCACAAGCGCATGGTGGAACAACATCATTACAGGCCTTGACGGCGAAGCTAACCGTGGCGACATCACTGTGAACGGTGACAATCAGGTTATCGAGTGGGTTCTCACCGATGTTTCTGGCCCCAAGGTAAAGGCTGAAGACGGTATGTTCCTCGTGGGCAACGGCTACACCCTCACCAAGGTTGCTGTCAAGTAATTAAATCTCACTATAAAGGTTCTGGAAACCACACACAACGGTGGTTTCTAGAACCTTTTTTAACTTTCAAACTAAGAAAAGTGGCTAAATTAAGCGAAAAAATAGGATATGCCCTTGGCGATGCCGCTGCCGGTGGTATCACCTGGAAGGTGATGTCTATTGTATTTCCTTTCTTCTTCACTAACGTGTTCGGGCTCTCGCTTGCCGATACGGCAGCGCTGATGCTCATTGCACGCATGTTTGACGTGGTCACCGACCCCATTATGGGTTCTCTGGCCGACCGCACCCAGTCGCGCTGGGGCACTTACCGTCCCTGGCTCATCATCGGTGCGATTCCCTTCGGCCTCATCTTTGCGTTGCTGCTCTACACCCCCGAGCTGGGTCCCGTGGGCAAGCGCGTGTGGGCTTACACCCTGTATCTGCTCATGATGGCAATCTACACCGCAGTTAACGTGCCCTATGGCTCGCTGCTGGGTGTGATGACCGAGGACGACAACGAGAAGAACCAGTTCTCTTCGTTCCGCATGGTGGGTGCCTATGCTATGGGCTTCGTCACTCTGCTCTCGTTCCCCTATATCCAGAAGGCGATAGGCGGCACCGAGCAGCACCAGTATGCCGTTATCGGTGCGCTGTTTGGCGGCCTGGCGGCAGTGATGACACTGGCTTGTGGCCTCTTGACCCGCGAGCGCGTGAAAATGGTCCGTGCCGAGAAGTTCTCGTTCAAGCAGTTTGCCGATCTGTTCAAGAATAAGCCCTGGCTCATCCTTACCTCAATCGGTATCTGCACCAACTTCTTCAACGGATTCCGCTATGCCGTGGCAGCCTACATCTTCCAGTACTGTATGGAAGGCGATATCACCGTGAGCGGCCTCATCATCAACTACACCGTGTTCATGGCGTTCGGTGAGGTTACATGTATGCTCTTCGGCGGCCTGTCGCCCAAGTTCACCGAGTGGATGGGCTCAAAGCGCAAGGCGTTCATGGTGTCGGGCATCATCTGCCTGGTGCTGTCGGTGGCATTCTTCTTCATCCCCATGGACAAGTCATCAATATGGCTGATGGTGGCACTCGTAGTGCTCACATCAGTGGGCGTAGGTCCCTACTCCCCGCTGCTGTGGTCGATGTATGCCGACGTTGCAGACTATGCCACCGAAAAGTTCGGCACATCATCAACAGGTCTTATCTTCTCGTCAGGCACAATGGCACAGAAGTTTGGCGGCGCAGTGTCGGGCTCGCTCATCGCGTTGCTACTGGGCCTTGCCGGCGCCACAATGGTTGCCGATGCCATGGGCAACGAGAGCATCGACCCTGTCTCGGTAACCGAGAGCGTGAAGACCATGATTTGGGCTATCTTCTCACTGCTCCCCGCAGTGATTGCCCTCGTCATGTGTGGACTGGTATATATCTTCCCCATCAAGAAATAATGGATAGATAAAATTTTCATCACAAGAGTACAAGGGTCTGCCATGAAAGTGTTATCTTTGTACTCTTGTGTTTTTAATGTATCAACTATGAAAAAAGTTTTCCTTCTCACTTTATTTATGGCAAGTGTGTTTACAGCTGCTACGGCGGCCGATGACATTGAGTCGCGCATCGATGAACTCCTCTCGCAGATGACCCTTGAAGAGAAAGTGCGCCTGTGCTATGCCCAGAGCAAGTTCACCAGCCCTGGCGTCCCCCGCCTGGGTGTTCCCGAGGTATATACCAGCGACGGTCCTCACGGCGTGCGCATGGAGATTAACTGGAACGACTGGAACCATGCCGGCTGGACCAACGACTCGTGCACGGCATTCCCCGCGCTCACTTGCCTGGCTGCTACCTGGCAGCCCGAGCTGGCGCGCCTCTACGGCCGCTCGGTGGGAGAGGAAGCAAGATACCGCAAGAAGACCGTGCTGCTGGGCCCGGGCGTGAACCTGTACCGCACCCCGCTCAACGGCCGCAACTTTGAATACATGGGCGAGGACCCCCTGCTGGCCTCGAGCATGTGCGTGCCCTACATCCAGGGCCTGCAGAGCAACGGAGTGGCATGCTGCGTGAAGCACTATGCCCTCAACGAGCAGGAAACATGGCGCGACCACGTGGATGTGCGCGTGAGCGACCGCGCCCTCTATGAGTTGTACCTGCGCCCCTTCCACGCAGCCGTGACCGAGGGCGGTGCGTGGAGCCTCATGGGCAGTTACAACCAGTACCTCGACCAGCACGCATCGCACAACGCCCGCCTGCTCAACGACATCCTCAAGGGTGAATGGCAGTGGGACGGTGCCGTGATCAGCGACTGGGGTGCTACACACAACACCGGGGAGGCCATCTTCAATGGTCTAGACCTGGAGATGGGCAGCTATACCGACGGCTTGTCGAGCGAGGCTCCCATCAACACCTACGACGACTATTACCTGGGACGCGCCTACCTGGAGAAATGCAAGCGCGGCGAGGTCCCTGAATCTATAATCAACGACAAGGCACGACGCATGCTGCGCCTGATCATGCGCACCGAGATGAGCGACCGTAAGGGCTATGGCTCTATCAACTCGCCCGAGCACGTGGCAGCAGCCCGCTCCATTGCCCAGGAGGGCATCGTGCTCCTGAAGAACAACGGCATCCTGCCGCTCGCTCCCGCCACAGGCAAGAGGATTCTTGTCGTGGGCGAGAATGCCACCCGCAGCCTGTGTGCCGGCGGTGGCTCGAGCGAACTCAAGCCGCGCGACGAGGTTTCGCCCCTGCGAGGCATCAAGGAGCGCTTCGGTGACTGTGAGATAGAGTATGCACAGGGCTATGCATCGGGTCGCGCCATGTATGGCAACACCGACAAGATGCAGCAGACCGTTCTCGACTCACTGCGTACCGAGGCTGTGGACAAGGCCCGCCGTGCCGACGTGGTGATATACGTGGGCGGTCTCAACAAGAACCACCAGCAGGACTGCGAGGGCGGTGACCGCCTTGGCTACAACCTGTCTTACGGCCAGGACCAGCTCATCAGCGAGTTGGCTCAGGCCAATCCCAACACCATCGTGGTCATGGCAAGCGGCAACGCTTACGCCATGCCTTGGCTCGACAAGGTGCCCGCACTGGTGCAGTCATGGTACCTGGGCAGCGAGGCCGGCCACGCGATTGCCGATGTGCTCTCGGGCGACGTTAACCCCTCGGGCAAGCTTCCCTTCACCATGGCTAAGCAGCTCACCGACTATCCCGCCCACAAGATGGGCAGCGTGGGCTATCCCGGCGTGACACCTGAACTCCTCCCCCAGCCCTTTGGCGGTGAGGCCGGCAAACCCATGAACAGCAAGGCTCTGCTCGATGCTGCCGTTAAGGGCTGGAAGGGCATAACCTTCAGCACCGCGCAGTGTGACGGCAAGAAGAAAAACGAGACCGAGATCTATGGCGAGGACATCCTGCTGGGATATCGCTGGATGGACTATTTCAACACCCAGGTGCAGTTCCCCTTTGGCTACGGCATGAGTTACACCACGTTTGAATATGGCAAACCCGCGATTGACGGCCGCACGGTGACCGTGACGGTGAAGAACACCGGCAAGGTGGCCGGCAAGGAGGTCGTTCAGTTCTACGTGGGCGACGACAAGGCGTCGGTGCTGCGTCCCGTCAAGGAACTCAAGCACTTTGAGAAGATTGCCCTCGCTCCCGGCGAGACCAAGACCGTGACCTATACCGTCAAGGACGACGACCTCAAGTTCTTTGACGAGAACAAGCACGAATGGGTTGCCGAGCCCGGCACGTTCACCATCTATGTGGGCGCTTCGTCACGCGACATCAAGGGACAATTAAAACTAAACCTAAAATAAACAACGATGAACTTTATAAAGAAAGGCATTATGATTGCAGGAATAGGCATTGCCGTTGCGGCATGCGGCACAGCCAAGAATGCAGGTGACACCGAGCTTACCGAGGAACAACGCATTGAACGCCAGGTTGATGACTTGTACAAGAGCATGTCGCTTGACGAGCGTGTGGCCCAGCTGCGCAGCATCTATGTGGGCAACCTCTACACCGACGGCAAGCTCGATGAAGCCAAGTGCCGCAAGGAGGTGGCTAACGGCATCGGGCAGTTCTCTCAGTTTGCCATGGACCTGGGAAAGACTCCCGAGGAACAACGCGACATCGTGGCCGAGGTGCAGCAGTGGCTCATCAAGAACACTCCCCATGCCATTCCGGCGATTTTCCACGAGGAAGCGCTCACGGGCGTGAACTCGATGGATGCCACGGTATATCCTCAGCAGATAGGTCTGGCGTGCTCGTTCAACACCGAGCTGGCTGAGGTCAAGACCCGCCAAACGGGCACCGCACTGCGCAAGATGGGCGGTCTGCTGGCGCTCTCGCCCATGGTCGACGTGGTGCGCAACCCGTCGTTCAACCGTCTTGAGGAATCCTATGGCGAGGACGGCTACCTCACCACTGCGATGGGCCTAGCGTTTGTCAACGGCCTGCAGCATGGCGGCAACCTGCGCGAGGGCATCGGAGCCTGCACCAAGCACTTCCTGGGCTATGGCGGCAGCGGTGCCAGCAGCAACAAGAAAGAAGTGATGGAAGAGATACTCATGCCTCACGAGGCCATCATGCGCCTCGCCGGCAGCCAGGCGCTCATGACCGGTTACCACGAGATTGACGGCACCAAGTGCGTGGCCAACAAGTGGCTGCAGCAGGACATCCTGCGAGGCTATGTGGGTTACGACGGACTCACTGTGAGCGACTATGGCTCTATCGACCAGGTGGGCGACGACCTCAGCGCTGTTGAGAAATGCGCCGCAGCGTTCAATGCCGGCAACGAGGTGGACTTCCCCCACGGCAACAACTACATCTTCCTGCCCGAGGCTCTCAAGAAGGGTCTGGTCAAGGAGGCCGACCTGGAGAAGGCAGTGAAGCATGTGCTCAAGCTCAAAGCTCGCCTGGGCATGCTCGACAAGAATCCCGTGCTCTATGCCGAGGGTAAACTCAACTTTGACTCTAAGGAAGAGCGTGAAACGTCTTACACGCTGGCTACCCAGTCAATCGTGTTGCTCAAGAACAATGGCATCCTGCCGCTGGCCGGAGCCAAGAAAGTGTTCCTCACTGGCCCCAATGCCAACACCATGTGGGCGATGGCCGGCGACTACACCTTCCAGGCGATGCACTACTTCTGGCACCGCAAGGAAGAGAGCCCACTGCACCCCAAGTATGTCTTCCTCAAGGAAGGCATGGAGAACCGTCTGCCGCAGGGCATGACGCTCTCTTACTCGCGCGGCGTTGACTGGACCGAGGTGCCCGAGACCGTGATGGAGGTGGGCGGCGATCCCCGCGTGGCAGCGCAGAAGAAGATTGACGAGCGCATGGTCAAGCACTATGAAGAAGCCCGCTGGGACGAAGCCCTGGCAATGGCAGCCCAGAGTGACGTCATCGTGGCTGCCATGGGCGAGAACGTGATACTGAGCGGCGAAAACCGCGACCGCACCCACAAGCGCCTGCCCGGACGCCAGGAGGAATACATCAACGCCCTTGTTGCCACCGGCAAGCCGGTGGTTCTCGTGGTATTCGGCGGCCGTGCCCAGGTGCTCACCAACATTGCCGACAAGTGCGCTGCCATCGTCCAGGCGTGGTATCCCGGCGAGGAAGGCGGTAACGCTGTTGCCGACCTGCTCTATGGCAACGTAAACCCCTCGGGCAAACTCAGCGTCTCTTATCCCGCAGTCGAGCTCAACGAGCCCATTTGCTACAACTACGGCCTTGACGGCGATGACCGCATCGCTTGGTCCTTTGGCTACGGCTTAAGCTACACCAGCTTTGAATACAGCAATCTCAAGATGGACAAGGCGGTTGCAACCGGCGCCAAGTCATTTGATGTGACTTTTGAAGTCAAGAATACCGGCAAGGTCGCTGGCGACGAGGTGGTGCAGCTTTATGTATCGCCGCTCGACCGCTCGGCCAAGCTGAAGCCCATCCAGCTGCAGGGATTTGCCCGCGTGAGCCTCAAGCCCGGCGAGAGCAAGACGGTGACCATCACCATGCACCCCGAGCAACTGGGTTACTTCGTTGGCGGCCACTGGGCCATCGACCCGGGACGCTACATGATTAAGGTGGGCGCTTCGTCTCAGGACATCCGCCTCGAGCAGGAAATCAACCTCACCGGCAGCACGGTCGAGAAACCCCTGCGCGAGCATTACTTGAGCAAGGTAAAGGGGTAAAGGGTTAAAAGGTTAATGGGTTAAGAGGTTAAGAGGTTAAGAGGTTAAGAGGTTAAGAGGTTAAAAGGTTAATGGGTTAAAAGGTTAAGTTAAACTGTAAAATAATGAAAAAGATATTACTCTCGGCTCTCTTGATGGCATCGTTGATGGCTGGGGCGCAGACTACAATTGAGGTAAATACTAAGAAGGTGGGCAGCGACATCGCTCCCACGATGTATGGCGTCTTCTTTGAGGATATCAACTACGGTGCCGACGGCGGCTTATATGCCGAGCTCATCAAGAACCGCTCGTTTGAATATCCGCAGGCGCTGATGGGGTGGAACACCATTGGCGGCGTTGAGGTGAAGGATGATGGCCCCTTTGACCGTTGTCCCCACTACGTGCGCCTCTCGTTCAGCGGCAAGCGTGATAAGGCCACAGGACTCGAGAACCGTGGCCACCTGGGCATGTCGCTCCATGCCAATGCTAAGTATCGCTTCTCGCTGTGGGCGCGTGTGCCTCAGGGTGGTGAAGGGCATCTCACCGTGGTGCTGCGCAATCTGGGCAGCCAGGAGGAGAACTTTGCCGTTGCCGAACAAAAAATCACCGTCGCTGGCAACGAATGGAAAAAATACACCGTCGAACTGACTGCTCCCGCGCATGACGTGGAGAAGGCGTCGCTGGCACTGTGGCTCGATGGCCCTGCGTCGGTCGACGTGGAGCACGTGAGCCTCTTCCCCGTTGACACTTGGAAGGGTCACGAGAACGGCCTGCGCCGCGACCTTGCCCAGGCTCTTGCCGACCTCAAGCCCGGCGTGATGCGCTTTCCCGGCGGTTGCATCGTCGAGGGTGCTACGCTCGATACCCGCTACAACTGGAAAAACAGTGTCGGGTCCGTCGAGAACCGTCCGTTGAACGAGACACGCTGGAACTATGGCCGCGAGCGCTCGCACATGGACTATTACCAGAGCTACGGCCTCGGTTTCTTCGAGTTCTTCCAGTTCTGCGAGGAGATAGGCGCCGAGCCGTTACCCGTGCTCAGCTGCGGCATGGCTTGCCAGTTCAACAACGACATAACCAAGCCCGGTGACTGGCTAGCTCAGGGCGACAGCCTCAAGGAGTTCATCCAGGACGCCATCGACCTGATCGAGTTCTGCAACGGCGATCCCGCGACTAGCAAGTGGGCACAGGTGCGCGCCCAGATGGGACATCCCGCTCCCTTCGGCCTCAAGTACCTGGGCATAGGCAACGAGCAGTGGGGCGAGCACTATGCTCCCATGCTCAAGGCTTTCATGGAGCCCATACGCAAGCAGTATCCTGAAATCCAGATCATAGGCTCGGCGGGTCCCTGGCCCGACGGCAAGGAGTATGACGAGATGTGGCCGCTCATGCGTGAGGCAGGCGTTGACCTCGTCGACGAGCATTTCTACAAGAATGAGGACTTCTTCCTCTCACAGGCCCACCGCTACGACAAGTTCCCCCGCAAGGGTCCCAAGGTGTTTGCCGGCGAATATGCCTGCCACGGCACCGGCAAGAAGTGGAACCGCTTCTATTCATCGATATGCGAGGCAGCCTTGATGACCGGCCTCGAGCGCAATGCCGACGTGGTGCGCATGGCAACCTACGCACCGCTGTTTGCCCACATCGACGGCTGGCAGTGGCGCCCTGACATGATTTGGTTTGACAACCTGCGCTCGGTGCGCACTTCGTCTTACCTCGTGCAGCAGCTATTCGCCACCAACCGCGGCACCCATGTCCTGCCCACCACGTGCCCCGACGGCGACATCTATGCCAGCGCGGTGCTCGACAAGGATGACAACGGCGCCATTATCGTCAAGGTGGTCAACGCCGGCGCGACCGATGCCCCGGTGACCATCAGCCTCAAGGGCCTCAAGGGCGATCACGTGATGACAAGCACAACGCTTGCCGCCTGCAATATCACTAGCCTGGAAAACGTGAACTACGGCAAGGTGGCCGATGTGCTCGACAGCGACAACTCACTCACCCACCCCGGCAACGTGGCTCCCGTTGTGACCACCTCCACAGTCGCCTGTCCCTCGTTTACAATAAACGCCCCCGCGCGCTCGTTAACAGTTTATAGAATAAAGTAACTAAAAAGGGCAGCAGCATGCCCGGCCAAGAATGGCCGGGAAAATCAGGAATATCAATAAACAATTAAGATACAATGAAGAAATTACTTATCATCCCTGTACTGGCACTTGCGTTCACCGCAGCCAGCGCACAGGCTATCAAGCGAGACCCGCAGGTCGAGGCTCAGGTGGAGGCCCTGCTCTCCAAGATGACCCTCGAGGACAAGGTGGGCCAGATGTGCGAACTAGCCATCGACAAGGTGGCGCAGAAGTCTAGCGACGACCATGTAGTAAGTAACAAGTCAATGCAGAGCCTTGCCGGCGGTATGCTCTCGGCTGAGAAAGTCAACGAGGCATTCACCACCTATCGCGTGGGCTCTATCCTCAACGTTCCCGAAGGCCTTGCCCAGACACCCCGGGTGTGGGCCGATGTCATCCGCACCCTCAACAGCGCCAGCGAGTTCCAGTGTGGCGTGCCCGAGCTGTACGGCGTGGACGAAATCCACGGTGCCAGCTATGTGTGGGGCGCTACCATGTTCCCCCAGGAAGTGAGCCAGGGCGCAAGCTTCAACAAGAATATCCCTTACCGCATAGGCCAAATCACCGCCTACGAGAGCCGCGCTGCCCTCATCCCCTGGGTGTACTCGCCCGTGATGGACGTGGCACGCACCCCGCTGTGGTCGCGCATGTGGGAGAGCTTTGGCGAGGACTGGCTCGTTAACGCCACCATGGCTAGCCAGCTCACCCGCGGCCTCCAGGGCGACGACCCCAACCACCTGGGCATGAACAACGTGGCTGCATGCCTCAAGCATTACCTCGCATATGGCGCGGTGACCAGCGGCAAGGACCGCACCCCCTCGAGCGTGACCTATCGCGAGATGATGGAGAAGTACTTCCAGCCCTTCCGCGCTTGCATCGAGGCCGGCGCACTGAGCCTGATGGTCAACTCGGGCAACAACAGCGGCATGGCGTTCCATGCTAACCACAAGCTGCTCACCGAGTGGGCAAAAGAGGGCCTCAACTGGGACGGCATGATCATCACCGACTGGGCCGACATCGACAACCTGTGGAAACGTGACCATGTGGCAGCCAACAAGAAGGATGCCATCTGCATGGCCATCAATGCCGGTATCGACATGACTATGGACCCCTACTCTACCGACTTCTGCACGCTGCTCAAGGAGCTCGTTGAGGAAGGCCGCGTCCCCATGTCGCGCATCGACGACGCCGTGCGCCGCATCCTGCGCCTGAAGATACGCATCGGTCTGATGGACCGCACCACCTGGGACATCCCCTACGAGCGCGTCAAGGGCATGAAGAAGAAAGACCAGGTTTTGGCCGAGATGTACCCCGACTTTGGCAGCGACAAGTTTGCCCAGGAGGCCGTTTCGATGGCCGAGGAGTGCATGGTTCTGCTCAAGAACAAGGATAACGTGCTGCCCCTGAAACAGGGCACCAAGCTGTTTGTTTGCGGCCCCAACGCCGACAACTTCCGCCCCATGAACGGCGGTTGGTCTTACACCTGGCAGGGCCACATGACCGACAGCGTGTGCCGCGCCATTGGCAAGTACCACACCTTCTACACCGCACTGCAGAACAAGTTTGGCAAGGACAACGTGGAGTTCAGCGAGATGGTGAAGTATGACATGCGTCCCGAGATGTGGCGCAACGACATGCAGGTGCCCGAACTACTCATCGAGGACGGCAACCGCACCGCCGACAAGATTGCCCGTGCCGATGTCATCGTGGCTTGCGTGGGCGAGAACTCTTATTGCGAGACCGTGGGCAACATCGACGACCTCACATTGTCGCAGAACCAGCTCGACATGGTCAAGTCTCTGGCACAATTTGGCAAGCCCATCATCCTGGTGCTCAACGAGGGACGTCCCCGCATAATTGCCGACATCGAGCCCATGGCTAGCGCCGTGGTCCACACCTTCCTGCCTAGCAACTACGGCGGCGACGCGCTGGCCAATCTGCTCGCCGGCGACGCCAACTTCTCGGGCCGCATGCCTTACACCTATCCCAAGTACCACGGCTCGTTCATCACCTATGACTGCAAGCCTGCCGAGTTTGTGGAGACCATGGAAGGCGCCTACAACTACGAGGCCCACACCGTGGTGCAGTGGCCATTTGGCCACGGCCTGAGCTACAGCGACGTGAAGTACTCTAACCTCAAGCTCACCCACATGCCCGCCGTCACCGGCCACAAGGCACTGGAGCAGGGCAAGGGATTCACCCCGGCATCGGCTGCCGGTCCCCAGTTTGCCCAGGGCGACAAGATTACGTTCACCGTCGACGTCACCAACAACAGCGACCGAGCCGTTAAGGAACCCGTGCTGCTCTACGTGAGCGACCTCGTGGCAACCCTCACCCCCGACGTGAAACGCCTGCGCGCATTTGACAAGGTGGAACTCGCTCCCGGCGAGACCAAGACCGTAACCCTCGAGGTATCACCCAGCGACCTCGCCTTTGTCAACGAGGACATGCAGTGGATACTCGAGCCCGGCCAGTTCCGCGCCACCTGCGGCAACGAGTCAGTAACCTTCGAGCTCAAGTAACAAGCAAGAGAAAATCCCCATTAACAACAAAGGCAGAGGAAATCCTCTGCCTTTGTTGTGTTGAGTTGAGTTCTGTTGTCTGAGGCATGCCTCAGAATACTCAACAAGCACTGCCTCAGAATACTCAACAATCATCACCTCACGATCACTTTGCTGTGTTCCTGGCTGTGGCCGGTTGTGAGGGTGACGATGTAGATGCCGGGGGTGGCTTCGAGGGCGGGTAGTGTCACCTCGTTGATACCCTGGGTGAGCATCACTGCCTTTGCTGCTATCTGCATGCCGGTGGTTGACCACAGTTCTACCCTTGCGGGCTCGCTGCGCTCAGCGGTGTAGCGTGCCACAACGCAACCGTCGGCCACGGTAGCAGTCAGGCGGCCGTTAGACGATGTGGTGACATCATTGATGCTTGAATGTCCTGTGGGCGGATAATAAGCCTTGAAGTTGCGCAACGGCAGCACTTTGCCTGTGCCGCTCACGGTGTTGAGGCCAAACTTAATAGCTAACAGGCTGAGCGGATAACGCTCTACGCCGAAGGGGATGCTGTCTTCTTGGAAACGGGTCATGAACACACCGTTGTGGGTATCCTTGGCATCAACCTGCACATTGAATGCTGTGCCCTGGTTGTCGCGCATCATGAAGGTCATGTTAGTCACCAAGCCCTCAGGGTCAGTCAGTTCGATACCCAGCGAGTCAGGAAGGCTGTAGAGACGCTTGTTCATCGTGAGCTTGATGTATGGAGCGCGCGATGAAGTCTTGTCGAAGCGCAGTTCAGCATTGCTGTTCAGAGAGATGTTTGTAGCACCCGACTTTGCCACGTCAAAGTGGCTGATATCGGTCATCTCGTCGATGACAATCTCTTCGGGAGCGATTTCTACAGTCGCTTCAATGTCCAGCGAGATGCCTGCGTGCTCACCATGCAGCGAAGCCACGCCGTTGTTGTGGCCCACGATGCATCCGTTCTCGATTGTTGCCACGTCATCGTCGGTCGATATCCACGCAAATGCAGTGGGGTCAAGGGCAAACTTTCCGTCGGCCGACTCGCCATAGATTTGAACCAAAGGCTTACGCACAGCATCCACGAGATACTTGTCATATACCGAGTAGATGGTGTCGGCGGCCTGGAGCTTAACCGGCAGTTCGGCTGTGAAACCGTCTTTGGAGGCAAGGATCTTGCCCTCGGCAGCCTCGGCGCCCGAGTGGAACACAGCCTCGTCGTCGACATATCCCAGCGACGCGGGCTCGCAGGTGAACGTGCATCCCTTGAGGTCTTTGTCGAGGATTTCGTCATACTGGTTGCAGCTCATCACGCGCAGCGGAGTGAGCGAGATCACCGTGGGGGCTATCTCCTCCTTGCTGAATGCCAGGTGATGGACTGCATTGTCGGTGGGAGCAAGCGACACCGCGATGAGGGCATCCTTGACGGGGCGCACGGCTCCGCGGCCGGGCACGTTGAGCATCTTGGCGTCCATGCAGTTGGGTGCCGAGCCGCCGCTGTCAAAGGTCACCACGTCCCAAGCACCGTGCAGCACCATCCAGCTCCCCAGCTCCACGCAGTCGACTGCCTGGCTGGCGGTGGACATCTCGGTGGTCACGATATACAGCTTGGTCTTGTCCTGTGA
>JAZQPG010000252.1:0-6799 GCA_045628365.1 Sodaliphilus sp. | reverse complement strand
CTTCACCGCCGAGCCCGTAACCTCGTCGAGTGTGAACACAGGGTCCATAATGCGTCCTTCAAGTGCCCGTGACGCTATGGCCAAGAGGCTGTCTTGCTGTGTAGCATTAATCTGGCGCTCAGCCTCAACATGAGTCTGGGCACCGGCCAGGGCCGCACTTGCTGCCATCAATATCGTACCTATACACTTTTTCACGCTGCAAAATTACAATAATTATTTCACACGTGCAATCACTACTTGTAGTGATTTTTACTAGGCAGTGTTGTCCGGTACCCCATAAATGACACATAATCCCATCTAGAGCCACCCGATAATGCTGCAAAAAAATGTGGCGTAATTGAGAGGGCCGCATTGGAGGGGGGGTAGGGGTGTTTACAAATATTTGTGGACGTGTTTATAAATATGAGAAAAATGTTGTGGGTTTGGAATATTTTTTAGAACTTTGTGCCGATTTTGCCCAATTAGGCAACATTTTACTAACATAATAAATATTAAAAAGACAAGATGAAGAAATTTTACTCATTCATGGCGATGTCACTTCTGGCACTGGCTGCTTGGGCCGGCGAGGTGACATTCGACTTCTCGAGTGCTGACGGCCTCAAGGCTGCCGGCATCGAGGTTCCTGAGGCAAGTGCCGGCACTAACATTGCCGGTAGCACTTACACTGTGGGAGGCGTTGCCCTTACTGCAACCGACGGCGCTACCCCCACTCGCGTGTGGAACAGCCAGGGCTCTCTCGCCCTGCGCGTGTATGTTGATGGCTCTATCACCTTCACGGTGGCTAGCGGCAGCATCACTGGCGTTACTATCAACGCTGCTTCTTCGACCAACTTTGAGCTCAAGGCTAACGTTGGCACTTACAAGGCTAGCGGCACCGTTGGTACTTGGAGCGGCAACGTTTCTAGCGTGTCTTTCTCTAAGACCGGCACTAAGAACGCTCAGATCGCTAGCGTGGTAATCACTACCAGCAGCGAGGATCCCGGTCCTGGCCCCGGCCCCGGTCCCGATCCCGACCCCACTAAGTTCCAGCTCGACTCGCTGAGCAAGATCTGGGATGTTCCCGTGGGCACTGAGTTCCAGTTCACTACTGAGTGCTATGTGAACTACCAGAACGGCAAGTATCTCTATGTGCAGCAGCTCGACGACGAGTACTACGCATGGGCTGGCCTCATCTACGGTGACACCGACAAGCAGTATGAGCCCGGTGACGTTATCCCCGCTGGCTGGACTGCTAAGATGACTAACTACAAGGGCCTCATCGAGTTCACTGACCCCGCTGGTCTGCAGAACGCAGTGAAGACCGTTGACCCCGACTGGTACACCCCGTTTGACATGACAGGTTACCTTGATGATATCATGAACCCCGAGTATGCTTATGAGAACTTCAAGGTTTATGTCGAGGGTGTTGAGCTCACCGCTGCCGACGATAAGGGCAACTTCTCTATCACCGGCGCTGGCTATGACAGCGATGAGGTTACTATTGCAGGTTTCAATAAGTTCGGTATCGAGCTGCCCGCTGCTCCCGCTGACTTGTACTGCGTAGAGGGTATGGTATCGGTTTACAACGGCACTTACCAGATCTATCCTATCGAGGTTAAGCCCTACGAGTACACAACCAAGCTGTGGAAGGTCGTTTACTACGGCGAGGAAGATGGCACTGAGCTTACACTCAACGACTCTCTCTATGTAGCAGCATCTGTATATGACGAGGTTACAGGCAAGAAGCTTATCTATGTAACTGACAATGCAACATCTATCCTTTATGATGAGTATGCTGATTGGGGTTACACATGGTACGAAGACTGGTATCCCGACTGGATTGCCCTTGACTTCACTGGCAATGACGAGCTCTTTGAGAAGGTAGACAACATGGACGTTATCGCTCCCATGACCGTTAAGGGTACCATCACCGGCGCTCTCTTTGATCCCGTCCTCAAGGTTACTTCAACTCCCGAGGAGCTCCAGGTTGCCGATCCCGAGGAAGTATTATACTATGCTTATGACCTGGCAACCGGTCAGGTTTATCCCGGTGCCAACGAGCTTGCAGTCTTCAACGGTGTATACCAGGATGGTTTCCTCACCGGTGGCGACGAGAGCGACGTGAAGATCAAGGTTGACACCCGCTACAGCCCCGAGGGCGTTGAGAATCTGGTTAACGGCGCTACAGTGGAGATGATCTCTATTGCCAAGATGAAAGAGGCTTGGGAAGTGGGCGACGACTACAGCGCTCCCGCTAAGGCTAAGGCTGCCAAGGCTGCTCCCACCAAGTGCAAGGCTCCCGTTGCTCCCGCGACAATGGGTATGAAGAAGGTCGCTGTTAAGGCCGACCCCTATGCCGAAAACTACTTCGAGAACTACACTCTGCTCCCCATCTTTATCAGTGCTGATCCCACAGGTGTGAACGACATCACTGTTAATGCTGTTAAGACTTACAAGACAATCGTTGACGGTCAGGTAATTATCGTTAAGGGTAACAACCGCTACAACGTGATGGGCCAGCCCGTTAAGTAAGAACAGACAATTCCTTTTAAAGGTATGATATCAAGGAGGTCACTGCCACCAGGCGGTGGCCTTTTTGCCTCTATCTCTTCGGGAAAAAAACATGAAATTGCCATCATGGGGACTGTCCCTTTGATGGCATTTTTGGGTTTTTGGGCTTGCGAAATTAATTATTACAGGCAAGAATTGTTGTTATTTGGATTTTGTTTCTTACCTTTGTGGGTTGATAGTGAAATCCTGATAAAAAAGCTATATAATTTATTTAAAATCAATCACAATGAAAAGAATCTTTACATCAATGATGTTTGCCTTGGTGGCTATGCTCTCGATGCAGATGCTCGCCGAAGCAACAACCTACACGCTCGTTACCGACGTGAATGATCTCGCCGTGGGCGACAAGATCGTGCTCACTAACCGTGCCCACAAGTATGCAATGGGCGCGCAGAGGGCTAATAACCGTGGCGCGAATGAATGGCAGGTGAAGTTCAGTGCCGACTTCAGCAGTGTGTCGATCGACAACGACACCGTTGAGGTTATCACTCTTGCTAAAGGAACCAAGGAAGGCACTTTTGCATTCCAGGTTGCCGACGGTTACCTCTATGCAGCGTCTTCTTCGTCAAACAACCTGAAGACTCAGGACGATATTGACGACAACGCAAGCGCTACCATCGCTTTCTATGACGATGAGGCTGCTATCGTGTTCCAGGGCGAGAACACACGCAACCAGCTCAAGTTCAACAACAACAGCACTATCTTCAGCTGCTACTCAACTGGCCAGCAGCTGGTGTGCATCTACAAACTGGGCGGTGGCGAGGTTGCCACTGTACAGAGCATCACAGTGGGCGGCACTCTCGAGAAGACCAACTATGTTGTTGGTGACAACTTCAGCCGCGCCGGTCTCACCGCTACCGCGCTCTACAGCGACGGCAACACTGCCGACGTGACCTCTAACGCCACATGGACCGTTAACCCCAGCAAGCTGGAGACTGCAGGCGAGGTAGAGGTTAGCGTTAGCGCTACTTTCCAGAACGTGACAGGCACTGGCGCGTTCACCGTTAACGTGGCTGCTCCCGCGACTATCCAGGAACTCGCTATCGAAGGTACTCCCGCGAGAACTTCTTACTATGTTGGTAACGAGTTCAGCGTTAACGGCCTCAAGGTTAAGGCCCTCTACACCGACGGTACAACCAAGGAAGTGACCAGCAAGGCTGCTTGGGAAGTTACTCCCGCTACATTCACCGCTACCGGCAATGTGGAAGTTACAGTTAAGGCAACTGTGGAGGAGAAGGTTGCTACTGCTCAGTATACAGCTACTGTTACCGAAGCTCCCCTGTCATCAGACAAGAAGTTTGAGAAGATCACCAGCACCGACGGTCTCAAGGCTGATGCCCACTACATCATCCTCAGCGCCGACGGTGGCCGTGCAGCATCGGTTATCGACAACAAGAAGATCTCTACCGTGGAGGCTGGCGAAGCAACCTATGCCATTGGCGAGGACGGTGTTGTCAATGTACCTGCCGGTTCGGCTGTAGAGGTTTATACCCTCGGTCTCAACGACAATGAGGAATGGACACTTGCCGACAGCAACGGCAGCGTGGCTTCAAACGGTAGCAGCAGCACCAACATCACTAACGGCACAGGCGCTTTCAACATCTCGTTTGACGAGAACGGTAACGCTGTTATCGCTGGCACAACAGCCGGCACACGCGTGTGGCTGCTCAACACCGGCACTAACGTGATTGGTAGCTATGCCGGCACCAACGCTGGCAGCGCCGGCTATGCTTACCTCGCACTGTACAAGGAAGTGGCTGCTCCTGCTCCCTCTTTCAAGACTGGTGACGTGAACGGCGACGGCGTTGTTGACGTTATCGACGTCAACTGCCTGACTGGCATTGTTCTGTCAGAGTTTACTGCCGAGCAGTTTGAAGGCCGCGCCGATATTAACAAGGATGGCGTTGTCGACGTTATCGACGTCAACCTGGTAGTATTGATTGTCCTGGGCGATTAATCTCACCATGGCCCTGAGGGCTAGTGACAGTATATAGTGGGGCGGGTGTGTTTCTCGGTTGTGAGGCACACCCGCCCTGATTGTACCCGCTCCCCGTGCTCCCTTGCTGGCCGATTGGCAGTGTTTTGCCAGGGGGAGATAGGGGGGAGTGGTGCTTTTTGGTGCTTTTTTGATAGAAGAAAATTACTGACGTTTGAATTAAAGTTTGTAATTTTGTAACTGAAAAATAAGCATTGGCCTATCACTGCACCCACTCCTGTGAGGCGGTTCACCTATATGCCCTGAAGACGGAGTTGGCAATGTGTGTTTTGTAACCTTGCGATACTATTTAATAAGAGCTATGTCAACATTTATCACGCAATCATGTCCCATCTTTCTGGACCAAAACGTGGCACAGGAGCTTAACGAGCACCAGGGTGGCACGAGTTTGGTTTACCTTACCGTCATGGACGGACGCCGGGTGCTGGTGAAGAAACTGAAGCCCGAGTTTGCAGGCGACCGTTTTTACCGGGACATGTACCTCAAGGAGTATGAACTGGGGCACGAGCTGTCACATCCCAACCTTGTTGTCTACCGCAAGATGGTGGATTCGAGCGAAGGGCTGATGATTGCCCTCGACTATGTTGACGGGCTCACACTGGAAGAGATCCTTGAAAGCGAACCCCAGTACTTTCACAAGAAAGGGAATCTGGCCAAGATGGTGGAGCAACTGCTGTCGTGCCTGGACTACCTGCATCAGCACCAGGTGGTGCACCTGGACCTGAAGCCCAGCAACATAATGATCACCCATCTCAATGCCGATGTCAAGGTGCTTGATCTGGGGTTCTGCTACAGCGATACCTTTCACACGTCGCCCGGCTACTCGCCCCAGTTCTCGTCGCCCGAGCAGGCCGACAAGAGCCGCTATCACGAGGTGGGGACCTGCAGCGACATCTATGCCGTGGGTCGCTTGCTGCAGGAAATCGAGAAGGCTGCCGGCAAGAAACTGCCGCGGCGTTACCACCGGCTGATGGAAAAATGCCTCAATGACGAGGTGGCAAAACGTCCCGCCAGTGCCCGGGAGGCACTCAGGATGGTGCGTAAGTCAAAGGCTACGGTAAGCGTCCTGTCGGGCATCATTGCCGCCATGGTGGTCGTCGGCGTGGGCCTCATGGCCTACGAGCCGTCACGCCTGGCGCTATATTATGCGTTTAGAAGCTTGGCGCGTTTTGATACATTTGATGCTACCGGCGTGCAGTATAGCGTGGTGTCACAGGAAGATGGAACGTGTGAAGTGGTTAACTGGATGCCGGGAGTGCTTGACGACACTGAGAACCACAATGTCGCGTTAGTGCCATTTGTCAAGATACATGGCAAGTCTTACCGTGTGGTGGCGATAAGGGAAAATGCTTTTGTGGAGAACAAATACTTGCGGTCAATCTACATTCCCGAGGGCATTGACAGCATAGGCCAAAATGCCGTCAGAGGTTGTTCCAAACTATCGTCGGTCCACTTGCCCAAGAGCATAAAGTGGGTGGGGTATGGTTCGTTTTCGGCTTGTCCCAACTTGACATCGGTGGTGTTGTCGCCGTCGATAAAAGAGATTGCTGCGTGCTCTTTTGTCGAATGTGGCTTAGTTGAACTCGATATCCCTGAGGGTGTAGAGGTGTTGGGCAAAGACTGTTTCGCCAAGAACAAGAAACTCAAGAAGGTGACACTTCCCGGCACGCTGAGGAAGATCGACCGCGGCGTGTTCTATGAATGCTCGTCGTTAAAGGAACTCGTGATTCCCGAGGGTGTCAGTGAGATGGGTGACTATGTGTTCCTGCGTTGCCCGTCGTTGACCGATGTCTACAACTATTCCCTGGTTCCTCAAGATGCCAACGAGCTTTTTGAATCCCCGCAGGTGCGTGTTCATGTGAAGAAAGAGGCCCTTGAGGCCTACAAGGCACATCGCTCGTGGAATAGCCAGGTCCTGATCCCTGATCTGTGATAATCAACTTTAAATGTTAATTCCAAGCCGCTAGGGTTGCATGCACCCGTTTTCCAGAGATTTTTTTTTAAAAAGTTCGTCACAAAAAAGTAGTGTAACTGCTTGTGTGATAGTGAATAATGGTACTTTTTTGTGACGGACTTTTTTGAAAAAACTGTCCGTTTTAGGCATGTGTTATTGCTTGAACCCCCAGTAAACACTGGCATTTGCGCGGTTGATGCACGGGAATGGTGTAAACGTGTTGTAACTTTGCACCGCCGTTACTATACTCTCAGTATTACTACACTGAGAGACGCTCGTCGCATCATGTTACATGCAAG
>JAZQPG010000251.1:0-13053 GCA_045628365.1 Sodaliphilus sp. | reverse complement strand
GTGATGGTGAACTCGCCTATCTCGATGACGTCACCCTCGGCGGGGATGGCGCCCTGGTTGTACAGCACCAGGCCGGCGATGGTCTGGTAGTCGTCGCTCTCGGGTATGCCCAGGTGGAACCGCTCGTTGATCTCTTCGATTTCCATGCGTCCGCTCAGCTCGTAGGTGTTGTCGCTGAGTTGTCGTGCGATGAGCTGGTTGCGGTCGTGCTCGTCCTCGATTTCTCCGAAAATCTCCTCTACGAGGTCTTCGAGGGTGAGCATTCCTGACGTGCCGCCAAACTCGTCCAGGACGATTGCCATGGAGCGTTTTTTCTCGAGCAATTTGGTCATCATCTTGCGTGCGAGCAGGGTCTCGGGGGCGAAGATGACGGGTTTGATGCGTGTCTTCCAGTCTATCTCGGTGACAAATAGTTCGCTCACCTGGATAAATCCGATGACGTTGTCGATGTCTTCCTTGTAAACCACGATCTTGGACATTCCCGACTCGGTGAACAGCTTGACCAGGTCCTCGCGTGTGGTGTCGATGACGTCGACGGCCACTATCTCGTTGCGCGGCACCATGCAGTCGCGCAGGCGTGTGTCGCTGAAGTCGAGTGCGTTCTCAAAGAATTTCACTTCGTGCTCCACCACCTGGTTGTCTTCCTCGCGCTGGTCGATGTTCTCCTGCAGGTAGGCGTCGAGTTCGTCGACGGTGATGATGCCCAGCTGGTTCTTGTTGACCTCGATGCCCAGCAGGCGCATGAGTCCGGCCGAGAGCATCTGTGTGAAGCGTGAGATGGGGTAGAGTATCAGGTAGCACATGTAGAGCGGCAGCGAGAACATGCGCAGTGAGTAGTTGGGGTTGATGCGGAACACGGTCTTGGGGAGGAACTCGCAGGCCAGCAGCACGATGACGGTGGAGATGAGGGTGACCAGTGTGAGCTGCAGGGCCTCGTTGCCTCCCACCCAGCGGTTGACGTAGGTGGCCAGTAGCACCGACATGGCCATGCTATATACCACGTTGACGATGTTGTTGCCAATGAGCAGCGTTGAGATGAACATCTCGCGCTTGGAGTAGAAGATGTTGAGGATGCGGTTGACGATGCCTCCGCGGGCTATGTCGATCTCGGCCCTGACCTTGTTTGAAGTCACGAATGCTATCTCCATGCCTGAGAAGAAGGCCGACAGGAGCATGGTGACGATAACGGCTATCAGCGCTGTTGTTGTATCCATGATTGGCGTGTAGTGATGAAGTTAATGTTTATTTGGGCCTTGACGGCGTTGCCTGCTGTTGCGGTCCGGGATTCTGGGCGCTTGCCGGGGCGCTCTGTGACTGGTGCTGTGGCGCGGCGGCTGGTGTGGCTGCCGGGCGTGTGGGCTGTGGCGCGGTAGCGGGCTGTGACGGGGTTGTCGACGGTGCCGGCTGCCGCTGTGGCGTTGCGGTCACGTCTTGCTGTGGCTGGGTGCTGACAGCACTGCTGCCGCCGCCGCTGCCGCTGCCGGGGTGAGGCATCTTGCTCTGGTCGATGGGGAAGGTGGCCTCCACCTTGCGCAGGGTGTAGGTCGAGAATTGCTCGTTAGACTCGTATCCGTGTCCCTCGATGATGCGTCCGCCCTTCTCGACGTGGATGAAGGCGTCGCTGTAGAGCTTGTGCTCCACCTGGTTCCAGAACATCTGGTCGGTCATGATCAGGTCGTTGGTGCTGGTCTTGATGTTGACGTTGCCGTGAAGGTCCCACAGCTGCTTCATCTGGTCGTAGTAGGCCGAGTCGCACTGTATGGTTGTGGTGACGTTGAACTGCTGGTCCATCTCCTCGGCCTTGATGCCCTTGGGGAACACCCAGTGGGGGTCTTTGCACTCCTCATACATGTTCCACAGCGGTGTGGTGATGCGGTAGCGCGTGTGGCCGTTGTCGCTGATGACGGTGATGACGTCACGCGAGCTCATGGTGGGCACCTCTTCGGGGTTGGTGCCGTGCTTCATGACGCCGGTCTCCTCCTCCTTGCAGCCAGTGGCGGCAACGAGGACAGCGGCAGCGGTGATGATGGTCCAGAGTCGAGGCATCGTGTCAGCGTATCTTGTTCTTCCAGAACCACACCTCGTTGATGTTGATGCCCAGGGTCACGTTGAGGTAGTCCTCCTTGATGAGCACGGTGGGCGATGAAGTGCGGCGTTTCCACTCGACGCCAATGTTGATGGCGGTCTTGCCGGTTGCTCCGGGAACGGGAATGCCCACACCCAGTGTAGCGCCGTAGTCGCGCACCTTGTTGCCCATGATGTTGATGTAGTCGTTGTTATAGAAACCACCCAGGCGGAACTTCATGGCGCCGAGGTAGCTGCCGCGCTTGTTGGGTGAGAACTGGATACCTGCTGCTGCTTTCCAGCGGTCGTTGAACACCATGTTGGTGGCCTCAAATCCCTCGATGGGCGAGTATTTTGCCTTAGACCAGTTCTGGTAAGTGAAGTCAACCTCGGCCATGAACTGGTTCTTGTACTTGTAGCTGACACCGGCGCCTATGCTGTGGGGCTGCTCGTACTTGCCGCTGAGCGAAGTGTATCCCACCGAGTCGAGCTTGGTGTCCTGTGAGTCGTAGTATGAGCCCCAGGTGTGTCCGTGGAAGGACTTCTTGGGGGTGTAGGTTGCACCCACAACCAGACGGTTGTCCTTGTTGAGGTCAAGTGCATACTGCACGCCCACGTTGATGTTGTAGTCGCGCACCTGTACCACGCGCTGGAACAGCGTGGTCGATGTCGAGGTGACGGTGCTGTTGTTGGTGGTTGTGCCAAAGAGGTAAGACGCGTTGGCACCCAGGCTCAGGCCCTTGGTGATCTCCCATCCGGCGCCGGCATAGAGCTGTGTGAGCCCGCCGCTTCCCAGCCGGTACTCGCTGCCGCCGTCGATTTTGTTACCGAAGCTGTAGCCAACCGATGAGTAAGGCACGAGACCGAACGAGCCGCCCACGTGCTTGGCAACCCTGAACTGCGAGGTGATGTAGTCTACACCGCCGCCCATGTTGTGGCCCTTCTTGTCGCCTTCCTCCGACCATGAGTTGGTGAGGTCCAGGCCAAAGTCCCACAGGAAAGTGAGCGAATCGACCTGAGAGTAAGAAGCGGGGTTCATCGCGTTGACGGTGCGTCCGTCCTGCATCGCATATCCCACGCCACCCATCGAGCGCTGTATGCTCGACGCGTTGTCGCTGAGGATGCCGTATCCCACCCTAGAATAAGGGGTGGTAGTGATCTGTGCTGCCACATTGCTGGCCATGGCCATGAGCACCGTGGCGAGTGCTATGATTTTACAAAGTTTCATCTTGTTTAGAGTTACAGTGAACATTTCAACCTACAAAGATACTATTTATTCTACGAATAAAAAAAGAAAACGCAAACTTTCAGCCTTTTTAACTAAGGTCAGGCCACAGGAGGCTTGAGAGCCCCTATAAACTAAAATGCCCTAATAGGGACAGTCCCTTTTAGGGCATTTTGAAGTGAACGCATTAAAACTCAGTGAGTTGCAAAGTTGGTGATTCTTGTGTTTTCTTTAAAAACGCCCTAAAAGGGACTGTCCCTATTAGGGCGTTTTGGTTGGGTTGGTATGTTACCTTATTGCTGTTTCCCGGGCTGTGCTTTGCCCAGGAGGATGTCGACGAGCTGTGCGTCCTTGAAGGCGTGTTTCTTCTGGTCCCAGAAGCCGAAGTCGGCGTCGTAGCACCATGTGCACCATGCCACGTGGTTCTCGTTGAACACTGAGATCATGTCGCGGGTCCATGTGTAGGCCAGTTCGCGGTCAACGGGCTCATAATCACCCCACTCGCCGCAGAAGAGCTGCAGGTCATACTTCTTGGCCACATTGATGGCGTCGTCCATGAGTGCGCGCAGCGTGTCGCGGTTCCACTCCTTGGTGTACTTCTGAATGTGCTCTTTGATTTCCTCGGGCTGCTTGTCAAAGTCTTCTTTGCTGATGATCACGCCGGGATAGTTGACCTTGCCGGTGTATTTCCCGGTTGGGGTCCAGGGTGCACCGTTGTGGGTGAGCACCATGGGCTCGTAGAAGTGGAAGCTCAGGATGATGTTTTTGTCGCCCTCGGGTACCTTGAGGAATTTAAAGGTGTCGGTGCCTTGCCACAGGTTGGAACCCACGACGAGGGTGCGCTGGGGCTCAAGTTCGCGCAGGGCTTTGTGTACCTTGGCGATGAGTTGGTTCCACTGCTCGTGCTCCCGGGCCACGGGTTCGTTCATGAACTCATAGGCGACGGAGTCGGTGCTGTAGGCCCTGAGCGAGTCGCTCAGTTGCTTCCACATGCCGATGAGCTGCTGCTGTGCCGCGTCGTCGGTAAACAGCGTGTTGGTGTCTTCGCCCTCGTTCACGGCGTTGAAGTTGTGTGAGCGAATGATGTGCAGGTCCACGATAACGCGCAGGTGGTGTTTCACCGACCAGTCGATAGCGTTGCGCATCAGTTCCCAGGCCTCGTCAATCTTGTTGCCCTGTTCGTCCCACATCTGCACCTCGTCGATGGGGAGGCGCACGAAGTCAAATCCCAGGCTATCGAGGCGTGCAAAGTCGTCCTCCTGGATGTGCTGTCGGCGAGCCTCGCCTCGCTCCTCACTCTGTGACAGCCAGTGGCTGATGTTGGTTCCGCGCTGAATCTTGAAGTTGTTTTCCACGTTTGCGTTTGCGTTAACGTTAGCGTTACTGTCTGCGTTGCCGTGGCATGAGCCCATGAGCATGGTCACAGCCACTGTGGCGATTGTAAATAAAGCTTTGTTCATAGATGTTGAATGGTTAGGTAATGGTGGTTCAGTTAATTATGCTAATCGGTCATGATGCGGTGTGACGACTGTAGGATGTCATAAGATCTACTCGGGTCATACCGCAAAATGGCCTCGGCATAATTGACCGGACCTGCCTATTTGGTTTGGTGCTACAAAGTTACTGCTAATATCTCATGCACCCTTGCTCAATTCTACCCAATCATTCCTATCTGCTTGCACACGTGTGAAAAAGTGTGTGTGGCATGAGCCCCCGGGGGATCAGCGCTGCGGAGCCAGCCACTGGTAGGCGAGGCGCGGTGCCCCGTCGAGCAGGAAGATGGTGCCGCACAGTGTGAAGCCATGCTTCGTGAGGTTGCGTTGCATGATGAGGTTGTCGTGGTGTGTGTCGACGCGCAGTGATGCGGTGTGTGCCTTGCAGTAGTCCATCACGGTGGCAAAGATTCCGTGGGCCTGCGGCGTGCTAGCCAGGCGGTGCACCACGCGGTAGGGAGTCACGTCGTCGATCCACTCTCCGCCGTCGATGCGGCTATAGGTGGGGTCGGGCCCGTCGACAAAGGCAAATGTTGCCACAGCCTCGTCACCGTCCATCACCAGGTAACTGAAACCGGCTGCGATGTCGCTCTCGATTTGCTCTCGCGATGGTTTTCCCACGGGCCACTGGTTGGGGTTGCCTGTGGCGCGCATGATTTGTCGCCCGCAGTCAAGCAGGTACATGATTCTCTCGATATTGGCCGGTGTGGCCTTGGTGATAGTATATTGGTTCATAACGGTGTAAGCTTGTTGTTAGTTGTTTCTTCAGGACATTCATGGCGTGAGGTTGTCGTTGGGGTAGATGACGCCCCATTCGTGTCGCAGCGAGTCCATGAGCCGCATGATGCGCAGGGTGGTGGAGTGGGGCATGAGCGGATGCTCGGTCCATCCGTTGTCCAGCGCCTCCTGTGCCGCCAGGAATTCATACTCGTAGCCTGTTATCTGGTCCTCGGGGTTTCCAAACTGCTCGATGACGTCACCTCGCGGGCTAATCACGCGCACCTCGTGGGGCCAGTTGACGGCATCCACCTCGATGCGTCCGTTCTCGCAGGCGATGATGCCTCGCTTGTCATAGCATGTTGCCGAAGACTGCAGCGTGGCTATCACGCCGTCGTCATAAAGGATGCTGGTGACGTTGCTCCAGTCCACGTCCTCGCCGCCCTTGACCACGTGGGTCGCCATGCTGGCGATGTTGCCCCGCAGGAACATGTCGGCAAACGTGAGGCAGTACACACCCAGGTCGAGCAAGGCACCGCCGCACAGGTCGGCACGGCGTATGCGCTCCACCTGAGGCATGGCCCAGCACAGCGATGCGTGCATGAGCCGCGGGCGGCCCACGATGCCGCTCTCCAGCACCTGTGCCAGGCGGTGGTAGATGGGCATGAAACGGGTCCACATGGCCTCCATGAGGAATAATCCGCGGGAGCGCGCCAGCTCGATAAGTGCTTGGGCCTCATGTGCGTTGGCGGTGAAGGCTTTCTCGCATATCACAGCCTTGCCGTGTTCCAGCGCCAGGCGGGCGTGGGCATAGTGGTGGGAATGGGGGGTGGCGATGTAGACGATGTCGACCAGTGGGTCCTGGACCAGTTCCTCATAGCTGCCATAGGCACGTTGGTAACCATAGCGCGAGGCAAATTCCCGAGCCTTGTCCTGGTCGCGCGATGCCACTGCATGGAGCCAGTGGCTCCACCGCGTGGCCAGCGTTTGCGATATCTTGCCGGCAATGCCCCCGGCTCCTATGATTCCTATCCTCATGAGAACAATAATAAAGGTTCCAAGCACAAAGGTAGTGAATTATTGCCAAACGGCAAAATACCGGCGCCAGCACTAAGAAAGATGCCCCGGGATGGGGTGGAAATGCCCGAGAAGTATTAATTTTGTAGCGTTGAAAAGACAAAAGCATACTTATGAAACGATTTCTCACCCTTCTGATGACGGTTGTGGCGGTAGCCGCAATGGGTTGGTCCCAGGACTTGGAACTGGCGCCGTTCAAGGGCAATGCCCGCGGCGCGGTGTCCTACACCTTTGACGACGGGCTCGTGGAGCACTACACGATGGTGCTGCCACGTCTCGACTCGCTGGATATAAAGGCAACCTTCTGGATCATAGCCGATAACATTGATACGCGCAAGCCCATGCGCGACCACCTGCCCATGACCTGGGCCCAGGTGCAAGACGTGGCAGCACACGGACATGAACTGGGCAGCCACGGCTATAGGCACATCGCCCTCAACGAGATCACCCCTCCCGAGATTGACCGCGAGATAGAACAGAACGACAGCGCCATCTATGTCCACACGGGCATTCATCCCGTGAGCTTCTGCTTCCCGGGCAACGGACGCCCGGACTGGGTGATAAAGCAGGTGCTGGCCCATCGGGGCATCACCGGCGCCAGGACGTGGGAACAGGGTATGGGCGGCGGAGCCACCGCTGGGTGGATGGACTCCTGGGCAGCTGAAGCCATGGAGCGCGGCGAGTGGCGCGTGGCGATGATCCACGGCATCACCCACGGCTGGGACGCCTTTGACCACCCCGAGGAGTTGTGGCGCCACCTGGAACACGTGGCCAAGATGCGCGATGAGGGCAAGCTGTGGATCGCGACCTTTGAGGAAGTGACCGCCTATCAAAAGGGCCTCAGCGAGACGGCGACCTACAAACTGCCGCGCAAGCCTCGCCGCGTGATCCAGAACGGACACCGCCTCAAGGCCTATCAGAGCTGGGACGGAACATGGTGTGTCGACGCGCGCCGTGATGCAAAAATCAAAGTGAAGTATTAATAAACCCAGAAAGCAGGATGGAAAAGCAAGGTATCAGCAAGGATAACTGGTGGATCATGGCGCTTGCCGTGGCCGTGGTGGCGATATGGGCCGAGACGTTCGTGTCGTCCAAGGTGCTGTTGTCCAGCGGTCTGATGCCTGCCGATATATTTTTTTACCGCTTCACGCTGGCCTACCTGTGCATGGCGGTGCTGGCACGCGGCCGCATGTGGGCCCGGTCGTGGCGCGACGAGCTGCTGCTCCTGAGCCTGGGAGTCACCGGCGGATCACTGTATTTCCTCACCGAGAACATGGCTCTCAAGCTATCCACGGCCTCTAACGTTGCCATCCTCGTGGGTACCACGCCGCTCATGACGGCATTGTTGCTGTCGGTGTGCTACCGCGACGAGCGCATGTCGCGGCGTCAAGTCGCTGGGTCGCTGGTGGCATTTGCCGGCCTGGTGCTGGTGGTGCTGAACGGTCAGTTCGTCCTCCATCTCAATCCCGTGGGCGACGCCTTGGCACTTGCTGCCTCATTGACATGGGCGTTCTACTCGCTGGTGATGAAGGTACTGGCTCCACGCTATGACACACGGTTCATCACCCGCAAGGTGTTTGGCTACGGCCTGGTGTCCATCTTGCCGTGGTTTGCCTTTGTCGAGCCGTTGCAGGTGTCGTCCATGGTGCTATCGCAGCCTGGGGTGTGGGGCAACCTGGTGTACCTGGGGCTTGTGGCGTCGATGCTGTGCTTCCTGGTGTGGAACTGGGTGATGCCTCGCCTGGGTGTGGTCAAGTCAACTAACATCATCTACACGCAGAGTGCCTTCACGATGGCTATTTCGGCATTTGTGCTGGGCGAGCGCATCACCTGGATGGCAATCGCCGGCACTGCCATCCTCATTGCCGGCATGTTGCTGCTTTCCCGCCGCTGAACCGATTGAGAGACTGCATGTTGACAAAAAACGCTACAACGGGGGACTGTCCCTGTTGTAGCGTTTTTGGTGGGAGGAAAACCTGATTACTTCTCGGTTGCGAGGCGCTTGAGGAGCTCGACGACGACTTTCCAGATGTTGTCGGCGGTGTCAAGGTTGATGCGCTCGCTGGTTGAGTGGGGCTCGATGATGAGCGGGCCAATCGATGCGATCTGCACACCGGGATATTTCTGCACGAAGTAAGCACACTCGAGCACGGCGTGGATTGCAATCTTGTTGGGCTCGAATCCCAGAACGTCCTTGAATGTGTTGCATGTGGTCTCAAGCAGTGTTGAGTTAGGATCTTCAAACCATGAGCCGGTGTCCATGAGCTGCTTAACGGTAGCGTGGTTGTTCTCGAATGTTTCCTTGATAGCATCGGCATAGCGGTGCATCTCGTCGTTGCTGAAACTGCGGGTGTGGCATGACACGGTGATGTCGTCGTCACTAACGTGTAGCACGCCCACGTTGTTGCTGGTCAATACTGTTCCGGGGATTTCCTTGTGCATTTCGATCACGCCGCAAGGCTGGTCATGAATGCTGCGGAGCACGTTGAGTGCAACTGTTGAGTCAAGGCACTTGTCGCATGCAGCGGCTTCCTCGAGGCGTATGTTGATGCCGGGGTCGGTCTCTCTGGCAGTCTTAAGGGTTTCGTTGAATTGAGCCACGAGGCCTGCGAGAGCATCATTGATGGCAGGGTCAATGGCAATGACTGCCGATGCACCTGATGAGATTGAAGCATTAGCGGTGCCGCCGTTCATTGTGCACACTACCATCTGGCCGTTAATGAGCGCATTCACGGGTTCGCCACACATGAAGAGACCCAGCTCGCGGTTGCAGTTGCAGCGTTTCTTGTGCACGTCCAGACCAGAGTGTCCGCCCAGGCCGCCGTCAATCACGATGCGGCGATATACATATCCCTCGGGAACCTGTTTCCATGTGGGAGTCCAGTGAGCCACCTGCAGGAAAGCGCCGGCAGCGCCCACGGTCACAGTGTCGTAGTCCTCGCTGTCGAGGTTGACAATCTTGCGGCCCTTGATGAAGTCAAGGCTCAGAGCCTCGGCACCGCTCATGCCGTCTTCCTCGTTGGTAGTGGTGAGCACCTCCAGCGCGGGGTGAACGAGCGAGTCGTCGGTGAGTACCGACAGAGCCATCGAGAGGCCTACACCGTTGTCGGCGCCAAGTGATGTACCCTCGGCCTTCATCCAGCGCACGCCGTTCTCGTCGGTCTCGACATAGGCGCGTATTTCATCGTTCATGGGGTCAAACTTGCGGCCGTCGCGCAGATAGCCATCTTGAGCCACGCACACCATGTCCATGTGGTTGAGGATAACTACCGGTGCGGCGTCCTCATATCCCGGAGTGGCGGGTTTCTCAATCACGACGCAGTTCTCGGCATCGCGGTGGTATTTCAAACCGTGTTTCTCGGCAAACTGGCACAGCCAGTCGGCTACTTTGCCCTCGTGATGTGAGGGGCGAGAAACCTTGTTCAACTCACTGAAGATTTCATAGAATGATTGCTTCATATCATTGTGTTTTTAGTTTGTAAAAGTCGTTTATGTTATATAGATGCAAATATAGGTACAAATTTCCACATAGCGAAACGATGGTTCGTTTTTTTTGACGTTTTTTTAGGACGAGTGTGCTAATAATGGCCATTATTGCCTAATGTTTACTCCAAATTTAGCAAATTGTCGCTGACGGAATAGTTTTATTTGCTTGTGTAATGTTTAATTAGTACTTTTGGTGAAAAAAAGGAAGGTTCTATTAATTCTGATGAAAGTTTTTTAATTATTTTGGCTCGACATAATTAATAGAACCCACATCAAAAGAGTTCGCACAAAAAGAGATTGATATGAAAAAACTTAGGATGACATTACTCGCAGCGGCTGCATTGAGCCTGGTACAGGTGCAGGCAACTGCCGTGACCGAGGATTTTGAGAATGTTCAGGTTGTCGATGCAAACGGCGACGCAGTTACAGGAAACTATACCGCAGGCGTTGGCCTTGACAACGGCTGGCTGGTTGTTGGCGGCGGCATCTGCAAGTCGGCCGACTATAGCAACTTTGGCCTGTGGAGCACTGCCTACAACAGCAGCAAGGTGTCGCTCACCGCTCAGTACGGCAGCAGCAACAGCGCCGTGATGGTGATTCCCGTTCCCGTGAACGGAGAGTTATCGTTCTATGCCCGCAAGACATCGAGCAGCTCTTCAACCAAGGGTACCGTCGACATCTATGAGATGGTAGAGGACAATGGCACCTTCAAGAAGAAGAGCACCACTTCACTGAAAAACTGGTCGCTCACCACTACCTGGACCCAATACAGCCTTGACCTGGGAGAAGAGGCCCGCTACATAGGCATCAGCATGGTGCGCGCTGGCATGGACAACGTGACCTATAACGAAGCCGAGGCTGCCGACGGTCCCGTGCTGCAGGTGCTCCAGGGCGATGAGTCGCTGGGTAAGGATGCTGCCGTTGACCTGGGCCTCGTAGAGGGCGCAGCTACCAGCACATTCACCATCAAGAACAAGGGCACCGGCACACTCAACGCCACAGTGGCTTGCACTGGCGACTATAGTGCCTCGGCCGCATCGGTCAGCCTGGGCGAAGGTGAGACCCAAGACATCACAGTCACCCAGAGCGACGTCTATGGCAGCCACAGCGGTTCGCTGGTAGTTACCCCCGAGGGTAAGGACGCATTCACCATCAGCCTCAGCGGCATCGTGCGCGATCCCGCCAAGTTGTACAACGACTTCAGCGAGGAACTCGAGGACTGGACAGTGCAGAGCAACTGGATAATGGACGACGGCAATGTGGCAATAGGCTATGCATCGGGTGCTCCCCGCATCATCACACCGCTGGTAAAGGTTAGCGAGGACGATGTTCTCTACATTAAGTATAAGAAGAACACCACTTCGACCTACTCGAGCGCATACTTCCGCGTGTGGGCATCGGAAGACGGCCAGAACTGGACCCAGGTGGGCGCTGACCAGGGCACCGATGCCGACTACAACACCTGGAAGGCAACCACCGTCACCGGCTTCCCCACCACAGCCAAGTATATCTCTATCACCGGCCAGTATATCGCCCTTGATGACTTCTATGGTTTCGCTCCCTTCAGCGGTGCTACTATGTCGCTCACTGTGCCCGCAGGTGCAACTAAAGATGAGAGCGGCCTCGTTGTTGCCGATGACTTTGGCTTCTGCAAAGCAAACACTGTCCACACCTATACAGTGACAAATGCCGGCAACGCTACACTTAACCTCAACATCGCATCGAGCGGCGCCGACTTCACCGTTGCTCCCTCAACACTCGAGGTTGCTGCAGGCGAGAGCGCGACCTTCGACCTGACATTCGTCTTCAGTGACAACTACGGTAGCAAGAGTGCAACCGTCACTCTCCAGCCCCAGCAGGAAGAGGTAGAAGCGATGACCATCAATGCTACCGCGATAGCTCAGGATCCCGAGACATTTGAAGAAGACTTCGAGAACGGAATCCCTGAGAACTGGGCAAATAGCGGCTGGACCGTCGTTTCTAACCCCTCATACGGCACCGGCTCCCAGATGGCCTACGCAGGTAGAATGGCCGACGGCAACACGCTCACCACTCCGTCACTCATCGCGAAGGCCGGCGAGACTATTGAGCTTCAGGCACTTCTCCCCTGGAACGACGAGACCCTGACAATGGAATACACGACCGATGATGGCGAGACATGGAACGTTGCATTCAGCGAGACACCTGCCGAGAACAACACCCTGTGTAAGCTGCAATGGACAGCGCCTGCCGACGGCCTGTATATGTTACGTTTCTCGGGACGTTACAACTACATCGATAACATCCGTGGCTTCAAGTATGCTCCCGATGCTCCCACCGGCATCAACGACATCACTGTAGAGCGTGGCGACAATACGATCTACGACCTGATGGGTCGCAAGGTTACCCGCATGGAACGCGGCGTGATCTACATCATCAATGGGAAAAAAATAGTAGTAAAATAAATACAAAAAATTGTCTAAACGATGCACCTTGCGCGTGATGCGTAGGGTGCTTTTTTTCTTTCTATAGAACAAGTCTCACGCAGAGTAACTATACCCTAATGGGGGTTATCTCGCGCAGATCACGCAGACCTCGCGGATTTTTTTATGTGGGTTCTATTAATTATGTCGAGGTGATTTTGAGAGTGAAACGACTGCCGGTGGGGGTGTGAAGTGTGACAAAATCGCGGTTGAAGACCGCTACCTCGAAACGTGCAAGGTTGCGGTCTTCAACCGCAGTATAGTGTATCGTTATCCTTGCCCTGCCTTCGCTTACGTTCAGTTAGGACAGGGTTATGTGCAGAACTGCGTTCTGCGTATCGGCTTTCAGCCTCTAATTACAAAATCATGTGAAATCCGCGCGGGGTGTCCGCAAAAAACATTGGTGAATAGTTACTGTATAGTTACCGCCGAGTGATTTTGTGTTAAATTATATTAAATTCATTACGACGGTGTAATATTAAGCAGTTTTCAGTATTATATAGACGTGAATCAGATAGACGAACATAAC
>JAZQPG010000250.1:0-2610 GCA_045628365.1 Sodaliphilus sp. | reverse complement strand
GCTCACTTTCACCAACAAGGCTGCACGCGAGATGCGCGAACGCATCGAGGCCTTGGTGGGTCACGAGACGGCGTCACGCCTGTGGATGGGCACGTTCCACTCCATCTTCTCGCGCATACTGCGCATGAACGCCGAGCGCATAGGCTTCAAACACGACTTCACCATATATGACGCCAGCGACTCCAAGTCACTGATTAAACTCATCATCAAGGACATGTCGCTCGACGACAAGGTGTACAAACCATCGTCGATCCAAAGTGCCATCTCCAACGTGAAGAACGCCCTGATCACGCCTGCCGACTACGAGCGCCACCAGGGACTGCGCAGTGCCGACGACAGCGCCGGACGTCCGCTCATATATGCCATCTACAAAGCCTACTGGGAGCGTTGCCGCGTTGCCGGTGCAATGGACTTTGACGACCTGCTGTTCTACACCAACATCCTGCTGCGCGATAACCCCGACGTGCTGGAGCGCTACCAGGAGATGTTCCAGTATTTCCTCGTCGACGAGTACCAGGACACCAACTTTGCCCAGCACCTCATCCTGGTGCAGCTGTGCAAGCAGCACGGCCGCCTGTGCGTGGTGGGCGACGATGCCCAGAGCATCTACTCCTTCCGTGGTGCCAACATCGAGAACATCCTCAAGCTCAAGCAGGTGTACCCCACCCTGCAGACCTACAAGCTGGAGCAGAACTACCGCTCTACCCAAACCATCATTCAGGCAGCCAATTCGCTCATAGAGAAGAACAAAGGGCAGATTGCCAAGCACCTGTTCTCAGAGAACAGCGTGGGCAGCAAGATACACGTCGTCCAGTGCTACAGCGACTATGAGGAGGCATATGTGGTGGCTAATCAGATCGCGGCTGTCAAGGCCCGCCATGGCGACCGCTACAGCGACATCGCCGTGCTCTACCGCACCAACGCCCAGTCACGAACACTGGAGGAAGCCCTGAGCAACGGCGGCCGTCGCGACAAGCACGGCAACGTGCGCAGCGCCATCCCCTACCGCATCTACGGCGGGCTGTCGTTCTACCAGCGCAAGGAGATCAAGGATGCAGTGAGCTACTTCAGGCTCTCGCTCAACCCCAGCGACGACGAGGCCCTGCGCCGCGTCATCAACTACCCGTCGCGAGGCATCGGCGATACCACCATGGGCAAGGTGCAGCACTGTGCCATGGAGCACGGCGTGTCGATGTGGGAAGTGATATGCAACCCGGCAAAGTATGACCTCAACGTGAATAACGGCACGATAAAGAAGTTCAACACCTTCATCGAGCTTATCACCGGCTTTATCCACCTCAACGAAGAGGGCAACGACGCCAGCACCGTGGCACGCACCATCATCGAACGCACCAAGCTGCTGGCAGTGCTCATGAACGATAACACTCCCGAGAACATCAGCCGCCAGGAGAACCTCAACGAGCTGATTAACGGCGTCAACGAGTTTGTGGACGAACGCCGCGAGGAGGACATCAAGGAGATACTGCTCACCGACTACATGGCACAGGTGTCGCTCATGACCGACCAGGACGAGAACAAGAACGACGGCGACTGCGTCACGCTGATGACCGTACACGCTGCCAAGGGCTTGGAGTTCAAGCACGTCATCGTGGTGGGCGTGGAGGAAGACCTGTTTCCCTCCTACATGAGCCAGAACTCACTGCGCGAGATTGAGGAAGAACGCCGCCTGCTCTACGTGGCCATCACCCGAGCCAAGACCACCTGCGTGCTCACCTTCGCTTCGTCGCGCTACCAGAACGGACAGAGCAAGTCGTGCACCGTGAGCCGTTTTATCCGTGACATCGACGAGCAATACCTTGACCTGGGAGCAACCCGCAACACGTTGAAGGGTAGCGTGGAACCAGTGGAGAGACCCCGTCCACAGCATCGCGACCCGTGGACCTCGCGCACCGGCACATCCTCAACCAGCGACAACACAAGAACCACGACAACACAGACGTTTGTGAGAACCAGCTCGGCATCACGCAGCCCCCTCTCCAAGCCTGCCGGCCAAGGTGCATCATCAGGAGCCTTCGGCATCCACGCCGCCAGCGATGTGCAACAAGGCATGCGCATCAGCCACTCACGTTTCGGCACCGGAACCATCGTCGAGGTTGACCAGAGCGGAGCCGATGCCAAGATTGTCGTGAACTTTGACGACGTCGACACCAAGACCTTGTTACTCAAATACGCAAAATTCCAAATTTTACAATAATGAACACCCCTTACTATATCGTCTACGAGGAAAAACTGAGGCGCAACCTCAACCTCATCACCCGCGTGATGCAAGAGAGCGGAGCAAAGGTAATCATGGCTTTCAAGGCCAACGCACTGTGGCGCACATTCCCCATCTTCAGGGAATACGGCATCTGCTCCACAGCCAGCTCGGTCAACGAGATGCTACTCGCCAACGAGGAGCTTGACTGCAAAGCCCACACCTACTGTCCCGTCTACACCGACACCACGATAGAGAAATTCATCAAGGGCAGTTCGCACATAACATTTAACAGCGTAGCACAATACAACCGGTTCAAGGATCGCATCGACAGCCACAACGAAGCAACGGGAGGACACATCAGCTGCGGCCTGCGCATCAACCCCATGTGCTCG
>JAZQPG010000249.1:0-9011 GCA_045628365.1 Sodaliphilus sp. | reverse complement strand
CCCGCGCCCGCCACCCACACGCCTGCCCGGCGACAGCGCGCCGTCCCTGTGGCGAAACGCTTCGTGCTTCGCAACGCTAAATGCCCCCCAGCCATCACCCCTCCTTTCGGAGACCTCCGAGTGCTCGGAGATCCGAGCCCTCGATTACCCTCGCCCTCCCTCGACGGGCGCGAAAAAAGCCTCTCCCCCGCAACCAGTGCAGGAGAGAGGCCCATTATGAGAGAAGTTAACCTTTAAACCGGTTAACCCATTAACCATTTATTATCTGATCACCTTCACGGCGCTGTGAGTGCCGTCGCTGTACTCAGTGACGATGATGTTCAGGCCAGGCTGAGCCTCGTTGAACATGTGACCAGCCACGTCATAGTAGCGTACCGCCTTCACGGTGCGGGCGTTCAGGTCGTCAACACCAGTAATGATGCTGCCGTCAGTAACGAAGTTGATGGGATAAACCACGAAGTAGTCACCCTGGCTTGCGGGATTCATACCGGGCTTGCCCACGATATTGCTGCGAGTGCTGCCAGCAACCTTAGTGACGATTGCGGGGAACTCATAAGCACCTGCAGGAATCTCACCGGGCTGTCCGCCCACGAGGTTCCAGTTAACAGCAATTGCACCGTTCAGGTCATAACCGTTGTGACCCTGGCCAGTCTCCTCGTCAATCTGCTTTGCAGGAACAACGAAGTTGCCGTTGTCCCACACTGCTGCAGTCACGATACATACCTCCTCGATCTTGGGATTCATCAGGAAGAAGTTGTGGCCGCCAGCGGTCACGTAGTCATAGATGTTGTCGTTCCAGAAGTTTGCGGGGCAATACTTGTTGAGACGGGCCTTATTCTCGTCGTCGCTGAGGTCACCCTTCTTGTCGATCGAGTAATCACTGACAACGAGCTTGTGGCTGCGGTCCTTGTTACCGGTGTAAGTACCCTTGACACCAGTCAGCTTAGTACCGATAGTGAAGCTGGGAACGTTTTCGCCAGTAAACCCAAGCTCAATCCAGTTGTTCTGCTTGCTGGCGTCAGTAGAGAGGAAGTTGCTGCCATACCAAGTGGCGTTGTACATCTCCTCGTTCGCGCGGTAAGCATAAGACTTCTCACTGTCCTTAACCCAAACCGAGTTGCCGTTAGTATAAACAACCTCGAGCTCATCAGTAAGAGTGTACTCAGTGTCGCCAGTGATACCATTAGCCTCCAGCTCACCCAGAGAAATCTCATGGATAGGATCACGATAGTAGAGGTAAGAAGCAGCGAAGTTGAACTTCTTGTCTGCGTCTGTAAGGTTAGCATGAGCATAAGCACCATAGCGGGGATAACCACCGTTGATGTTCAGGAATACCTCACGGTCACCATCCTTCAATTCACCGTCTTTAACGACTTTGTAAATGATAGTTGCTACGTCCTTGTCATCCTTTGCGATAGTTGCAGGGGCACTTGCGTTGTTGATTCGCAAGAATCTATCAGATTCACCACCACCCTTCACGAGGTAACCGGCTGCACTGTTGAATGTCCATGCGCCTTCTGCACCACCGAGGGTAAGAATAGAAATCTTGTTGTCGATAGATGCGAAGTAGTCACCATGGCCGAATGTCACGCCAGTCTCACCACGACGATAGTTGGTTGTGGTCTTGCTTTCGCCATCCTGACCATTCTCGGTGCGGCTGTCGGCGTTGTCAACGCTCAGGCCATAGATGGTGCGGCTGTCGTCATCGTTGATAAACTTAGAAACGATGATATACTCACGACCAGCAACAAGGTCATCATCACCTGTCACAAGCTGGAAGTCATGAGGATCAACAGTCATGCCAGTAGTGTACTCAGAGTAAGTGGTAACTGTGCCACCCTTCTTGGCATAAATTTGAATCTCTCTATTAGCTCCAATATTTCCTAAACGGAAATCAGATCCACTATAATTCAAATATCTGTCATAAACTTTAATGTTCCAACGACCGTTGTCCGTATTGTCAACAGTAAAACCTGCATAAGCTTCGGTACCTAAGTTACCTTTTTCTTCAATTTGGAATTTACTTTGACCAGAACCAGTGGTAGCTAGGTATTTAACAGGATTAGAACCAACAAGTTTCATTCTCATGTTCGTGTTGTAAGCACCATAATATTCCACCTCAAGTTCTTGACCCGAGCTCTTATCAGTAATAACTTTCTTTCCGTTCTGTTCTGTAATATTTGCACCAATTACATTTGTTGCTCCAGAAGGTTGTCCGTCAAAAATAAGAGCCGCATTGGATGCCTGTTCGTAAACGAGAAGGAATTTCTCGTTCAGCCAAGAAGTGTCACCCAAATCAACCTTCTCGTAGTATACATTACTACCATCTGTGCCACCTGTACCTTGGGTTGCAGTTGCGAATACTGCGAAGTAAGTGCGGTCGGTTACTGCGGTCGGGTCAACGGTTGCAAGAGTGCAATTGTCGGCATCTACTGTTGCGGTGCGTGACCAGCCCACGAAGGTCTTGCCGTCGGGACCGGCAGCAGTAACAGCGGGAGCAGTAACAGTTGCACCTGCTTTATAAACGTCTTGGCTTGCTACCTGACCGTTTACACTCCAAGTGTAAGTGTAGTTATCACCCTTGATAAAGATGGCGTTGATAGTAACATCGCTGCCATTAACAGTGATTTCCTTATTTTGAGCTGTGTAGTTATGCTTCTCAGTGTCTGTCACAACAATCTTACGCAGAACATAACCCTCATCGGGAGTGTTTGTGATCTTTAAGACTGTTCCATCGGCAACCCTTGCGCCAGTTGCGATTTCTGTACCAGTAGCCTTAACCACAACCTTCAATGTACCGTTCACAGGCTCAACGATAGTCACTGTGCGCTTGGTAACGGCTGTGAAGTTGATAGTATAAGAAGTGGTTGCAGTAACTTCACCCTCGGTATAAGAAACATTCACGGTCTGTTCGCCCGAAGTCTCTGCGCTCAGGTCATAGCCGCTGAATGTAGCCTTTTCTGTTACATTCACGGGCTCAACACCCTCTTCTTGGTAATAAGCCATCACGGTAGCCTTCTCAAAGGCATCGCCATCAGTATACTCAGCCTTGTAGCCCTCAACCACCTCAATATGGTCAAGAGTTCTAACTACAGGAGCAGAAGCTTCACGGTAGTACAGATTAACATTTTGCTGTGTGCCTGTATAGCATGCAAAGCGTGGATTGGCAGCATTAAACTGCAGTGTGTTGTACCCTGTATTATCAAATGTAATAGTAAACTTACCATCACTACCTAACTCAATTGTTGCGGTGCTACTGCTTGTTTCGCTTGCTTTGAGGGTATTCTTGGCGTTGTTACTATTGTTGAGATAACCTTGGTTTGTCTGCAATGTCCATGCACCTTCTTTTCCACCAAGAGTGACAATTGCCATTTCGTCGGTCGATGCGATTGTGTTATTATCTACGGTAGCGGTAACAGCTGTTGCATACGTGTTAGTGCCACTGATAGTTCCCATAACATATGTTGTGCCATCTGTTTTTGCACCAACCACAAGATACTCGCGGCCTGCAACGAGGTCACTTGCGCTTGTAACGAGTGTAAAGTCGCCAGTACCGGGAGCAGGAGCAGCGGTTACGGTTACAGTGAATGTCTTCTCGGCTGCAGCATATTCTGCTGTGCCGGCGAAGGCAGCCTTCACGGTTGCTGTACCCTCGGCAACACCAGTGATAACGCCATCAGCGATAGAAATCTTGTCAGCGCCCTCGGTAATGGTGTAGGTCAGTTCTGCATCAGCAGGAGTTGTGGTAGCGCTGATGGTTGCAGTCTTGGTTGCCTGAACAGTGATGTCGGCGATTTCAATAGAAGCTTCCTTCTTGTTGACTGTCACGTTGTAGGTCTGGCTTGCAGACTTGCCTCCAAACGCCGCAGTAACGGTTACTTCGCCTGACTCGGTGAGAGCGGTGCTGGGAGTAACGGTCCATGTAGCAGATGATGTAACATCAACCTGCGAGTCATCGCTATAGTTAGCGGTAGCAGTGATACCTGTGCGGTCAAATGTCTCGCCGTAGGTGTACTCGAGCTTGGGAGTGCCTCCCAGGGTTACGCTAGTAACACTAACGTTAGAGGTTACAGTAACCTTGAATGTGGTCTCAGCAGCCTTGTAACCATCGGCAACGAGAGTAGCGGTGATTGTTGCCTCACCCACGCCCATAGTCACGAGCTCGTTGTCATCAGCAAGAACCACTTCTTCGTTGTTAGATACATATTCAATCAGATATTCGCCAGTGACATTGGTATTGACAACAGGATTGATGTCTTCGCCATTAGCCACAGTGATGTCAGCGATAGAAAGGGTAGCAACCTTATCGTGCTTAACAAGAACATTGTTCTTGTCAAACTCGTAGGTAGTGTTGTATTTCTTAATAATACCCTTAATAACCACGTCGTCACCAACGGTGATATCGGTTTGGGCTGCAAATTTCTCGCCGCCAAAGTTCAAACCTCCATAAACCTCAAACTCATTGTTGTCAATCCAATAAGTAATTGAGCCGTAAGTTGAATTATAGCTGTCAACCTGGCTTACAGTACCCTTAACGTAAACCTCGGTTTCGAGGTCCTTGCCAGCGTCGATAAGCGCCTTAGCCTCGGCAACAGTGTAAGCATATGCCTCGGTGTTGGCAATAGTCTGTACATTGATAGTGTATGTTGCAGTTTCGCCTTGATATGTTACAGTTACAGTTTTCTCACCTGCTGTAGTCATATCAGGAGTAGAGAATTCAGCCAAACTTGTTACATCGGTTTCGTCTCCGTCGTCCCAAGTTGCAGTGACGGTCATTCCGTTATGATTGAAAACATCACCCTTCCAGAATTCAGCAGGAGTACCGCTTACCTCAATACCAATCAGCTCCTTCTCAGGAGTGGGAGGAGTGGATGCGTCTGCATAGGTAACTTCAATAGAAGAAGCACGACATTGTTTTGTAAAATCAAAGTCAACTTCTTGGGCGTTACCTGTCCAGGTTTTATTAGAATAGTCTCCCGAATTAGCAGATACGCCGGCATCATCCCAAGTGCCGTCTGCAGTAAATACTACCTTTGTTATCTTGAAACCATCAGGAACAGAAAGCTTAAGATAAGAACCCACATAGTAACGTATATGATTTGCATCGTAATATGTTTTGCTTGAAGCACTTGAAGCACATCCTGACACAACTGTGATGCAGTTTATTGTCTCCTTGGACTGCTCAGTGCCGTTGTTGCCAGCTGAAATGCCATAGAAAGCATTATTAAGACCAATTGTATATGTGCCAGCTTTAGCTTGTTTGCCATTAACAGTAAGACCATTTACTGTGTAAGCGGAAGAAGTGACATCGCCAACCTTGGCTGTTACTGAAACAGATGTTGTACCAGCAACAAGAGTTGCGGGGTCGAATGTCCAGGTGATATCCTCAGTGATAGAAGCAGAATTGCCATCGCTGTAAGTTCCAGTCACGGTAAGACCTGCGGGATCAAATTTTTCACCCTCAGTGTAAGTTGTCTTAATAGGAGTGCCAGATACAGCGATACTTGACAGAGTCTTGGCAGGTGTAGAAGCGTCTTCATAGGTTATGGTAAACGACTGACAATATAACGAATTGGTAGTCGCTCCGATACTGATTTTTACCTGTTCACCACTCTTAATTTCGTATGAGTCATTTGACATTGTGGGCGTCACATTTGTGTATGTAGTCGTATAAGCCCCATTCCAGCTTGCATCATTAAACGTCACGCTAGAGCTTACAGACCCAATAGCAGACAATGTCACTGCTGTTCCGATTTTCATATAGAAATAGCCAGCGCCAGCCTTTGAATTCGACTTCATCGAAAGGGTTATACCCTTAATCGTGCAACCTTTATATCCAGACAAAGTCAAATCCATGTTATTGCCTGCAGTCAATTGGTCTTTCGTAGAATAAGAATTAAAGAATGCAGCCGATGACCCATCTGGTGCAGTACCAGAAGTAGTCACACTTTTTGTTGACGCCACAGTATAAGTGACGGTCTTCGTTGCTGCCTGCATTTGGGCCATGGCCGTGGCTAGCAGGAAGAACATTAGAAATGTTAGTAATTTCTTCATAAATCTTTGTAATTAGTTAATATTTAATTATTTATTTTGTTTTTGCACACAAAAAAAGGGAAATGCCCACTATGATGCAGCACCCCGAGGGGCACGCCTCATATTTAGCATTTCCTCTTTCATCAATTAGGTCTAATTAAAAATACGCCACAAAGTTACGCATTTTTTTGCTACTAACAACTATGTTGTTATGTTTTTTTCACCTCCCGACAATCTTTTGAAACCATTCAGCAATGGCATAACCTCACGCCGGTCACGCATAAATCGGAGATTCAAGTTTTTTAAACTGACAGAAATCAAAATAATTAGAATGATTCCGTAAGGCGTGGAAGGCTAGAAATCACTCTAAATCAGAAGAAATTTCTTGTAATTTCGGTCAGTCATGCCCTTCCTTTTCTTGGCGTCCAGATGTATCGCCCGTTTTAGCTGATAATGATAATTCAATTTTAGCCCTGGCGGGGGTGTGCAGGAAAAGTTGCACTGGATCTGCCGGGGGCGCGTCAGTGTTTCATTGCCTGCAGCTGCGCGGCGTATTTTGTGTTGAGCAGGCGGCAGTAGGCGATGATGTCGCCCTGGGGCTTGGGTGCGGCGCTGGGGTCGTACTTGAATCCCTGCTCAAAGTGCTTCACTTCCTTTATCCACTCGTCGTCGTTCCACTCTTTGCCTTGCTTCACGCAGTCCATGGCACGGTCTATCCACATCTGCCAGCGCACGGCGTGGTATTGCGAGACGAGGCCGTTGTAGCAGCGGTTGGCATAGTCGTTGAGGCTGCCTCCCCAGGTGGTGATGAGCGTGAGGGCGTTCTTTTGGTAATAGTCTTTGAGCCCGGGGGTGTTGCCGTAGTCACGTGCCTGGTTGAGCCACGTGTCGAGCGTGCAGTGGGTCTGGAAGGCGTTGATGCCGTCGATGTCCCTGAGCAGCTCGCGCATCACGGTTGCATGCTGTGTCATGGCGGCCTTGTCCTTGTCGTTGAAGGCGCTTTCAAAGGCTTTTTTCTCCACCACGAACAGCTGGTTTAGCACTTCGCGGCCGGTGACGGTGATGTCGATTACCATGGCGTCGCGTTCCGCGCGGTCCTGCTGAATGAGTGTTTGCCAAGCCTCGATGAGGGCGGGGACGTTGAGCTTGTACTTGGTCTTATAGATTTCCTTGTTCATGAGCGGGCGCAGTGACACCATCTCGCCGCGCGTGCCGGCCTGCAGGGTGTAGACGTCGTTGTAGAGGATGCTCCATGCGCGGCGTGCGTTCTCGTCGACGTGTCCTGCGTGACGGTCGGCGATGCCACGTATCACGATCGTGCTGTCCTCGCTCACGTTCCATGCTTTCTCGAGCACGCGCTCGTAGGGCAGCTGCTGCACGTCAAGCCCCTCGAGCGTGGAGCCTATGCCCACGAGGTTCTTGCCTCCCTCCTTGAGGGCGCCGTCGATGCGCTCGCAAGCCTTCTTGGGGTTGCCCTCAAAGACGGTGTTGCCGCCAAAGTTGCCCAGATAGCACCATATGTAGGGCTGTCCCGAGAACTGGTCGCGTGTGCGCCACACCTCGCGGTTGTCGCAGAAGTAGTCCAGGATTGTCATCTTGCCCTGGGGCACGGCGGTGAGCATGGCGCGTGTGCGCTCCTCGGTCCACTCCTTCTGGTAATAGAGGATCCAGCCCATCTGCAGCCACTCGGCCTTGGGGTCGGCCTTCTTGACGCTCTCATACATGTGCTTGGTGACGCGTGCCAGGTAGTCCTCTTCCCAGCTGGGCGGGTCCATCTCGTTGAAGGGGTCTATGCCGTAGATGTGGTCGGTGCCGAAGAGCTTGCCCTGCTCCTCGACAAACGTCTTCTGTATCTTGTCGAACATGGGGTCCTCCGAGTCGAGGAAGTAGGTGCGCTCGTCGTCGCTGAAGTTTGCCCAGTCGCTGAGCAGCGATATCTTGGCATCGGGATAGAGTTCCTTGATGCGGCGGGGCACGTGGCCGGCAAAGGCGTTCATCACGGGTCGCATGTTAAGGGCGCGCTCGCGGGCCAGGATCTTGTGCTGCAGTTCCACCTGCGTGTCGAGCCAGTGCTGTGGCAGGGGGCCGCACCACTTGTCCACGTTGGCCATGCGGTGCCATGCCAGGAACGAGGGTCCGGTGAAGTACTCACGGCACTCCTGCTCGGTCATGCCCATCGAGGTCCACACCTTCATCCACACGGCTTCCTGGCCGGTGATGGCAAGGGGCATGTTGACGCCGTTGAGCGCCATCCAGTCGATGAATCGCTCCCAGTCTTTCCATTGCCAGAAGGCCATCGTGTAGCCATAGGTGCAGTAGTTGAGGAAGAATCGCTGGGGCACGGTAGAGGTCACCATCTGGCTCTCGGGCAGCCGGGGCAACACCTCGGGCAGCTCGACGGGCACGTCGGCATACCACGACACGGTCACGTTGCAATACTTCTTGAGGTAGTGGTTCAGGCCCACCGCCATAGCATTGGCGTTGTTGCCGCCAATGGTGATGCTGCCATCAACGTTGCTAATGAGCGAATAGACGTCGGTACCTTTCTTGGGAGACTTGATTTTCACGAACTCAATGCCCTCGGCCAGTCGCGGCGACAATCGCACAGCCAGTGCCTTGGCCTCTTGCACGTCGGCATCGGCGGCCCAGCAAGTGGCAGCCACCATGACTGCGGCCACGAGTAGTAAAACGATTCTTTTCATAGTTGCATTGTTTTGTTGAGCCCCAAGGAGCTAAGTAATGGTAAAAAATAAAAATTTCTCAAAAGTAATCAAATTATCCCGTTTGTGCAAGTGAAATGCCGTAGATGTTGGGCGGTTAGAGGGGGGGGCGGGGTATAATCGGGTAGGAGGTAAATGCTAATCATAAAAGGCATTTGCCTCCTACTTTCACATCTACCGACCTCCCACACCACCGTACGTGCCGTTCGGCATACGGCGGTTCTTTAATTGCGATGCAATTTGGAGCAGATGAGTCTG
>JAZQPG010000248.1:0-17208 GCA_045628365.1 Sodaliphilus sp. | reverse complement strand
AATATTCATGTGAACTTATGGCTTAGTACACTATAAAGTTACTGATTTTCAGCCACTTGACCAATTTTATTTAGTTATTTATTGTTAATGCAACTCGTTTATTTTCAGATGATTAAACTATAAATTAACGGAGTATTGATGAAAGTACAATGCCTCATTATTGGTTCGGGACCAGCCGGGTATACCGCTGCCATTTACACATCGAGAGCCGGCATCAACAACCTTCTGGTTGAAGGCCATCAACCTGGTGGACAGCTGACTACGACCACTGCAATAGAAAATTTCCCCGGTTTCCCTGATGGGATTGATGGCTTTGCGTTGATGCAGAACATGCGTCAACAGGCAATAAACGTCGGTGCTACCGTAAAGGCTAACACGGTTGAATCCATTGATTTGTCCCAGCGCCCGTTCATAGCACGGCTTGATGACGGTAGCGAGGTTGCCGCCGATGCGGTCATCGTTGCCACCGGTGCTTCGGCCAAGTATCTGGGCCTGCCCGACGAGAAAAAATATGCTGGACAAGGAGTGTCGGCATGTGCGACATGCGACGGATTCTTCTACCGCAAGCGTGACGTCGCTGTGGTGGGTGGTGGAGACACTGCCTGCGAGGAAGCGACTTACCTGAGCAATCTGTGTCGCAAGGTATACATGATTGTGCGCAAGGATTACCTGCGCGCCCAGGCTGCTATGCAGGAACGTGTGGCTCAGCGTGAGAATATCGAGGTGATATATAACGCAAACACCACGGGGTTGTTTGGAGATGACGGACTCGAAGGGGCACACCTTATTATAAATAAGGGTACAGAGAATGAGTCTACACGAGACATTGCGGTCGACGGATTTTTCCTTGCGATAGGGCATCGCCCCAACACTGCATTCCTTAATGGTCAACTTACTATTGACGATCAGGGATATATCATGACCGATAAAGTTACCACTGCAACCAGCGTGGTCGGTGTCTTTGCCGCTGGCGACGTGGCCGATCCTCGTTATCGTCAGGCTATTGCTGCTGCCGGAAGCGGATGCCGCGCGGCCCTCGATGTAGAACATTTCCTTAATAACACCAAGTAATATCATTGCAGTGGAGAATAGCACAAAGGGTGATAGAATAATCTTTATTGATGTTCTGCGTGGTTTTACAATGCTGCTTGTTGTGTATTACCACGTTACCGCCAAGTGCTTTGACCATCTTGCATTGTCTGACCAAGTGCTGCAGGGTTTCAGAATGGCAGTGTTTTTCATGGTTAGCGGTTTTGTCGCTTATAAACCATTGGAATACTGGACTGTTAGGAACTCTGCTGTACGGTTAATGGGAAAGATACGTTCCCAGGTTATCCCCACAGTTATTTTTTACTGTGCTTTTTTTTATTTTGTAATTGATTGTAATCCAGTTGATTATTTTGTTGAACGAGGATGGATGCATTATTGGTTCACAATAGTGCTGTTTGAATTTTTCGTGGTTTATTATCTTACGAATCTTCTTACCCGCAACCATCCCACGGCTAACGTTGTGACACTGGCGTTGCTCGTTATGCTGAGTATGGTGTTGTTTCACTTGTCGGACAAGTCTAATCCCTTCTGCTTGTACACAAAGGGATATGTGGCAACGAGACAGTTCCCGTTTTTTGTACTTGGTACTTTTATCAGGAAGTACTATGGTTTTGTGACCAAGCGTTTAGACAGCTGGTATGTCTTAGTTACACTGATTGTGTTGTACTTGATACAGTTGCCAGTGTACATTGATCCAAACTTTTTCCCAGGCAAGATAAACGGTATTGTAATTAATTGGACAATTAGAGGGACCGGGGCACTTGCCGTGTTCTTGTTTTTCTTTAAGCTCCGTGACAAATTCTCGGCCACGGGCAGATTCTCCAAGTGCATGAGTTACATTGGTCGCAGGACACTGGATATATATTTGATCCATTTTTTCCTCATCATGAAAGTACCGGCACTCCATGCTAGTCTGCAGGAGTGGGGACTTGGTTCTATAGAGAGGTTGGTGATCGTGGCGGTTGTGTTGTGTGTGACATGCATGTGCCTAGCGATAAGCTATATAATACGCAAGAGCAAGTTCTTAGGGAAACTACTATTCGTAGCAAAATAAAGCATGAGGGATTCCACGTTACCATGGAGTCCCTCATGTGTATTGTTGTCACTCGTGGTGTGAATGTTTAGAACTGCTTGGCTGTGGCCATTACCACTTCGCTTAGGGTGGGGTGGCCGTGGATGGCGCTTGCGATAGTATCAACAGTAGTGCCAGCGTTCATGGCGGTGACTACTTCCTGGATAAGGTCGGCAGCATGTGCGCCGCAGATGTGGCAACCCACGATCTTGCGAGTCTGGTTGCAAACAATCATCTTGATGAGACCGTCGGTCTCGCCCATTGATACAGCCTTGCCGTTACTGCGGAAGAAGGATTTCTTGACTGTGACGTCCAGTTCTTTCTCACTGCATTGTTCCTCGGTGAGTCCCACCATGGAGAGTTCAGGGGTGGTGAACACTGCACTGGGCACGATGTCAAGGTTGATAGAATCGTCTTTGCCCAGGATGTGGTGAAGTGCCCTGGCTCCCTGTGCCGATGCTGCGTGTGCAAGCATCATGCGACCGTTCACGTCGCCAATGGCATATACGCCGGCAACACTGGTGACCATGTTGTCATCCACCTCGATGCCGCGACGGCCCACGTTAACTCCGATTTTATCAAGTCCTGCAGGGATGACCGGTTGGCGTCCCACTGACATGAGAACTTTCTCAGCAACAATTGATTTTGCTTTGCCCTTTTGTTCAAATGTCACTTCGAGCAAGCCTTCATCGGTCTTGTGAATGCCGTTTACTGCTGCCTGGGTGTTGATGTTGATTCCACGCTTGCTGAGTACTGTTTTGAGGCGCTTTGCAATGTCTTTGTCAAACGGCGGCAAAATCTCCTTGCAGAACTCTACAACCGATACTTCAACGCCGAAACTGTTGAAAATAGCAGCAAACTCCATGCCTATCACTCCACCGCCAACGATGCAGAGGCTCTTGGGAAGCTCACTCATCGCGAGGATATCGTCGCTGGTCATTGCCAACTCTGCGCCCTCAATGGGGAGGCCGCGAGGTGCCGAGCCGGTTGCTATCACGATGTTGTCGGCAGTGTATTTCTCTTCGCCTACACACACGGTGTGAGCGTCTTCAAAGGTCGCTTCACCGTTGACATACGTTATGCCTGGCTGCTTCATGAGCATCTCAACACCCTGACGCAACTGTGTGACGACTTCGTTCTTTCGGGCATAGGCCACGCTGTAGTCAAGGGTTATTGACTCTGCTTTCACGCCCCATGTCTCAGCTTCTTTGAGCAGGTTCACGACTTCGGCATTGCGGCAAAGCGCTTTGGTAGGGATGCAACCGCGGTTGAGGCAGGTTCCACCGGCTTCGCTTTTCTCAATGATTACAACTTGCAGACCTTTCTGGGCTGCTTCGGCAGCCATCTCATATCCTCCAGGTCCAGCACCTATAATTATTAAATCGCTATTCATTGACTAATAATATAATGGGGCGAAACAAACGAGATTTCGCCCCATGATTTATTGAATTCTATTTTTACTGTATTCCTGCTGCAAGTTCTGCAAAGGTTACTATAGGCTTAAGGGCTGCCAAGGTATCGTCTAGACGACGCACGGGTGTATTGTGCGGTGCTGTCTTGACGAGCTCGGGAGTCTCGCTTGCTTCCTTGGCGATAGTACGCATCACCTCGATGAATCCGTCCAGTGTCTCCTTGCTCTCGTTCTCGGTAGGCTCGATCATGAGTGCCTGGTGGAACAGCAAGGGGAAGTAGATGGTGGGAGCGTGGAAACCATAGTCGAGCAGACGCTTAGCAACGTCAAGGGTAGTGACCTCGGTCGATTTGTCCTTGAGACCGTCAAATACAAACTCGTGCTTGCACACACCCTCGATGGGGAGTTCGTAGCAGTCCTTGAGGCACTCCTTGATATAGTTGGCATTGAGAGTTGCGAGCGGACCTACCATGCGCAGGTTCTCCTTGCCCAGGGTGAGGATGTAGGCATAGGCGCGCATCACGACGCCAAAGTTGCCCAGGAATCCTGATACCGATCCAAGTGACTCCTCGTTGCATTCTACCTTGAAGCGCATGTTCTCCTCGTCGGCAACGACACGGGGAACGGGAAGGAACTTCTCAAGACCCTCTCTCACGCCTACGGGACCCGAACCGGGACCGCCACCGCCATGAGGAGTTGAGAATGTCTTGTGCAGGTTGATGTGCATGATGTCAAAGCCCAGGTCACCAGGACGGCACTTGCCCAGCATGGGGTTGAGGTTTGCACCGTCATAGTACATCAGACCGCCAGCCTCGTGAACGAGCTTAGCAATCTCGGCGATATTGTGCTCAAAGATACCCAGCGTGTTGGGGTTAGTCATCATCATGCCTGCGATGGTGTCGTCGAGCAGGGGACGCAGATCCTCTACATCAACGGTGCCGTCGGGACGGCTCTTAACGACAACCACATTAAAACCGCACACAGCAGCGCTGGCGGGGTTTGTTCCGTGGGCGCTATCGGGGATGATAACCTTGGTGCGCTTTGCGTCGCCGCGGTCCAGGTGATAGCTCTTCATCACCATGAGGCCGGTGAGCTCTCCATGTGCACCTGCAAAGGGGTTGAGGGTGAACTCGCTCAAGCCTGAAATCTCAGACAAAGCTGTCTGCAGATTGTAGTAAACCTCCAGGGCGCCCTGGACGGTGTTCTCGCTCTGCAGCGGGTGCAGCCCGGTGAATGCGTGATGGTTGCACATCTCCTCGTTGATCTTGGGGTTGTACTTCATCGTGCATGATCCCAGGGGATAGAAACCGGTGTCTACGCCAAAGTTGTTGTTGCTCATGTTGGTGTAGTGGCGCACCACTGTGAGTTCGTCAACCTCGGGCAGTGCAGGAGCCTCGCCACGCATCAGGTTGGCGGGCATGTCCTCCAGCTTATATTGCGCTAATTCATTCTTAGGAAGAGAATAACCACATCGTCCTTCCTTTGATAACTCAAAGATGAGTTTTCTGTAATATACGTTGTTCATCGTTAATCCTCCTTATTTAATTAGTCAATATCAGTGTCATTGAGATTCTGAATTCCCTCGCATATCATGATTGCATCATCGATGAGCTGCTTAGAGAGAGTCTCGGTGGCACACAACAGCAGAGTCTCATTATCAAGTTTGAGACCAAACTGTATGCCAGCCTCGAGCATTGCCTCCTGCAGGTAGTCGATGTCGCCATGATACTTCACTGCAAACTCGTGCAGGAAGGGCTTGTCGGGGAATGCAAGTTCAAACTTGTCGAGAGCAGTGAGTCGCTCGGCCATGTAGTGTGCATTGCTGTAGCTCAGGGCGTTGACGTCCTTGAGTCCTTGCTTGCCCATGAGCGAGAGGTAGATGGTCACGTAGAGTGCCATCAGGCTTTGGTTAGAGCAGATGTTGCTGGTGGCCTTCTCGCGGCGGATGTGCTGTTCGCGTGCCTGGAGCGTGAGCACGAATGTGCGCTTGCCATCCAAGTCCTTGGTAGCACCCACGATGCGTCCCGGCATCTTGCGGATGAGTTTCTTGCTGGTGCAGAGGTAACCCACGTAGGGACCGCCGAAGTTCATGGGAATACCCAGAGACTGGCCGTCGCCCACTGCCACGTCGGCACCCCATTCGCCCGGAGACTTGATTACACCCAGTGCGCTAGCGTTGCAGTTCATGATGAACAGCGCCTTGTTGTCATGGCACAGGTCGGCCCAGCCAGTGTAGTCTTCAACGATGCCGTAGAAGTTGGGGGCAGCAACGATGACTCCTGCAACGTCGCCCACAGCAATCTTCTTCTCGAAGTCCTCGCGAGAGGTTACGCCGTCAACTGCAGCGATGTGTTCAACAACAACGCCATGGAACTTGGCATAGGTCTCGACCACGCGAGTGACGATGGGGTTCATCGTGTCGCTGATGAGCACCTTGTTCTTCTTCTTTGCGTTGGCGATAGCCATCATCATGGCCTCGGCTGTAGCGGTGCATCCGTCATACATCGATGCATTGCTCACCTCCATGCCAGTGAGTGTAGCCATCATGCTCTGGTACTCAAAGATGTACTGTAGCGTACCCTGTGAGATCTCGGCCTGATAGGGGGTGTAGGATGTGAGGAACTCGCTGCGGCTCAGTATCGCATTGATAACTGAAGGACAATAGTGGTCATAGCAACCGGCACCTATCATGCAGTGCAGTTTCTCGTTGTAGCTACCCAGCTCGTTGAACATGTTGCGCACCTCGATCTCGCTCATAGCCTCGGGCAGGTCGTAGTCGCGGTGAAGCACCAGTTCATCGGGGATGTCCTGGTACAGGTCGTCAAGCGACTTGAGACCACACTTGTCGAGCATCGAGCGAACGTCCTCGTCGGTGTGCGGGAAATATTTATAGGTCATTATAAATCGATGTTATAATAATAGTTGGTGTTGATACTTAGAAGGGTGTGGCGGTCAGTTGTATTACTCGCCGATGAAAGCCTTGTAAGCCTCAGCGTTCATGAGGTTGTCGAGTTCGGCAGCATCGCTGATCTCAACCTTGATGATCCAGTTCTCGAAAGCGTCCTGGTTAACCAGTCCGGGCTCGTCCTCGAGGGCCTCGTTGATCTCAACAACGGTACCGCTCACGGGTGACATCAGGTCGCTGGCAGCCTTAACGCTCTCCACTGCGCCGAATTCCTCGCCTTGTGTTACCTCATCGTCAACCTCGGGCATGTCAACGTATACCACGTTGCCCAGTTCGTGCTGTGCATAGTCGGTGATGCCGATGAAACCTACGTTACCTTCTACCTTTACATACTCGTGTGACTCGCTGTAGTAGAGTCCTTCGATAATCTTACTCATAGTTAATATTAGTTGTTTGTGAAAATGTGATTCGTAAAAATAATATGTTTATAATAAAATGCTTTATTTCTTGTAACTCTTCTTGTAGAAGCGTTTCTTCACTACCTCGGCGGGGAAGATTTTCTTGCGTATCTTCACGTTGAGTTCGTTGCCCAGAGTTCCTGCCTCGCGGTCAACGAGTGCAAATGCCAGGCTCTTCTCAACCGAGATGCCGCGGTAACCGGTGGTTACATATCCCACAACCTTGTCGCCCTGGAGCACTTCGTAGCCGTGGCGTGCGATAGCCTTGCCCTTGAGCTCGAGGCCCACGAGTTTCTTGGCGCTGCCCTCGGCCTTCTGCTTAGCGCAGGCTTCCTTGCCGATGAAGTCTTCCTTGTCGAGCTTGACAAAGATGCTCAGCGTTGCCATGATGGGAGAGATCTCGGCTGTAAGCTCGTCGCCGTAGAGAGGCAGACCTACTTCAAAGCGCAGGGTGTCGCGGCAACCGAGACCACAGGGCTGAACGCCAGCCTCGATGAGAAGATCCCACATCTTGTTGATGGCTGCGTGGCTAGCATAGATCTCGAAGCCATCCTCGCCAGTATAGCCAGTGCGGCTCACGATGATAGTCTCGCCGTCATATTCCATCTTCTTGAAGGTGTAGAACACGAGGTCGGTAGCATCGATCTTGAGGGTATCAAGCAGAGTCTTCTCGCTGAGGGGACCTTGTACTGCGAGCTGGCCGTAGTAGTCGCTCTGGTGGTCAACCTTCACGTCGAAGTTCTTGGCCTGCTCGTTGATCCAAGCCACGTCCTTGTCGATGTTGGCTGCGTTGATGACGAGGAACAGGTCGTTCTCGGCCACCTTGTACACCAGCAGGTCGTCAACGGTGCCACCGTCGGGGTACAGCATCATGCCGTAGTAGATCTTGCCCAGGGGAGCATCGGTAATATCGTTAGTGAAAATGTAGTTTACAAACTTTTCGGCCTGGGGACCGGTGATCTCGACTTCGCCCATGTGGGACACGTCAAACACACCTACCTCGTTGCGCACTGCATTGTGCTCCTCAACGATTCCCTTGTACTGGATGGGCATGTCAAATCCGCCAAAGGGGCTCATCAGTGCGCCCAGCGCTACATGCTTGTCATAGAGACATGTTCTTTTGTTGTCTTCCATAAAATAAAACGCGTTTTAATTTATTAAAAGGTTAATGAATTGTTTATTTGTCAAGTTTACTATGATAGAGGAAACATCCACGTCGCGCAGCGCGTTCTCAATCGACTGCCTGGTGTAACTGGCGCCGTTGAGGCGGTCAATGATGGAGGTGTCGATGTCGGCTGCCAGGAAGAAGTCTCCTGTGATGTTCAATCCTGAAATGATGTTGTGCTTGATCTCGCACTTTACCTGCACCTCGCCCACGCCCTCGATGCGTGCCTCCCTTGTGAGGTTGCACCGCGGGTTGTTGCCCATGATGAATTCCGGGGCTAGATAGTGCTTTTCTATCTCGCTGATGCGGGCAACGTCGTTGTTGTCAAGAACCAGCTCGCCGTCGCACATCGCCTGGCGCACGTGCTCCATAAACTGGTCGATGGTGATGTCAAGGTGCTGTTTCAGTGTTGTGATGCGGCTCTCCACGCTTTTCACGCCTTTAGACTCGAGCTTGGCACGCGAGGGTGTGATAGCATGGGCCATGTGCTCCATGTCGGTGTCATAGAGCATGGTGCCGTGGACGATGCTGTAGCCCGGGATGTGGTAGTAGGCATTGCCGCTCACCTTGAGTCCGTCGACCATGACGTCGTTGCGGCTGTTGTCGCTGGCGTTCAGTCCCAGCCCCTTGAGCATTTCCACCACCTTGCCGGTGTAGCGCGAGAATGTCGACGTGACGTTGTCGCTGCGGGTGATGTAGCTGAACATGATGTTGCTCATGTCGGCATACACGCATCCGCCTCCGCTCTTGCGGCGGTAGTAAGCGATGCCGTGGCTATCGCAGTAATCAAGGTTGACCTCGTTGTGAATGACCTGGTTGCGCCCGAATATCACCGTAGGGTTGACCTGCCACATGAAGAAGAGGTCATCCTCCTGTAAAATACGAGCCGCATATTCCTCCATTGCTAGGTAGAATGGAAGAATATGCGTCTCTTTATCGGGTAATCTCAAATATTTCATTTCGATATTTCCTGTTCATTTACAATAAGGGACCTCTCGCTGGGCCAGAAGTTGCCTTTACCTTGCAAATTTACTGAAAATATCTTGAATGATGAAATATAATTGACCTAAATTTTCATGTTATAGAACATCGTTGTCTTATTTCTTGATAACCTTGTGTGCGGTACCGTCCACACTGAGCACATACACGCCCTTGTTGAGGCTTGAAACGTCGATGGTGAGATCGCTCTCGCCGTTACCGTTAACGCTTGCTACCTGCTTGCCGCTGAGGTCATAAAGCACTGCGTTGCCAATTGCCTTGCCTGCCTTCACGTTCAACGCGTCGCATGCGGGGTTGGGATAGATGCTGACAGTGGCAACTGCTGCGTCAAGGTCCTTGACTGCGGTGTAGTTGTCGGTGCGGAGACGATAGCATGCATAGCCGTTGCCCATGGTGAAGTCATAAACGAGTACCGAGCTATTGGTCTCTGGAACCACGCGGAAGAATGAGCCGCAAGAGGGGTTGGCTGCATATCCGCCGGTGCCCAGGGGAGCCACGTTGGCTACAGCAGTGTTGTTAGCGCTCATGTCGCGCACTGAGAAACCGCCGTTATAGTTCGTGCCGCTGGTGTAGAGGAACATCTCGTGGCCCTCGAGAATGAAGTAAGCGCCGCCTACCGACGAGTTGCTGTTAGGCTGTGTGGTGTTGAGCGAGCCGGTCACATACTTGCCCTTGTCGCCGCCGTTGTAGAGGTTATAGCCCTGGTTGCGCACCTGATAGATGAATTTGTTGGGTGTGCCGTCGATGGGGAATACCATGCCGGCAGTAGAGCTTGCAAATGATGTTGCCTCGCTCTTGATGATATTCTGTACCTCGCCGTTGGCAATGTAGAGTGTTGTCACATAAGAGAGAGCGTTCTGGAACATGAACACGTAACCTCCTTCGCTCGAGAGGATGTCGCCGCATGCTGTGATAAAGTTGGTTTGACCTGCTTCGTTGAGCTCAAACTTGATGTTCACGGGATCTGCTGTGATGTCGGCGTTTGGATAAACGAGCAGCTTGGTGGGAGTTTTGGTCACACCGTCGTTGCGCAGGATGAGGTTCTCGGCGTCGTCAAGGCAGGTGCCGTGGCTGGTGGTTCCGGGAACTGAGCTTACCTGGCCCTCAGGCGAAATGATCACGAGTTCGCTTGTGGTGTAGTTGTTGGCGAAGCACAGGCCGTCGTAGGTGATAGCACCCTGCTGAGCGCTGGCATACTTGCCGCTGGCTCCGGTGGGGAAGTCGGTGGGCATTGTACCCATAGCCATTGTGTGTTCAAAGATGGGCTCTACGGTCACCTCGAGTGCGTCCATGGGAGGAACGATTGACTCCCAGTCGATGTCCTTGAGTTCGGGCATGTCGGCGGGCATCAGCGAGTTACAAGTCATCATGTAAACACCCATGTCGCCATAGTTCTGGTAGTTTGCCTTAGAGTCAACAGTCCACACTGCCACGGGAAGACCCACGTCGTGGAATTTCTTCACGGTGTACTTGTCAAAGCAACCTGCCTCGATGCTGGGGATGAGTTTCCACTTCACGATCCAGTCGAAGTTTGATGCCCAGTTAGAATTGCACAGGAACTGGCACTGCAGCGCGGGATAGTTAGTGCGTACATACTCGAGCGAGTTCTTCATCGATGTGAGGATCACGGCCTTGTCGGTCATGCCTTTTTCCTCGATGAGTGCAGCGAGTCCGGGGAACTTGCTCATGTCGTTGTTGTTGATGCCGGTGGTCCACTTGAGCTCGATAACGGGGAATGCTCCCTTGGCCTTGCACACGTCGAGATACTCGGCGATGGTGCAGATGGTTCCGGTGTAGTTCACGCCGCTGCGTGTCTGGCTGTAAGTCTCGGCCTTGAGCTGTGCGAGGGTGGCTTCGGCAACGGTGAGGTTACCGCCCACGCGGTTTGTGGTCTCGTCGTGGCTGATCACATACTGGCCGTCGCTGGTGGCGCGCACGTCACACTCCAGGCCTGTGTAGCCATAGTCGTCAACGCCGTTCTCATAGGCTTGAACTGTGTTCTCAACACCATGGAGACATCCACGGTGTCCCACGAAGGTGGGTTTCCAAGCGCCAGCTTGCAATGCGAGGACTGCGCTGAGCAAGAGTAAAGATAATTTCTTCATAACTCTGATTTGTTTTAAAGTTTATTATTAGAGGTTATAATATAGGACTTTAGTAGGAAAAAAAGGGTGAACTGCCGTTGCAATTCACCCCCTGTGTCAGGTCGTTATTTGGTCTTGGTTGTGTCCTTCTCAGCTTTGTTTTCAGTGGTTCTCTTGGCTTCCTTGCCGTCGTTCTTGAGCCACTTGTCCATCCACTTGAAGAACTCGTTTTGCCATACTATAGAATTCTGGGGCTTGGTTACCCAGTGGCACTCGTCGGGATAGAGCACCATGTGTGCGTCGAGGCCTCTCAGCTTAGCAGCGTTGAATGCCTGCATTGTCTGGGTGTAGGCGATGCGGAAGTCGTTTTCGCCTGTAGTGACCATGATGGGCTTGTCCCAGTTCTGCACATAGTTCTTGGGGTCGGCCTGGCTGTATGATTTCTGAGCCACAGCGTTGTCCTTCTCCCAGGGTGCGCCGCCCAGGTCCCAGTTGACGAACCACATTTCCTCGGTCTCGAGGTACTGAGCACGCAGGTCGAAGATACCGGCATGTGACAGGAAGCAAGCGTAGCGTCCCTCGTGATTACCGGCGAGCCAGTAAACTGAGTAACCGCCGAAGCTTGCGCCCACGCAACCGATGTGCTTCTCGTCAACATAGGGCTTCTCGGCCATGTAGTCGGTAACGCTCAGGTAGTCCTTCATGCACTGTCCGGCGTAGTCGCCCGAGATCTGTGCATTCCACTCGGTACCGAAGCCGGGGAGGCCGCGGCGGTTGGGGGCAATCACGATGTAGCCGTGGTTAGCCATGATGCGCAGGTTCCAGCGATAGCTCCAGAACTGGCTGACGGGTGACTGGGGACCGCCCTCGCAGAAGAAGATGGCGGGATATTTCTTGTTGGGGTCAAAGTTGGGGGGCAGGAGCACCCATGTGGTGATGTCCTTGCCGTCGGTAGCCTTGACGATTTCTTTCTTACATTCAACCTTGTCGAGTGATGCGAGGAGGTTGTCGTTCACGTGGCTCAGCTGCACAGGCTCTTTACCGGCCTTAACGCAGTATACCTCGTTGGGAGCCAGGAATGAATGCTGCATGGTGATGACATCGTTGCCGGCAAATGCGATGCCGTCATAGTCATACTGTCCGGCTGCAATGGTGTCGACCTTCTGGGTGGCAACGTCCATGCGGAAGATGGGGCATGTGCCCTGGAACGGACAGATGAAGTAGATGAACTTCTCGTCGGGTGACCATGCGATGGCGTCAACGCTGTAGTCCCAGTTGGCGGTGAGGTCAACCTTCTGGCCGCCCATCTTCTCCATGAGGAAGATGCGGTTCTTGTCGGCCTCATATCCGTCGTGTTCCATAGAGAGCCAAGCGACCTTGCCGCTCTTAGACACGATGGGGTTGTTGTCATATCCATTCATGCCGTCGGTGAGGTTCTCGATTGTCTCGTGGGTCTCGGCGTCATAGACGTAGAGGTCGCTGTTGGTCGAGAGGGCATAGTCTTTGCCCTCCTTCTTGCGGCACACGTAGATGAGTTTTTTGCTGTCGGGGGTCCATGCCAGCTGTTCCACGCCGCCCCATGGGCGCATGGGTGACTCGAACTGAGTGCCCTCGAGCACATCCTTGATGCCGGTTACCTTCTCTCCGTCAAAGTCGCCCACGAAGGGGTGGGGAATCTCGGTAACCCATTCGTTCCAGTGGCGGTACATCAGGTCGTCGATGATGCGTGCATTGCTCTTGTCCATCTCGGGATAGTAATCCTGGGTGTCCTTGCCATATTTCACTGTAGAGACGATGACAATCTTCTTCTCGTCGGGCGAGAGGGTGAAACCTTCCACGTCTTTCTCCATGGTGCTCACACACTTGCGTCCGCTGCCGTCGGGGTTCATGGTCCACACCTGTGTCACCGAACCGTCTTTCTCGTCACAGTAGGTGAACGCGATTTTCTCGCCACCTGCCATCCACACTGCATTGCCCTCGCTGTGGGGTGTGTGGGTGAGCTGCTTGGCGTTCTTGCCGTCGATGTCCATGATCCACAGGTCGGTAACGCTCTTGTTCTCCTTGATGTTGACACGGTTCACACCGAAGAGTATCTTCTTGCCGTCGGGCGATACCTGGGGGTTAGACACGCGTCCAAACTGGTTGAGGACCTCAGGAGTGAACTCCTGTCTTTCTAACTTGGCACCGTTGTTTGCCTCGTCGGTGTTGTCGGTGCTCTCGGTGCTGCATCCTGCCGATGACAGTAATGCTACTACTGAAGCCATAACAGTTGCTTTTAAGAATGAATTCATACTATGTTGAATTTATTGGTTTATCTATTTATAATGTCACAAAGGTAGTTTTTTTCTTTGATATATGAAAATATTAGCGCAAAGAAAATGCATATCCATGCCAGTTGCTGCTTGCATCAGCCTTTGGGATAAAGGCGCTTGATGAGGTCGGGGCGATGCAACCGCCTGAGTGCCTGCATTATCTCTCGCTTGTATTTCTTGTCATACCAGAAGAAGTAACGCCTCTGGGCCAGCTTCTCGTCCTTGCTGTGGGCAGTGAAGATGGGCTGCAGCGTGTAGGGGTGCAGGCCGGTGTAGAATGCCTCGGTCGACACTGTCATGGGCGTGGGGGTGAAGTCCTGCACCTGCTCGAGGTGGAAGTCCAGTTCGCGGGTGAGTACTGCCAGCTCGGCCATGTCCTGCTCGTGGCATCCGGGATGCGACGAGATGAAATAGGGGATGAGTTGCTGCTTGAGGTTGTAGCGCTGGTTCACGCGGTCAAATATCTGCTTGAACTTGCGGAACAGGTCGAACGACGGCTTGCGCATCACGTTGAGCACCTCGTCGCTGGTGTGTTCGGGTGCCACCTTGAGGCGGCCCGACACGTGGTAGCGTATCAGCTCCTCGTTGTACTGCGTATTGACCTTGTCTACCTCGGGATCGCCGCTCTTGTGCATCGACAGGTCGTAGCGCACGCCGCTGCCTATGAATGATTTCTTTACCTCGGGCAGGGCATCCACGCTGTGGTAAATGTCGAGCAGCTTGCTGTGGTCGTTGTTGAGGTTGCTGCAGGGCTTGGGGTGCAGGCATGACGGGCGGGTGCAGCGCGAGCATCGCTCCAGGTCGTGGCCGTGCATGCCGTACATGTTGGCGCTGGGACCTCCCATGTCGCTGATGTATCCCTTGAAGTCTTTCATCTTCACCACCTGCTTCACTTCGCGCATGATTGACTCCTTGCTGCGCGATGCTATGAATTTGCCCTGGTGGGCGCTGATGGTGCAGAAGGCGCAGCCGCCAAAGCAGCCGCGGTGCATGTTGGCCGAGTGGCGTATCATCTCGTAGGCCGGGATGCGCTTGCCGCGGTACTTGGGGTGGGGCAGGCGGGTGTAGGGTAGGTCAAACGATGCGTCGATCTGGTCGCTTGTCATGGGCGGGTTCATGGGGTTGACCTTGATGGCTATGTCGCCGGTGCGTTGCCACATGGTGCGTCCGTGCCATTTGTTGCTCTCGATTTCGATGTTGCGGAAGTTCTCGGCATGCGCGCGCTTTGACTTGAGGCATTCCTCGTAGGGGTGCATCACGATGTTGTTGTCGTCGGTTGCCTCGGGGATTTCGTCCACGGGGCGGCGCACGATGGTCTGGGGCACATCGGTGAGGCTGTCAAGGCTCTTGCCGGCGCTCAGGGCATCGGCGATGGTGATTGTGGCTAGCTCGCCCATGCCGTAGGTGATGATATCGGCCGGTGCATCCATCATGATGGACGGGCGCAGCTTGTCCTGCCAGTAGTCATAGTGGGCCAGGCGCCTGAGTGATGCTTCGATGCCGCCTGCCACAATGGGCACGTCGGGCCACAACTCCTTGAGTATCTTGCTGTAGACGATTGTGGGATAGTCGGGGCGTGCTCCGGCACGGCCGTCGGGGGTGTAGGCATCGTCGCTGCGGCGTCGGCGGTTGGCGGTGTAGTGGTTCACCATGGAGTCCATGGCCCCGGCGCTGACACCGAAGAACAGTCGCGGCCGGCCCAGTTTCTTGAAGTCGCGCAGGTCGTCGCGCCAGTTGGGCTGCGGCACGATGGCGACATTGTAGCCGTGGGCTTCGAGCACGCGGCCTATTACGGCACTGCCCATCGACGGATGGTCGATGTAGGCATCGCCGGTGAAGAGGATGACGTCGATGTGGTCCCATCCCAGGTGGTCGATTTCCTTCTTGGTGATGGGCAGCCACTGTCCGTCTATGTGGTTGCTGTGAACCTTATGCTGGTTGTTCTGTGCCATTGAGTTTCTCGGTTAACTTGATAATTTCGTCGCGATACTGCGCTGCCTCGAGGAAGTCCATGCGCTTGGCGGCATCCACCATCTGGCGCTTGAGGTTCTCGATGGTTTTCTCGATGTCGCCCTTGCCCATGTAGGCCACCACGGGGTCGGCAACGATGCCGGCGGTGTTGTCCCACTCGGCTGCCATGTGCCGTTGCAGCATGGTGGTGTCCATGACGTTGCTCTCATATTTGCGTGCATGCTGCTTGCCGTCTTTCTCGGGCGCAGCCATGTCGGTGTCGACGCCTATGATGGCATTGCGTGCCTTGACGATGGCCTGCGGGGTGATGCCGTGTTCCTCGTTATACTTGAGCTGCAGGGTGCGTCGGCGCTCGGTCTCGTCGATGGTTTGCTGCATCGACTGTGTGATGGAGTCGGCATACATGATGACGAGGCCGTTGAGGTTGCGGGCGGCGCGGCCTGCTGTCTGGGTGAGCGAGCGGCGGTTGCGCAGGAATCCTTCCTTGTCGGCGTCGAGGATTGCCACCAGCGATACCTCGGGCAGGTCAAGGCCCTCGCGCAGCAGGTTCACGCCCACCAGCACGTCGATGGCTCCGGCGCGCAGGTCGTCGAGAATCTGGATGCGATCCATGGTCTCCACGTCGCTATGCATGTAGGCACACCTGATGTCGTACGACGCCAGGTAGTCGTTCAGTTCCTCGGCCATGCGCTTGGTAAGGGTAGTCACCAGTGTGCGCTCGCCATGTTCCACGCGCAGCTGTATCTCCTCGAGCAGGTCGTCGATTTGGCCTCGCGACGGGCGCACTTCTATCTTGGGGTCGAGAAGTCCGGTGGGACGTATAATCTGCTCGGTGACAATGCCTTCACATTGCATCAGCTCGTAGTCGGCGGGGGTAGCGCTCACGTAGATGGTCTGGTGGGTCATCTGCTCAAACTCTTCAAATCGCAGCGGACGGTTGTCGAGCGCTGCCTCGAGGCGGAAGCCGTAGTGCACCAGGTTGGTCTTGCGCGACTGGTCGCCGCCATACATCGCCCTCACCTGGGGCAGCGTCACGTGGCTCTCGTCGATGATGGTGATGAAGTCGTCGGGGAAACAGTCGAGCAGGCAGAAGGGGCGCATGCCGGGTTTGCGGCCGTCAAAGTAGCGCGAATAGTTCTCGATGCCCGAGCAGTAGCCCACCTCCCGTATCATCTCCAGGTCGTAGGTCACGCGCTCATAGAGGCGCTTGGCCTCGGCATGGCGTTCCTCGCGATGGAACGCTTCGACCTGTGTGCCCAGGTCCACGTCGATAGCGCCCAGTGCGCTGGCGAGGCGTTCCTTGGTGGTGGCGAAGAGGGTGGCAGGGAATACCTTGAACGACTGTACCACTTCCTTGGTGAACTGGGTTATAGGGTCAAGTATTTCAAGGCTCTCGATCTCGTTGCCCCAGAAGATGACTCGCAGCATGAAGTCCTCGTTGCTCAGGTAGATGTCCACCGTGTCGCCCTTGACGCGGAAGTTGCCCATCTTCATGTCCACATCGTTGCGCGAGTATAGCGCATCGACCAGGTGGCGCAACAGCTCGTCGCGTCCCATGTTGTCGCCCACGCTCAGTGTCAAGGCGTTGGCATTCAGATCCTCGGGATTGCCCATGCCGTAGAGGCACGACACGCTCGACACCACCACGATGTCGCGTCGGCCCGAGAGCAGCGATGTCACCGTGGCTAGTCGCAGGCGCTCAATCTCCTCGTTGATGGCAAGGTCTTTCTCGATGTACTTGTCGGTCGAGGGTATGTAGGCCTCGGGCTGGTAGTAGTCGT
>JAZQPG010000247.1:0-7454 GCA_045628365.1 Sodaliphilus sp. | reverse complement strand
CGTCGAGCTGCTTGCGGCTGTAGCCGGCGCAGCCGGGAACGCATATACCGCCTATGTAGGCAGCCTCGTTGAAGACTGCGAAGTCGGCCTTGCCAGCGAAAGTATCCTTGAGTTCAACAAAAGTCATGCCGAAGCGCAGGTCGGGCTTGTCGCTACCGTAGAGGCGCATAGCGTCGTGCCATGACATCTGCTGCAGTTTCTCGGGCAGGTCCACGCCGCGGACCTCCTTGAACAGGTGGCGTGCCATTCCCTCGAATACCTCGATTACGTCCTCTTGGTCAACATAACTCATCTCGCAGTCGATCTGAGTGAACTCGGGCTGACGGTCGGCGCGCAGGTCCTCGTCGCGGAAGCACTTAGCAATCTGGAAGTAGCGGTCAAAGCCGGCAACCATGAGGAGCTGCTTGAGTGTCTGGGGACTCTGGGGCAGAGCGTAGAACTGTCCGGGGTTCATGCGAGAGGGAACCACGAAGTCGCGTGCGCCCTCGGGGGTAGAACCGATGAGGATGGGAGTCTCCACCTCGATGAAGTCGCGAGAGTCGAGGAAGTTGCGTATGAGGATAGTCATGCGGTGGCGCAGTTCCAGGTTCTTGCGCACGGCGTTGCGGCGCAGGTCCAGGTAACGGTACTTCATGCGCAGGTCGTCACCGCCGTCGGTGTTGTCCTCGATAGTGAAGGGAGGAGTGACACTCTCGCTGAGCACGTTGAGCTGCTGAGCGATGATCTCGATGTCGCCGGTAGCGATGTTGGCGTTCTTGCTAGAGCGCTCCTCGACCTTACCGGTTACCTGCACTACATATTCACGACCCAGGTGGTTGGCTGCTTCGCACAACGCTGCGTCAACCTCGTTGTTAAACACAATCTGCGTGATGCCGTAGCGGTCGCGCAAATCAACGAATGTCATGCCACCCATCTTGCGGGTGCGCTGCACCCATCCTGCGAGGGTTACAACTTCGCCCACATTGGCCTGGCGAAGTTCACCACATGTCTTAGTTCTGTACATAAAATTGAGTTGTATTTGTTGTTATAAGTTTCTGTCTCAGCTGGTTGCGTGCGTGTGTACACGTATACACGCGCATGCACGCACATACCAAAATGCAAAGTTACGATTTTTTGCTCACATTTCAGCCTAAAAAATGCAGTTTTTGACTTAATAATTTGAAATTTATTTCTTGATGGGGGAGTTTGTATGAAATCAACCATGCGTTGATGGAGTCGCGGTTTATGTTTAGTAATGCTTTAAAATATACAATAAGACTTTACTTGTTGTGTACTCGTTTTGCTGTGATGAGTTTTTTTTCTTGTTTGGCTTTTCTGCTTGCATATTGATGTTATTTGGTCTGCTTTGCTTGTATGTTTGTTTTTTTTGTGTACATTTGCGGTAGAATTGTTAAATATTTGGTATTATGAAGCGTTTGTGTTTTATATTGTTTACTGTGTTGCTGGTGCTTCCGGTGTGGAGTATTGATATAAACAAATATAAATTGCCCGAGGTTAAGGCTGATTTTGTGGAAAAATACAGCGAAATCACCAATGAGAACCTCGACCAGTTCTTTGCCGACTGGGAGCAATGGTCGGCAACCTACGGAGCGAGCAAAATCGACAATAACTTTGACACTCTGTATCAGCGCTGCTTCAATGAGGTGAGAGCCGAACGCCTCTCGAAGGGCTGGAGTATCGGAGATACAGTTGACTACGAAGTATTGCCGTGCCAGGTTCCTGTATTTCAGTCTAACATGTCGCTCTCTGAGATGGAAAAGATTGAAAATCATGTATATAATGATAAAATAAATTCAACAATCACATCGGTTTCATTCTTCGTTCCGCACATTACCAGCAGCAAGAAAGTACTGTATATGACTGACGGGATAAGAAAGGTGATCTATGCTTATCTTGATAAGTTGGATGCCGGCGGAACGCCCATGGACAACTGGAAAATAGGCAAGTTTATCAACGTTGCAAGACATCATCGCGGTTGGTGTTATCTTGTTGAGGAGTCGCTGCCCTGTGTCGATAAAATAATATCGGTAACCGATGGTCATTATATGATGTACCATGAATGTCATTTTGCTGGCGAAAACAGGTCTATCCCCGCTGAGGGACCGTCGCGTGTTACATCATATTGGATGCATTAATAACATAATCACAAGATAATACACAGTAAGGGCACCAGGATGCATCCGGGTGCCTTTTTTCAGCATCTAGTGGGTGGGATTGATGTGTTAAAATATATCCCTAAAATGACTTTATTTTATAAATAGGTGAAGAAATGTGTTAAAAAACTTGCAAATGTCAAGAATTTTTGCGAAAATTGCATAATTTTTTAGCGAAGATTGTGCTTGATGACGAGGATTTGTCAGCGGGCACGGTCTTTTGAGTGTGTAACTAACCCAGGTTATTAATCTGTTATTGAGTCAATTAAGACACGAAAATGGAAATGAAGGCTAACAACATCATGGTGCAATATGCCACCGAGGAGCATGTAAAGTATGCTGAGACGATCTGCAAACTCATCTACGAATCGGCGCTCCAGCGCGGAACTGGTATTGCCCGACGACGACCTGAGTATGTCGCCGACAAGATGAAGGGCGGAAAAGCTGTTGTTGCCTTCGACGGCGACCGCATTGTAGGCTTTAGTTACATCGAGTGTTGGAGCCACGGCGACTATGTGGCAACCAGCGGTCTCATCGTTGATCCCGAATACCGCCACCTGGGACTTGCCAAGGCCATCAAGGACAAGACATTCCAGCTGGCACGCGAACGTTTCCCCTATGCCAAGATCTTCTCGCTCACCACGTCGCTGGCGGTGATGAAGCTCAACACGCGTCTGGGCTACGTGCCCACCACGCTCACTGAGCTCACGCAGGACGACGAGTTCTGGAAAGGCTGTGAGGAGTGCATCAACTATGACGTGCTCATGCGCAACAACCGCGAGCGCTGCCTGTGCAACGCCATGATCTTCGATCCCAAGTGGGAGCAGAAAAAGAAGAGCACCAAGGAGAAGATTGCCAGCCTCCTGCACCTGAAGTAAAACGTTAACGAAAAACGAAACGCTTTGCTACGAAACGCCCGCAAGCGGGCTACGAATCGCTTCGCTACGAAAAACAAAAACAAATTTTATTTAGAAACACAAAAATCAATATAGTTATGAGCAAGAAAAAAGTAGTAGTTGCCTTCAGCGGAGGCCTTGACACTTCCTATACAGTGATGAAACTCACTCAGGACGGTTATGACGTGTATGCAGCGTGTGCCAACACCGGCGGCTTCAGCCCCGAGCAGCTGAAGAAAAACGAGGAGAACGCCTACAAGCTGGGCGCAGTGCAGTATGTAACCCTCGACGTTACACAGGAGTACTACGAGAAATCGCTCAAATACATGATATTCGGCAACGTGATGCGCAACAACTGCTATCCCATCTCGGTATCTAGCGAGCGCATCTTCCAGGCCATCGCCATTGCACGCTATGCACGCGAGATAGGCGCCGACGCCATCGCCCACGGCAGCACTGGCGCTGGCAACGACCAGATTCGCTTCGACATGACTTTCCTAGTGCTGGCTCCCGGCATCGAGATCATCACCCTCACCCGTGACCACGCTCTGTCTCGTCAGGAGGAAGTTGACTACCTCAACGAGCACGGTTTCTTTGCCGACTTCACCAAGCTCAAGTACAGCTACAACGTGGGCATCTGGGGCACCAGCGTGTGCGGCGGCGAACTGCTCGACCCCGCACAGGGTCTGCCCGAAGAGGCTTACCTCAAGCACGTGACACGCACCGAGGAGTCGCTGCTCAAGATCCGCTTTGAGAAGGGCGAGATCGTGGCAGTTAACGACGAGGAGTTCACCGACAAGGTTGCCGCTATCCAGAAGATCGAGGAGATAGGCGCAAGCTACGCCATAGGCCGCGACGCCAACGTGGGCGACACTATCATCGGCATCAAGGGCCGCGTGGGCTTTGAGGCAGCCGCTCCCAAGCTCATCATCGAGGCTCACCGCCTGCTCGAGAAGTCTACGCTGAGCAAGTGGCAGCAGTACTGGAAGGACCAGGTGGCCAACTGGTATGGCATGTTCCTGCACGAGAGCCAGTACCTGGAGCCCGTGATGCCCGACATGGAGGCAATGCTCACCTCGTCACAGCGCAACGTCACCGGTACCGCTATCCTCAAGCTCCGTCCTTACGGCTTCGAGACAGTAGGTGTTGACAGCGACAACGACCTGAGCAAGAGTAAGCTGGGTGAGTATGGCGAGATGCAGCACGGCTGGACTGCCGACGAGGCCAAGGGCTTCATCAAGGTGCTCTCAACACCCCTGCGCGTCTACTACGGCACTCACCCCGACGAGAAGAGATAAAGCGAGCGTAGCTCGCACGAAACGCTTCGCTACGAAACGCGAGCAGGGCTCGCTACGAAGAACGAAACGCAAGCTCTGCTTGCTACAAAACGGCCGCAAGCCGGCTACGAAAAATTGTAAATATCTTTCGTCCTTCGTCCTTCGTCTTTCGTCCTTCGTCCTTCGTCTTTCGTAATTTGTAAAAAAACTATGATAAAAGTAGGTATTATAGGCGGTGCGGGATATACCGCCGGCGAACTTATCCGCATCTTGCTCAACCACCCCGGGGTGAAGATTGAGTGGATTCACAGCAGCAGTCAGGCTGGGCTGCCCATCACCCAGGTGCACGGCGGCCTCATCGGCGAGACCGACATCACCTTCAGCGACACCCACGACCTCAATTCGGTCGACGTGGTGTTCCTGTGCATGGGACACGGCAAAAGTGCCGAGTTCTGGGCTGCTAACGATCGTCCCGAGAATCTCGTGGTCATCGACCTCGCTCAGGACTACCGCGACGAGTCGTGTGGATATGTTTACGCCCTGCCCGAGTTCCAGCGCGAGCGCATTGTTGGCAGCAAACTCATCGCCAACCCCGGTTGCTTTGCTACTGCGATTCAGATGGCACTGCTGCCGCTTGCCAAGGCAGGTCTGCTCCACCAGGACGTCAACGTCACCGCTATCACCGGCAGCACCGGTGCAGGCGTGAAGCCGGGTGCAACGACCCACTTCAGCTGGCGTAACGACAACTTGAGCGTGTACAAGGCTTTTGAACACCAGCATCTGCATGAGATACGCCGCACACTCACCACGCTGCAAGGTAGTGAGGTGGCTCCCATCCTGTTCGTGCCCATGCGCGGCGACTTTGCCCGCGGCATCTTTGCCAGCGTCTACACCCGCTGCACCCTCAGCGAGGAAGAGGCTGTGAAGCTCTACAAGGACTTCTACAAGGACGCGGTGTTCACCCACGTGAGCGCCCGCCCGCTAGACCTCAAGCAGGTGACCAACACTAACAAGGCTCTGCTCCACGTGGAGAAACACGGCGAGCATCTGCTCATCACCAGCTGCATCGACAACCTTTTGAAGGGCGCAAGCGGCCAGGCTGTGCAGAACATGAACATCGCCATGGGCCTGCCCGAGGACACGGGCCTGCGCTTGAAGCCAAATGCTTTTTAAAGAGCGCTTCGCTTTAAGAACGCTCGCAAGCGAGCTATAAGAACGGGCCGTAGCCCTATAAGATTTTAAGAAATAAAGAAGAAATTTAGGATATGAATTTATTTCCAGTATATTCGCTATATGATGTCGAGCCTGTGAAGGGCTGCGGCAGTTACATCTATGATGCCGAGGGCACTGAGTACCTCGACCTCTATGGCGGCCATGCCGTTATCAGCATAGGCCATGCCCAGCCCCACTATGTGGAGATGATATGCAAGCAGGTGGCTACGCTTGGCTTCTATTCTAACAGCGTCATCAACACGCTGCAGGAGAAACTTGCCAAGAAACTGGGCGAGGTTTCGGGGCTGGAGGACTACAGTCTGTTCATGGTGAACAGCGGTGCCGAGGCCAACGAGAACGCCATCAAGGTGGCTTCGTTCCACACCGGCAAGAGCCGCGTGCTCGCATTCAAGGGCGCGTTCCACGGCCGCACATCGGGCGCTGTGGAGATGACCGACAATCCCAAGATCAACTCACCCTTCAACGTGACCGACAAGGTGACTTTTGTTCCCCTGGGCGACATCGAGGCCGTTGAGCGCGAACTCGCTCCCGGCGAATACTGCGCTGCCATCATCGAGGGCATCCAGGGCGTTGCTGGCATCCAGATGCCAGGCGACGACTTCCTGCGCCAGCTGCGCGAGGCTACCACACGCCACGGCGTGTGTCTCATCCTCGACGAGGTGCAGAGTGGCTATGGCCGCACCGGCCGCTTCTTTGCCCACCAGTACAGCGGCATCAAGCCCGACCTCATTTCTATGGCAAAGGGCATGGGCAACGGTTTCCCCGTGGGCGGCGTGTTGATCGCCCCTCATTTCAAGGCTTGGGGAGGCATGCTGGGCACCACGTTCGGCGGTAACCATCTGGCATGTGCTGCAGCAATCGCCGTGCTCGATGTTATCAAGGAACAAGACCTCGTGGCCAATGCCGAGAAGGTGGGCAACTACCTGCTCGAGAAACTCAAGACTATGCCCAAGATTAAAGAAGTGCGTGGCCGTGGCCTGATGATAGGCATCGAGATTGAAGGCTCTGCTCCCGAGTTGAGGAAGAAACTTGTCTTTGACAAGCACATCTTCACCGGCGGCGCTGGCCAGCACACCGTGCGCCTGCTCCCAGCCCTGGGCATCACCACCGAGCACGCCGACAAGTTCCTCAAGGCATTTGAAGAGATATTATAAAATAATCCTAGATAATCTAGAATTTCTAGAAACACATTACCAAAATGAAGCAATTCCTTACACCCGCCGACCTGGGCGACCTCAAGAAGGCGTTTCAAGAGGCACTCGAGATAAAGAACGACCGCTACGGTCACGTGGAACTGGGCCGCAACAAGACCCTGTTGATGATTTTCTTCAACAGCAGTCTGCGCACCCGCCTGTCTACCCAGAAGGCTGCCATGAACCTGGGCATGAACTGCATCGTGCTCGATGTGAACCAGGGTGCATGGAAGCTCGAGACCGAACGCGGCGTCATCATGGACGGCGACAAGAGCGAGCACCTGCTCGAGGCTATCCCCGTGATGGGCAGCTACTGTGACCTCATCGGCGTGCGCTCATTTGCCACCTTCGACAGCAAGGAGAAAGACTACAGCGAGGCTATCATCCAGCAGTTCATCCAGTACAGCGGCCGCCCCGTGTTCAGCATGGAGAGCGCTACAGTACACCCCCTGCAGGCGTTTGCCGACTATATCACAATCGAGGAGCACAAAACCGTTGAGCGTCCCAAGGTGGTGCTCACATGGGCTCCCCACCCCAAGGCTCTGCCTCAGGCAGTGCCCAACTCATTCGCGCAGTGGATGGTCGCTGCGGGTTATGAGGTAGTGGTTGCTAACCCCGAGGGATATGACCTTGACCCCAAGTTCACCGCCGGAGCAACCATCACCCACGACCAGGACGAAGCCCTCAAAGGCGCGCACTTCG
>JAZQPG010000246.1:0-16376 GCA_045628365.1 Sodaliphilus sp. | reverse complement strand
ATCAGGGGTGAGTTTGTTGTTGTTGGTAATCTTCACACACTCCTTGCTTGCATCAATGAAGAGGGTGCTGTTGTCCTTCTTGGCCTTTTTGAGAACCATGATGCAAGTGGCTATGCTTGTGCCAAAGAAGAGGTTGTCAGGCAACTGGATGATGGCATCCACATAGTTGTTGTCAATGAGGTATTGCCTTATCTTCTTCTCAGCCCCACCTCTATACATCACACCAGGGAAGCATACTATTGAGGCAGTGCCATTGGTGGCAAGCCAAGCCAGTGAGTGCATAATGAAAGCAAGGTCTGCCTTGCTCTTGGGGGCAAGCACACCAGCAGGGGCATACCTGGGGTCATTGATGAGGGTAATGTCATCATCACCTTTCCACTTAATAGAATAAGGTGGGTTGCTCACTATCACCTCAAATGGTTCATCATCCCAGTGCATGGGAGTGAGCAATGTGTCCTCACAGGCTATGTCAAACTTGTCATAGTCAATGTCATGGAGGAACATGTTGATGCGGCAAAGGTTATAGGTGGTGAGGTTGATTTCCTGACCATAGAAACCTTGCCTTACATTCTCCTTGCCAAGTATCTTTGCTGCCTTCAAGAGCAGTGAGCCACTGCCACAAGCAGGATCATACACCTTATTGACCTCTGTCTTGCCCAGGGTTGCCAACTTGGTGAGCAGTTCAGAGACCTCCTGTGGGGTATAGAACTCACCTCCACTCTTGCCAGCATTTGAGGCATACATAGCCATCAGATATTCATAGGCATCACCAAAGGCATCAATAGTGTTGTCTTGATAATCACCAAGGGACATCTGCTCAATACCCCTAAGGAGTTTGACCAGTTTTTCATTCCTCTTGACCACTGTGGCACCCAGTTTGTTGCTGTTGACATCAAGGTCAGCAAACAGTCCCTTGAAGTCATCCTCACTCTCTGTCCCCTTGGCAGAGGCTTCTATGGCAGTGAAAATATGCTCAAGGGTCTCATTGAGGTTGTCATCTTTATCACACGCCTTGCACACATTGCAGAACAATTGGCTTGGCAGAATGAAGAAGCCCTTCACTGCCACCATCTCATCCCTTACCTCCTCTGCTATCTCATCAGCAAGGTCAGCATAGTTGAAATCAGTAGTGCCACTTTCCCATTCACCCTTGTTGATGTAGTGGGTAATGTTTTCACTGTTATATCGGTAAAAGAGCATACCCAGGATATAGGACTTGAAGTCCCAACCATCCACACTGCCCCTCATTTCATCAGCAATTGCCCAAATGGTGCGGTGCAATTCATTCCTCTCTTGTTCTTTCTTATTGTCTGCCATAGGTATCCAGTATGTTTTCAGTTTAATATCCCACAAAGATACCAAAAATCCCCCTTACCGCCAAAATACTTTCCCATAAATGCAAAAAAAGAACTTGCGAGAGTTGATAACCAACTGCTTGCAAGTTCCTGCGGTACCCAGAGCCGGGATCGAACCGGCACGGGTGTTACCCCATTGGTGTTTGAGACCAACGCGTCTACCTATTCCGCCATCTGGGCCTAAAAGCGGTGCAAAGTTATGAAAAAATGCCGAATTGTCAATAATTCTTGCGTGATTTTTTTAGGTTTGTGTTGTTTTTTTGCGTTTTGCGAGTGGCAGGAGCGGCTCCCGGGGTGGCGCCTCGCGGGGGTCGCAACGGCTTGCGGGTAGCGAAACGAAACCTGTGGCGCTACGCAACGGAAGCGTTCGGTTTCGTTATGAAAATGGCGTTTGGAAGGATTAACCTAATGGTTAATAAAATATAATTAAAGAAATTTTTCCTCAATTAGTTGTTTTAGTCACAAATATTGTGTAATTTTGCAAGTGGATAACTGGAGGTTGTCCTTGGAACAGAAATTTATTAACTTTAAACTCAATATTATTATTAAACGATGGCAACATTAGATTTGACAAAGTATGGCATCACCGGTTCAACCGTTGTTGCTCACAACCCCTCTTACGAGGCACTGTATGAAGAAGAGACTAAGGCTGGTCTCGAAGGCTTTGAGGTAGGTCAGGACACCGAGCTCAATGCAGTGAACGTTATGACTGGTATCTACACCGGCCGTAGCCCCAAGGACAAATACATCGTTATGGACGAGAACTCTAAGGACACCGTTTGGTGGACAACCGAGGGTTACAAGAACGACAACCACCCCATGAGCGAAGAGGTATGGGCACAGGTTAAGGAGATCGCCAAGAAGGAACTTTGCAACAAGAATCTGTATGTTGTTGACGCATTCTGCGGTGCTAACAAGGACACTCGCATGGCTGTTCGCTTCATCGTTGAGGTTGCTTGGCAGGCTCACTTCGTAAAGAACATGTTCATCCAGCCCACTGAGGAAGAGCTCGCAGCATTTGAGCCCGACTTCGTTATCTACAACGCTTCTAAGGCAGTTGTTGCTAACTATAAGGAACTGGGCCTGAACAGCGAGACTTGCGTTGCCTTCAACGTGACAAGCCGCGAGCAGGTTATCATCAACACTTGGTACGGCGGTGAGATGAAGAAGGGTATGTTCTCAATGATGAACTACTACCTGCCCCTGAAGGGTATCGCTTCAATGCACTGCTCGGCTAACTGCGACATGAACGGTGAGAACACCGCTATCTTCTTCGGTCTGTCAGGTACAGGTAAGACCACCCTGTCAACTGATCCCAAGCGCCGCCTCATCGGTGACGACGAGCACGGCTGGGACGACAAGGGCGTCTTCAACTTCGAGGGTGGCTGCTACGCTAAGGTTATCGGCCTGAGCAAGGAGCACGAGCCCGACATCTACGGTGCTATCAAGCGCAACGCTCTTCTCGAGAACGTTACTGTTGACGCTGAGGGCAAGATCGACTTCAACGACAAGAGCGTGACCGAGAACACCCGCGTTTCTTATCCCATCAACCACATCAACAACATCCAGCCCGGTTCAACAGCTCCCGCTGCTAAGAACGTTATCTTCCTGAGCGCTGATGCATTTGGTGTGCTTCCTCCCGTGTCTATCCTGACTCCCGCACAGACTCAGTACTACTTCCTGAGCGGTTTCACTGCTAAGCTCGCTGGTACAGAGCGCGGCATCACTGAGCCCACTCCCACCTTCAGTGCTTGCTTCGGCCAGGCATTCCTCGAGCTGCACCCCACCAAGTATGCTGAGGAGCTCGTGAAGAAGATGGAAGCTAACGGCGCTAAGGCTTATCTGGTTAACACTGGTTGGAACGGTACAGGCAAGCGTATCTCGATTCCCGATACACGCGGTATCATCGACGCTATCCTCGACGGCTCAATCCTGAAGGCTGAGACCAAGAAGATTCCTCTGTTTGACTTCGAGGTTCCCACTTCACTGCCCAACGTTAACCCCGCTATCCTCGATCCCCGCGACACCTACGCTGATGTTGCAACTTGGGAAGAGAAGGCTAAGGACCTTGCTGCTCGTTTCATCAAGAACTTCGGCAAGTACACTACCAACGAGGCTGGTAAGGCTCTCGTTGCTGCTGGTCCCCAGCTCTAATCTGGCTTTGACAGCATAATAAAACAGATTATATAATATCGACACCTGCTGCCCCATCACCGGGCGGCAGGTGTTTTTTCATATCTTAAAGAAAGGGCTTGATGACGGCAGCGAGAAAGAGAACTCGGAGACCTCCGAGACCTCCGAGCTGTTATTATACCCTCCTGGCTGTAGTTGTTTACTATACCCTCTTGGCTGTGGCGTCAGCGGGTGCCGTAGCGGGCTTCGAAGTCGCTGAGGATTTGCCGGAACTGCGGCTTGAGCAATGCCATGGCATGGTCGCGCAGAGCCTGGGGCACTCCGTAGTAGGCCTCGGCTATGCCGCCGGTGATGCAGGCGATGGTGTCTGAGTCGCCGCCTATGGACACGGCGTTGCGCACGGCGTCTTCAAAGCCTGTGGAGTCGAGGAAGCAGATGATGGCCTGGGGCACGCTGCCCTGGCAGGTTCCGCCGTCGCCCACGTTGTCAAGGCCGCCCCAGCAGTAGCGGGGCCTCAGCTCGTTGACGGTCATCGACAAGTCGTAGCCAAAGCGGCTTGTCAACTCATCCCGGATTTCCTCCTTGCTGCTACCCTGGCGCGCCATGAGGATGGCTAGCGCGGTGGCTTGTGCGCCCTTGATGCCCTCGGGGTGGTTGTGGGTGCACTGCGCCGACTGCTTGGCTGCCTCGAGGACCTCGCCGACGGTGTCAAACGCCCAGCCCACGGGTCCCACGCGCATTGCGCTGCCGTTGCCGCAGCTGTTGTATGGCTCCATGCCACGCCCGTGGTTCACGGCGTTAACCCAACGGAGGAACCGAGGGCCATAGTCGCCCATGGGCGAGGGGTTGTCGGTGGCAAAGCGCGCATAGGCTTCGGCCACGCTGCCGCCGTGCAGCAGCCACTGGGCCGTGGCCATGGCGAGCACGGTGTCGTCGGTGTAGGTGCATCCGGGCCCCATGAACGGGAAGTCCTTGGTCTTGATATTGTTAAACTCATAGATGCTACCTGCAGCATCTCCAATCACACATCCTATCATTTTTTTTGTAAAAGTTTAAAAGTTTAACCGTTTAATCGTTTAATCGTTTAAAAGGGATGGTTTAAAGGTTTAACTTGTAGGTGTTTAAACGATTAGACTTTTGGGTCCTTAAACGGGTTTAAACTCTTAAACCTTTAAACCTTTAAACCTTTATTTAAGCGTTGACCTGGACGGTGAAGCCGGCGGCGCGCATGCGGGCGGCGATGGCTTCGAGTTCGTCGGCGGTAACCATTTGCAGGTCCTGGGCAGGAGTCTGGCGGTCGATGCTGTAGAGCATCACTTCGCGCGGCTGAATCTGCTTGTAGGCCTCGATGAGGGCATCAACCTCGGCGTCGGTGGTGTTGTCGATGTGCTCACCCTCATAGTCGCCGCGCAGCATCATGGTCTGCACGATGCACTGTCCCTGGAACTGCATGAGGTCGGCGATGACACCGTCGGGGATGCAGTTGGGCGAAGCGGGGCGGTTGACGACGCGCATGGTGTGGGGCAGGGCCGAGTCGAGCTTGACGATGTTGTTGTCCACTAGCTTGAGCGCCTGGGCCACGTTGGGTCGTCCGCACATGGTGCTGTTGGTGAGCACGCTCACCTTGGCCTCGGGGAAATACAGGTCGCGCAGGCGCATCACGTCCTTGACGATCTCGAGGAAGTGAGGGTGCACGGTGGGCTCTCCGTTGCCCGAGAAGGTGATCACGTCAAGCGGTTCGCCGGCGGCTTTCATTGCCTCGAGCTTGCGTTTGAGTCCTTTTTTCACTGCGTCGCGGGAGGGGATGCCGTCCTTGCCGGGGCCCTGTGCGTTGAATCCGGCCTCGCAGTAGAGGCAGTCAAAGGAGCAAATCTTGCCGTCGTTGGGCATGAGGTTTATTCCCAGCGAGACGCCCAGTCGGCGGCTCTTGATGGGTCCGAATATGGTGCTGTGGAAAAGTACTGTCTGCATTGTTTTAATAAGTTTTTTTAATAAGCCACATAGGCCACATGGGCTATATAGGTTATAGGGGGTTGTTCTACAGGGTGTTTATTAGGCTGAGATATTGCTGGGCGATGATGGCCGAGTCAAAGTGCACTGCCACCCACTCGTGGAGCTTCTCGCGCGGGAACCGGCACGATGCCGCCCACTCGATGCCGTCGGCGATGCTCTCGGCATCCTGCGTGGCCACGTAACCGTTGACCAGATGCTTGACGATATCGACCTGTCCGCCGCTACCGGTGGTCACGGGCACGCATCCGCACGCCATGCCCTCGAGCAGCGTGTAGCCAAACGACTCATAGCGCGACGTGGAGAGCACAATGTGGGCCTGTCGATAGACGGGCCGCACGTCATTGACATACCCTAGGTGGGTGTGGGCGACGGGGATGTTGTCGAGCAAGCCCGGGTCGCGCAGGTTGCCGTAGAGCAGCAGGTGAAGCTTGGCGGCCAACTGGGGTTTGTGCTCGGCGATGTGCCGCATGGCGCTGATGAGCAGGTCAAATCCCTTGACGGGGTCGTCGAGCCTGGCGGCGCCCATAGCGATGACACACGTGTCCGGGGCGAGGCCCAGGTCGCCAGCCTGGTAGGTGCAGTTAAAGTCACTGGTGGGGAACGGATTGCCTATCACGGTCACCGGTTTGCCGGCCATCAGGCTGCTGCAGCGGCAGCACTGTGCCAACCAGTTGCTGACGGCCACGAAGTGGAGGCCCGGTGCCGCGGCATAGAGGCGTGCCTTGGCAGCCTGGGTGCGCGACGAGATGTCCTTGCCGGTTTTCCCCGTGAGCGGGCAGCTGCGGCATGCGGTCTCATAGGCGCGGCACTCATAGGCGTGGTGGCACACGCCGGTGCAGTTCCACATGTCGTGCATGGTCCAGATGACCCTCTTGCCTGTCGCCACGAGCCTTTCAAGCGACTTCATCGACATCATGCCCTGGTTAACCCAGTTGAGGATGATCACGTCGGCCGCCTTGACCCACGGATGGCGGCTAAGGTCTAGCCCGTGGCTGGCGGTGTCGATCTTGAACAGCGTGGAGCGCTGCATGCCGTTGCGCATGAAGATGCCCAGGCGCTCGGCCAGGAAGTGGTAGCGGTTGGCCCATCGGGAGCCCACGGTCTTGACCAGCGGGTCGTTGCCGTCGCTGTCGATGACAAGCATGCGTGCCCGTGTGCCCTGATCGTTGAGGGCGCGCATGAGCCTCAGTGAGGCTATTGCCGCTCCGCCCAGGTGATCGCTTCTATTAATGAGTAGAATGTTCATTGCCGTGATAGTGTGGCAAAGGTAGCAATAAAATCGCAAACTGCCAACAATAACTGCCTTCTAAGTGCTGATGATAATGCATGGACAACCTTTCTTGAAAAATCTTTGCAACTTGGTCATTTTTTTAGTAACTTTGCATTTTAAATGTAACTCATTAGACTAGAATGTATTTTTCATTAAATCTGGATATGACGATATGGGTGCTGCTGGGAGCAGCGGCACTGCTCAGTATAATATATATAGTGTGGCAATGGATGCGCACCAGCAAGCTCTCGACCTTTGTGAAAGTGACTGAGCAGCAGCGCGGTTACCTCGAGGAACTGCCTCCGGTGTCGGTCGTGGTGGATGCCATGAACGAGACCGACCAGCTCAAGCGCTTCCTGCCGTTGGTGCTCCACCAGGACTATCCCGCCCCCACCGAGGTGATCGTGGTAGTGGATAGCAGTGCCGAGGCAACCAGCGACCTGCTGAGCGACATGAAGGAGCGTTTCCCTAACCTTCACATCACCTTCGTGCCCTACGGCTCGCGCTCTCTCTCGCGCAAGAAGCTTGCCCTGATGATTGGCATCAAGGCTTCAAGATATGACATCGTGCTCACCACCAGTGCCAACTGCCGTCCTACTAACGACCAGTGGCTCAGGATGATGATGCGCAACTTCGTGCCGGGCACCGACGTGGTGCTGGGCTACTCCCACTACCGCTACCACCGCGACAAGCGCTGGGGCCGCCGCATGCGCATCTTTGACACCGTCACCACCGCAGTGCAGTGGATCACATGTGCCATCGCCGGCAAGCCCCATCGTGGCACCAGCGACAACATGGCCTACCGCAAACAGCTCTTCTACAACGCCCGCGGCTTTGCCAACAGCATGGACCTCATATGGGGCGAGGACGATGTGTTCCTCAAGGAAATCGTCACCGCCAACAACACCCGCGTGGAGATTGCGCCCGAGGCCCAGCTTCATGTCTACTACCAGATGCTGCCGCGTGCCCACTCGCTGCTCAAGCGCCGCCGCGACTTCACGTCCACGCTGGTGCGCCGCACACCCTTCATCCTGCAGGGCTTCATGAGCGCCTTCTACTGGCTGCGCCTGGCATGCCTGGGCCTGGCCATAGGGCTGGCTCCGCTTGCCGGCATAGGCACGGTGGGTGCCGTCGCCCTGTGCGTGCTGCTGCTCACGTGGATACCGTCTATCATCTTCTTTGCCCGCAACTGCAAGATGCTGCAGGCACCGCCCCTGTACCTCACCGTGCCCGTGCTCACCCTGTGGCGCCCCGTCGTGAACCTGGCCTATGGCCTGGGCGGCAAGTTCTCGAAGAAGAGCAACTACACCTCGTTCTACGACTAAACCGTTGGCTGCCGTGGCAATCGTGAGCCGCCGTGTCCCCGCTTTACGCGCGCGTGCGTTAAGATGTTATTTTCACGGCCGTACACAATATCGACGCCCTCAGTGCGTTATTATAAAGATTAAAGACGTCTTCAATATATGAAAAAACTGTACCGCTTTGCGCCCGTTTTCATGATCGTGACGGTGATATTGCTTCAGGCCTGCAGCGCCAAGAAGAATACCGCCGGGTCGCGTTTTTGGCAGGCGCTCAACACCCGGTACAACGTCTACTACCATGGCAAGACCAACTATGACGAGCAGATAAAAGTGCTCGAGGACGAGTATCAGGACGATTACTCGCAGCGCCTCTTTGTACATCCTGCCGAGGCCAAGGCCAACCCCAAGGCCCCTCAGCCCGGAGGAAGCTTTGACCGCACCATCGAGAAGATGCAGAAGGCCATCGCCCTGCACTCCATCAAGAAGAAACCCAAGAAAACCGGCCGCAGCAACGACCCCAAGGTGAAGGAATGGATGAGCCGCGAGGAGTACAACCCGTTCCTGCACAACGCATGGTACCTGCTTGCCAAGAGCGAGTACATGAAGGGCGACTTCCTCAACGCCGCAGCCACGTTCCGCTACATCTCGCGCCACTTCCCGTGGAAGGAAGACCTGGCAGTGGAGTCCCAGGTGTGGGAAGCACTGTGCTACTGTGCACTGGGATGGACCAACGAGGCCGACAACGTGCTGGCCCACGTCCACATCGAGAAAATCGAGAACAAGCGCATCCGCGCCCTGGCCAACATGGCGTTTGCCGACTACTACATGAAGGATAACCGCAACGAGCAGGCCATCCCCTACCTGGCCAAGGCCGCCATGGAAGCCAAGGGGTCGCAGAAGGTGCGCCTCAACTTCCTGCTGGGACAGCTCTATGAGGAAGCCGGCGACAACGCACGTGCCTACCAGGCCTACAAGAAAGCCGGCAGCAGCTCGAGCAGCACCTACCGCACCAAGTTCAACGCCCGCATCAAGCAGAGCGCCGTGTTCAGCGGCAGCAACGTGAGCGGCGAGGTGAAGGCCCTGCGCAACATGGCCCGCTACGACCGTAACAAGGAATACCTCGACCAGATCTACTACGCGATAGGCAACCTGTACCTGTCGCGCCAGGACACCGTGCACGCCATCGAGAACTATGTCAAGGCGGCCGAGAAGAGCACCCGCAACGGTGTGGACAAGGCCATCAGCCAGTTGACACTGGGCGGCGTTTACTTTGCCCAGCACAAGTATGACAAGGCCCAGCCCTGCTATGCCGAGGCGATACCCCTGATCAACGAGACCTACCCCAACTACAAGATGCTCAAGCACCGCAGCGACGTGCTCGACGAGCTGGCCGTGTACTCTCAGAACGTCACCCTGCAGGACTCGCTGCTCAAGCTCTCCAAGCTGCCCCTCGACGAGCAAAAGAAGGTGATAAAGAAGATCATCGACGAACTCAAGAAGAAGGAGAAAGAAGAGGAAGAAGCCGCTAAGCGCGAGGAATACATGGCACAGCAGGCAGCCAATGGCAACAACCTGCCGCAGGGCAATAAAAACCAGCCCACCACCTACCAGATCAACAACGACAACTCGTGGTACTTCTATAACACTGCGACCAAGAACGCCGGCAAGACCGCCTTCCAGCAGCAGTGGGGTAACCGCAAGCTCGAGGATAACTGGCGCCGCCGCAACAAGAACACATTCTCGCTGGGCGACGACACCGACAGCGATAGCAACGCTCCCGCCGACTCCACGGCTGCCGCCGCTGCCGACACCACCCAGGTGGACAAAGAAGCACTCAAGCGTGCCGAGGACCCCCACTACGAGGAATACTACCTCAAGCAGATCCCGAGCACCGAGGAACAGGTGCAGGCCGCCCACGACGTCATCATGGAGGGCCTCTACAACATGGGAGTCATCCTCAAGGACAAGCTCGAGGACATGGATGCCGCCGAGTATCAGTTCCTGGAGCTGCAGAGACGCTACCCCGAGAACACCTACCGCCTTGACTCTTACTACAACATGTACCTGATGTACATGCGTTACGGCAAGACGTCCAAGGCCGAGGAATGCCGTGACATCATCCTTGCCGAGTTTGCCGACTCCAAGTATGGCCAGGCAATGCAAGACCCCAACTACCTGGACAACCTCAAGAACATGGAGAGCGACCAGGAGGCAATGTATGCCCAGGCCTACAGCGACTACCTGAACAACAACAACGAGGCGGTGCACGACGCTTATGCCGCGATGATGAGCAAGTACCCGCTCAGCAAGATCATGCCCAAGTTCATGTTCATCGATGCGTTGAGCTATGTGACCCAGAAGGACTATGACCAGTTCAAGGCCACACTCAAGGACATGCTGCAGCGCTATCCCGAGACCGACATCACCCCCGTGGCGTCGGGCATCATGAAGAACCTCAACTCAGGCCGCAAGCTCAACGGCGGCTCGAGCAACACCCGCGGTATGATATGGAGCATGAGGCTGGGCAACGACACCACCCCCGCCGACCTGGAGCGCAAGTTCACCCCGTTCAAGGAAGACCTTGACAAGCCCCACGTGTTCATCCTGCTGTATCCCACCGACTCGATCAGCTCTAACATGCTGCTCTATGAGGTGGCACGCCACAACTTCAACTCGTTTGTTGTCAAGGACTATGACCTGGAGCAGATGACGTTTGGCCGACTGGGCCTGCTGGTTGTCAAGGGTATGGCAAACTATGACGAGGCTGTGCACTACCGCTCTGTCTACGAGGCTAATAAGGAAAAGGTGATACCCGACGACCTGCACAAGGTGCTCATCAGCGAGAACAACTTTCAGCTGCTGCTCAACGAGGGACGCTCGTTTGAGGACTACTTCAACTATCTCGAGAGCAAGAACGACTCGATCGTGGAGGGCAAGGTGCCCGGACTCGACGAGGTCAAGAAGGCCAATGCCGCGCTCGAGGGCGACACGGTTGTCGAGAGCGCGTCGGGCAACATGATCAAGCATGTGGTCAAGAGCGGCGACAAGCTGAGCAAGCTTGCTACCACCTACGGCGTCACCGTGGCCGACATCCAGAAGGCTAATAACATGACCGACGACAAGATCAAGATAGGCGACACGTTGCTCATCCCCGTCAAGAACGAGGAGGCAAAGGATGCCGAGACTGCCGACAAGGCTGCCGAGCAGGCTAAGAAGGAAGCTGAGGCCAAGGCTAAGAAGGAAGCCGAAGCCAAGAAGAAAGCCGAGGAGCAGGCTAAGAAGGAAGCCGAAGCTGCCGCCAAGAAAGAGGCCGAAGCCAAGAAGAAGGCTGAGGAACAAGCCAAGAAGGAGGCCGAAGCCAGGGCTAAGAAAGAGGCCGAAGCAGCCAAGAAGGCCGAGGCACAACCCCAGCAGACCGCAACCATCGAGGGCGACGTGATCAAGCATGTTGTCAAGAGCGGTGACAAGCTGGGCAAACTCGCAACAACCTATGGCGTCACCGTCGACGATATCAAGAAGGCCAATAACCTGCCCGATGACCGCATCAGGCTGGGACAGACCCTGTTGATTCCCGCCAAGGCCGCCGGCAACAACCAGGCTAATACTCCCTCGACAAGCTATGTGGAGCACATGGTTAAGCCGGGCGAGAGCCTAGGCAAGATCGCTATGGCCTATGGCGTCACTGTTGCCGACATCAAGAAGACCAACGGCCTGAGCAGCGACAAGATAAGGATGGGCCAGACGCTCCGCATCCCCGTCAAGAATGAGGATGTGCCCGCTCCTGGCACCGGCATCGTCACTCCTCCGGGAAGCAACAAGCAGCAACCCGCAGCCGGCTCGTTGGGACAGGCCGACAGCGATCCTGCCGGCGAGCCCCGCCCCATGCCCGGCGAGGAACCGAACATCGCTGCGGGCGGCAACGACGGCAGCCAGCCTGCTGTGACCGATGGCAACAAGGACGAGAATCAAGACGGCGAGAAGAAGGACATCGACGAGAAGAAGCGCACCACCAAGTCACGCGAACAACTGATGCGTGAACAGCGTGAAAAGAGAGAACAGGCCCTGCGCGAGCGCGAAGAGCGCCAGAAGGCTGAGCGCGAGAATGCCGAGGCTAAAAATGAAGCACAGCCTGCTGCCGACGGCAAGACCGCCGATGGCAAGAAGGATGACAGCAAGACTGTTGACGATAAGAAGCAACAGGCTGCCGCCAAGAAAGCCGCCGAGGCCAAGAAGAAAGAAGAAGAAAAGATAAGGAAAGAGCAGGCCAAGAAAGCCCAGCAGGAGCAAAAGGCTAAGCTCAAGCAAGAAGAAGAACAGCGCAAGCAGGAAGAGGCCCGCCTCAAGAACCAGCTCAAGCAGGAACAACGCGAGGCTAAGGCACGCGAGAAGGCCGAGGAAGCACGCCTCAAGGCCACCGAGAACGTCGACAAGAAGCGCATGAAGGAACTCGAGAAGATCGAGAAGCACAAGCAGGATTCAATCAAGCGCGCCGAGAAGGAGGCCGACAAGCTACTGGCTAAGCAGCAAAAGGCTATAGAAGACTCGATTGCACGCATGGAGAAGGCCCGCGAGGACTCGCTCGATGCCCTGGACCAGGCACGCATCGATGCCCGCAAGCAGATGGAGAAGAGCCGCGCCGACATCGAGCGCGAGAAAGCTCAGGCCAAGATTGACGCCCGCAAGCAACAGGAGAAGGAGCGCAAGGAACGCATGAAGGCCAAGGAGGAAGAGCGCAAGCAGAAGGCCAAGGAGCGCAAGGAACGCGAGAAAGAGCGTGAAAAAGCACGCAAGGAACGTGAGAAGCAGCGCAAGGCCGAGGCTAAGGAGAAAGAGCGCCTCCAGAAGGAGAAAGAGCGAGAACGCGAGCAGGCACGCAAGGAGCGTGAGCGCGAGCGGGAAGAAGCCCGCAAGCAACGCGAGCGAGAACGCAAGAAATAGCAACAGATAGCAACCTATAGCACAGGGGCTACACAAGACTTGAAACACTTGTGTAGCCCCTGGTTTATTTTTCAGTTTAAAAAAAACGGTGAGATCTGCTTGGGGGGACTTTGGGTAATAGATATCTATAGAGCGCTATAGTTTGCTATAGGAGGCTATGCTTGTCTGGGGTTATTTGCGGCCGAAGTCGGCGGGGATCTCGCCCCACTGCTTTGTCTCCCACTTGCAGATGCGGTTCACGGGATTGTGGGTGAGCAGCCAGTGCTCGGCACGGGCGATCAGCTCAAAGGAGCGGGCGTTGGCCTCGGTGCGCGCCAGCTTGGAGTTGCACTTGCGGTTGCGCACCCATGCTATGGCAGTGCGGCTGTCGCTGTAGATGGCGGTGTGGTCATTGCCCTGCTTCTCAAAGAGCGCCAGCGCGTGTACCAGAGCCAGGAACTCACCGATGTTGTTGGTCGACTCCTGGAACGGTCCCACGCGGAACAGCTCGGCCCCGGTGGGGACGTCCACGCCGCGATACTCCATCGTGCCTGGGTTGCCGCTGCAGGCACCGTCCACGGCAATGCTGTCCTTGATGATCTCGGGGATGGCGTCATAGTTGACCACCTTCACCGGCGGGTGCTTGGCGATGGCACGTAGCAGTGCCATCTCGTCATCGCCGTTGCGAAACGCCTCGACAGCGTCTTGCTGCGTGGCAAAAGCCTTGTAGCGCGCGCCCGGGAATCCCTTGACGCGTGCCTCGCACTCGGCCCAGGAGTCACACACCCCGGGCTCAGTGCCATTCCACACTACATACCATTTATTGCGGTTACCTGCCATAATTTTTTTGCAAATGTACAACAAATTATTGGAATTTTCAGTAATTTTGCAGTCATGAACGTGATTTTCTTAATAGGATACATGGGATGTGGCAAGACCACACTGGGAATGGCGCTGGCCAGCGAGCTGGGAGTGCCCTTCATCGACCTTGACGATTACATCGAGGAGCGGTGTGAGGCAACCATCAAGGAAATCTTTGCCCAGGCCGGCGAGCAGCGCTTCCGCGAGATAGAGCGCCAGTGCCTGCAGGAGGTTGCATGCCAGGGCCAGGGAGCCATCGTGGCATGTGGCGGCGGCACCCCGTGCCAGCCCGGCAACATGGAGTTGATGAACTCCACCGGCCTCACCATATGGCTCACCACCACGCCACAGCGCATCGCATCGCGCCTGTCGCTACCCGAGCAGAAGGCCAAGCGGCCGCTCATCGCCGCTATGGACGACAGCCAGATACTGGACTATGTCACCGCCCACATGGCACAGCGCGAGCCCCACTACAGCCAGGCACAGCTCACCTTTGACTCCACGATGCTTGAGAGCGAGCAGGAAATCAGCGACACGGCCAGTGCCTTGGCAACAGTGCTGCGCACCCTGTGATGCCGCGCGCGCTACCTAGACGATTGCATGTAACAACACACATCAATAACACATAATTGCACTTATGAGATTCTTCTTTAACAACACCCCCAAAAACACCACCCCTGACAATTACTCGGCACGCGCCGAGCTCAAGGAGTTCTTTGACAAGAACAATGTCAATGCCCAGACCCGTCACGATGACAGTGACGGCAGCGATGACTACACGTTTGACTACCAGAACGGTCACTTCACGGCAGTCATCTACAAGAGCGACCGCTACGTGACCGTGAGCTATCCTGTTTTCAAGAGCATGGGAATCGAACATCTTGACCTGGTGCGTCATGCGTGCAATCATTTCAACACCAACACGTCGGTTTTTGGATTTGTGTACACGATAAATGAAGAGTGCAACATGGTGAACCTGCACATCAATTTCTCCTGTGACCGCCCCAGCACCAGCGAGTTTGTTAACCGCCTGAGCGGCTGCTTCTACTTCCAGCGCACCGTGAGCGATTACCTTGACAATAAGGTTAAGGAAGGCGACAAGGACTCCGAGCTCACGGCCATCAACCGCCAGCGTCGCACCTACCTGCTCTCGCAGCAGGAGCTGGCCCACCAGCCCGGCAACGAGCCTGATTACCATGTCTATTCCGGCTATCATCCTTTCACGTTGTCCCACATGGTGAAGACATGCCTGGGGCTGGACAGCCTGCACATCGAACGGCTTGTCCTGAGTGCTGAGGACGACGTGACTGTCGTCATCGGTGACGAAAACATTGCCGAAATGGACATCATCACCCCCATGGTTGACGACGAGATGACACAGTTTGCCATGGACCAGGCCACCGCCATGCTCACCTATGTCACCCCCGATGACCCCGACACACGCAAGACCATAAGCATCGCGCTCACCACTGCCGGCAGCGACGACTCCTCGTTCTACGTGAGGGTTACCATGACGGTTGTCCCCGAGGCGTTGTCGGCCAAGAAACCGCTCCTGTCAAGGCAACAGGTGCAGTGTGCCTCGATGCTCGTGGCCATTGACCGCCAGGACCCCGCCAACAAGATGGAGGAGTTCCGCTACATGTGGGAGGACGCGCTCATCAAGATGAAGAACAACGAGGAATTGTCCCGGGACCAGCGCATGCTCGCCGAGTCTTATTGGGACGACACCGCCTATAACAGTTACTGGGGCACGAAGCTTTTCCACCAGGGCCGCTACTACGAGGCCATTGTGCACCTGGAGCGGGTGTTCAGGACACTCAGCGGTCAGTTCTATGACAAGAAAAAGGTCGATTCGTTCCACGACGTGTGCTACTACCTGGGGTTCAGCTACTGCGAGCTGCGCAACTATGAAAAGGCGTTTTACTACCTTGACATCCTGTCGCAGTCTAACCGCATCGACTACGTGAAGGAATATATCAACGCGATGACCAACTCGCGGGATGTGCGCACACTGGGTTACATCGCCCAGACCCAGGAGTCGCTCAGGGCTACCGTTGACGACCTGCGCGAGCGCGGCGAGGACGAGCCCCAGCACCTTATCGACTTCATGGAGTTCCTGGAGCGCCGCCGCGGCTATGCCTTTATCGAGTATGGGTTCCTCGACGAGGCCGAGAAGATATTCAAGGCATTGCTCGAGAGTCCCAACAGCCATGACTATGCCGTCAACGAGCTGGCCCACATACAGCGCCTGCGCCGCCAAGACGGCAACGATAGCGATAGCGAGAAATAAAGATAAGCTACATAGGCTACATAAGCCACATAAGCTACATAGGCTACATAAACTACATAGGCCACATAAGTCATCTTCAACTTATGTGGCCTATATTGCCGTACGCTCGGCATGAGCATTGTCTAACGGGTGCAAGTCCCGAGTGAGCCCTGATAGCGGGAATCACATAGCCCAAGGCAAGGGTGTCCATCGCGAGATGGAATCTGAAGGAAGCCGTCGGCAAACATCTGGTCTAA